>JAUIIX010000079.1 GCA_030431515.1 bacterium
ATATTAAAAGTAATAAAAAAGGTGAAGTAAATGTTGATCAATTTATGGATTTAGATTCGATTAATATTTTTTCATCAGGTTATAAAAAATTACGTATTGCTACAAAAGATATAAGTGAAGGATACGTAGTAAATTTAATTTCTACTATCTATGAATTAGATGAGATAGTAATGTCAGCAAATAAATGGGAACAAACAAAAATTGATTTATCTTCAAGGGTTGAAAGTATTAGTAAAGAACAAATTAGCTTTAGAAATCCTCAAACAAGTGCAGATTTAATTGGTCAGACTGACTTCGTATACGTGCAGAAATCGCAAATGGGTGGTGGCTCTCCGATGATAAGGGGTTTTGCTACTAACAGAGTATTACTTGTAGTTGACGGTGTTAGAATGAACAATGCAATTTTCAGAAGTGGTAATTTGCAAAATGTAATTTCACTTGATGCTAATGCGATAGAAAATTCTGAAGTTTTATTTGGACCTGGTTCAGTAATGTATGGGTCTGATGCGATTGGAGGAGTTATGGATTTTCATACTTTATCTCCAAGATATAATTTTGCTGGTTGGGATTTGAGTGGAAATGCTATGCTAAGAACTAATAGTGCTAATTTCGAAAAAACTGGGCATATTGATTTGAATTATGGAAATAATAAAATAGCATTTGTTTCTAGTTTTTCGATATCAGAATACGACAATATGATAATGGGCGAAAATGGAAATAAAGACAATCTTCATTTTCTAAGAAATGAGTATCAAACTGTTGTGAATGGAATAGATACTACAATAAAAAACTCTAACCCTTATGAGCAAGTTAACACTGGCTTTAGTCAATATAACTTTATGCAAAAAGTGAAATACAAGGTTAATAATGATACAGAATTAGAAGGTGGCTTTCATTATTCTGAAACTTCTAATATCCCCCGATATGATAGATTAATTGAATATAAAGATGAAGCTCTTAGGGATAGTAGATGGGATTATGGTCCTCAAGTTTGGTCACTTTCTAATATCAAATTAACAAATTATACTCAAAATTCTTTTTATGATCTTGCAAAGTTGATTGTAGCGTATCAGACATTTGAAGAAAGCAGAATTACTCGTGGATATGGTAAGAGTGCTGAAGCTAATAAAACAGAAAAAGTAGGAGCAATATCTGTTAATTTGGATTTGAATAAGAAAATAAATAAATTAGACTTATCTTATGGTGTCGAGTATATTAGGAATGATATTTCATCTAAAGCATTTGAAACAAATGTTAATGATGGTACAATTAGTCCTACAGCTACACGATATCCAGATGGTTCTGATTGGACTTCTATGGCGGCTTATTTTACTGGTAAGTATAATATTAGCAGCAAATCACTTGTTAATTTTGGAATAAGATACTCTCAGTTTATAATAAATTCTGAATTTAATGATGATTTTTTTGATTTTGAATTTACTGAAGCAAAAATTAATGATGGTGCCTTATCTGGAAGCATTGGTTCCGTTTACAAATTTAACGATAAATTTCATTCATTTATTAATTTATCAACTGGATTTAGAACTCCAAATATAGATGACATTGCCAAAGTATTTGATTCTCAAACTGGGTCTGTAGTTATTCCAAATCCGAATTTAAGTTCTGAAATTGCTTATAATGCAGAGTTAGGTTTTGCTGGATTATTATTTGAAAAAATATACTTTGATGCTTCAGTATATTATACAATTTTAGATAATGTGATGAGCATCCGTGACTATAATTTGAATGGACTTGATTCAATAATGTATGAAGGCGAATTATCACAAGTTCAAGCAGTTCAAAATTTAGATAATGCCTATATTGGTGGTGTGCAAGTAGGAGTAAAAATTGAATTACCTTATAACCTTGAATTGAATAGTAAAATAAACTATCAAAAAGGTGAGGAATATGATGGTAGTGACTGGAGTCCACTAAGACACGCTGCTCCATTATTTGGTTCTACTAAATTGAATTGGAAATATTCTAAGTTAAATTTAGAATTTTTTGCAAATTATAATGGAAGTTTAAACAATTCTGAATTAGCTTTAAGTGAATTGAAAAAACCACATTTATATTCAATTAATAATCAAGGTAGTCTTTATTTTCAATCTTGGTTGAGTCTTAATATTAGAGCTTCTTATTCATTTAATGAATCTCTTGTGTTATTCTTAGGTTTAGATAATTTAACTGACCTGAGATATATGACTTATTCATCTGGTATTGTCGCACCAGGTCGAAGTATAAATGCTTCGATAAATTATAAGTTCTAATATAAAATTCACCCGGCAGCTAAAACTGTCGGGTTTTGTTTATTATTTAATTTCTTATTAGTAATTTTGTAAATCATTTATTTTATTATTTAAAATGATATTTTATAACTTGAATTGAGTGTAATGTTTAGACATCAAGGGAAAAGCAGAACAAAAAAACATAATTTACAAATAGCAACAGTTTTATCTTTAGTTGCTGGTATTGTAAATGTTACTGGCTTCTTATCTATTCAACAATTAACTACAAATGTTACTGGTCATTTTGCACAATTTATTTATGATGTTGATAGATTAGAGTTTTGGCCAGGAACTATTTTTTTAATTTACATAGCATCATTTTTAGCTGGTTCATTTTCTTCTGCATTATTAATAGAACTCTTTAGATTTAATAAAAAAATGAATGTCTATTTAATTCCAATTTTAATTGAATCCTTAATCTTGATTTCTATAGTCTTATTATATGATTTTTATGGCATCAATTATTATAATTTGATTGCTTGTATGTTACTTTTTTCAATGGGTTTACAGAACTCTTTTGTAACAAAAATATCAAACGCTGTTGTTAGAACAACTCACTTAACTGGGCTATTTACTGATATGGGGATTGAACTTTCCCATTTAATATTTAAAAAAGATAAGATAGCACGAAAAGAAATTAAAGCAGTTATTAAACTTAGAATTTATATCATTTTATTTTTCTTTTTAGGCGGAATTATTGGTGGCTTTTGCTATTCAAAATTAAATATGAATTTTTATACTTTGATAATTGCTGCCGCAATTTTAATATTAAGTTTAATATATGATGACATAAAATATACTAAAAGAAGTAAATTTAAAAAAAATAATATTTAAAATTAAACATTTATGACTCAAGAATTAAAAGATAAGATATTAAGTATCTGTGATGAAAAAATCCTTAAAAAAGGGGATAATGTAGGACTTTCCTTTTATGCTTTTTTCTCAAATAAAAATGACAATCCATCTCAATTATTTGATTTGCCGAATGGTGGATATTAAAGCATCAACTTGATCATTTTGAGAAAGCTATTAAAATTAAAGATTTAATTCAAAATAGTTAAATATTTTTCTTTAAGATTATAAATTCTAATATTAATTAATTATTTTTTTAACCTTTTTGAACCAAAATCACAATTAAAGTGTCTATTCTATAAGATGAAATTACAAATCCATAAAAACTACAAAATTAAATCTGATTCAGAATTAGTCGATTTGCTTAGAGATAAAAAAAGAATCTCTGAAAAAGCTTTTGAGGCAATTTTTGATAGGTACTCTTATAACGTAAATGCTTATGTTAGAACAGTTATAGGTGATGCCGACGATAGTGCAGATATATTTCAAGAAACTTTTATTAGATTTTATAACAATGTAAGAAATGGTGCTGAAATAACTAATCTTCAAAGTTATTTGATTAAAATATCTCGAAATCTTTGCTTGAATTACAAACGTGATAAAAAGAATAATGTAGAGGTTGAAGATTTTCATAAGATTGTGAATGAAGAGAATTTTTATGAGAATCAAGAGTTACTTGAGATTGTAATGAGAGCATTAGATTTGATGGATGATAAGTATAAAGAAGCATTTGTACTTAAAAAAATTGATGGAATGAAGTTTGAAGAAGTAGCAAATGTATTGGATTTGACATTAGAAGGGGCAAAAACAAGAGTTAACAGAGCAAGAGTTAAGTTGCTTGAAATTCTTGACCCATATATTAAAGATTTAGAGTTCAAGGATAAATAATGAATATAAATGAACTAATATTAGAATTTATTGATGGAAGTAGTACTCCAGAAATGGATAAGTCTCTTTTCAATGAATTAGCAAATAATGAAGTAGCTCAACAAAAATTGAAGAAGTTTATTGAGATAGAAAACTCATTTGTAACAGGTAATTCATATTTTCAACCAAGTGCTGAAAGTGTTAACCAAGTTTTTACACAATTAGGGTTTAAGAAAACTGGTTTCTTTGGAGCTTTACCTTTTTTACAGAGTAATTTTATTCGGTATTCTGTTCCAGCAGTGATGACTACATTAATGTTTGTATTTACTTACAACTACTTTTTTAATGATGACGACAAGAATAATTTGACCAATAGCAAAAATAATTTAGCAACATTTACAAGTCCGCAAATTAATAATGTAATTGAAACTAACAAGAATAATGACTTAAATAATGGTATGGATAAAAACAACAAGTTAGCTAAAATCAATAAAAACAATCTAAATAATAACTCAAATAATATTGTAAAATATATTTATAAAGAGAAATTTGTAGCAGTTGGTAATAATGGAAATATGCAATATTTTGATAATAAAGATGATTTAAAAGAATATTTTGATTCAAATTTGAAAAATGAAACACCAGAGAAAAGTAAATTCTCATTTCAAAATGTGATTGAAATTAATGAGAGTGATATTTTTGAAAATTCTTTATCTATTACAAATTTAAACAATTATACTTTGAATGATTTTGAAAATAAAGAATACAATAATTTAAGTTTAAAAGAATTATCTAATTTTGAATTTACTATTAACTTCTTCCCTACTTTTGATTTAAAAAGTAGCACTATGAACCCAGAGAAGTTAAGTTCATTTAATCAATTAGGTTTCAATGCTCTTTATAAAGTAACTGATAAATTTAAACTTGGACTTGAAATTCAACAAGAAACATTTCTACAAAAGTTTGAAGAAGATGATGAATTTAATAGAACGTTGATTTATACTCAAAGACCTAACTTTACAAATATTGGTGCAGTTGTTAAATATAATATTTTAGATAAAATATTTGTTTATACTTCAGTCGGAACTAATACAGAATTTTCAGGAGTTTACAACAGGGTTAGATTAGGAAGAGAATTTTATAATATATTCCCTCTTGACTTTGATGCAGGTATTGAACACTCGGCTTTGCATTATAGCTTTAATAATAATAGATACAGCTCATTCAAATTTGGGATTTTCTTCGGAGTGAAATTTTGATAAAGTTTTATTTCATAATAATCATATTAACATTAGTGAGTTGTAAAGAACCATTAGGAATTGAAAATAATGTTGATACAATGATATTGGAAGAAGAACTTTTTCCTTTAAGTGAAGGAAATACTTGGTGTTATATTCAAGAAGATTTTGATGATGATTGTAATTTAATATCGACAAGTGATTACACTATGGATGTTACTACTACACATTTTTCAAAAGGTAAACTTTGGTTTCAAATATTAAAAAGTGATGAGTCTTTCTTAGATCATTTTTATAGAGTTGACAAGTATGGTCTTTGGTACAAAATACCTCAGTTTTTTCCAACAGAGGAATTTTTAATTCTTAATTATCAAAAAAATGAAAAAGAGAAATTAGTATTCAAAGATATTTTTAATAGCAATAATAATTTTGAAATAGAATGTTTATTAATTGATAAAACTAAAGAAATTATTGTTAATGATGTAGTTTTTATATGCTATCAGTATAATTATTATAAAGTTAACAAGCAGAATAATATTAAAACTCTTTTCAAAGAGTGTTACTTTTCCAAGGGTGTTGGTCTAATTTTAGAAAAAGAATATAAAGTAATAAATAATATAGAAATATTAACGTCAACTCGTACTTTAAGTATGTATAATTTAAAAAATAAGAAATAGTTTATTTAATAAAATTTTAGGGGTTTTTCTATGAAGTTCTTTTCAAAGTTAGCATTTGCCTTTTTGTTACTTACGTTTTCCTCAGCGAACTTATTTGCTGATGCTCAAGTTCAGTTGATACATAACTCTTCTGACCCAGCTGCTGCTGTTGTTGATATTTATATTAATGGTCAAAAAATCTCTCAATTAGATAATTTTGCTTATAGGGCTGCTACACCTTATGTGCCAATCCCTGCTGGAGTTGACATAATGATTACAGTAGCTAATTCTTCATCAACTGATGTTATGAATGATGTAATTAAAACTTTTAACATTGGTAAATTAACTGATAATCAAGAATATATTATTGTTGTTAATGGTGTTGTAGGTACTGGATTTAACGATGGTGAAAGTGGAAGAGATATAAACTTAGATTTGAAAGTATTACCAGGTAAAAGAGTTGCAAATATGCAAACTCAAATAGATGTAAGTCTTTATCATGGAGTTACTGATGCTGGAAAAGTTGATATTTATATTGCTAAAACTGGCCAACAACATACTGCAAATCCACAAGTAAAAGATTTAAACTATGGTGAATCATCTACTTTTATTAGTTTAAATGCTGGATTTTATAATATTAAATTAACTGAAGCTGGTAATAAAGAATCTGTTATAGGTGAGTATAATGCTCCTTTGACAACAGCATCTGGATCAGGTGCTTTAGTAATGATGAGTGGATTTATTACTCCTGAAGACGAAAATGGTGGAGTAGATGTTAGCACTTACGGATTTGGATTGTTAGCAGTTGCACCAATTGGTTTTGTTATTCCAATTCCGCAATTAGATTTTGCTTCTATTCAAGTTATTCATAACTCTTCTGATCCAAAATTAGAATATGTTGATTTATATATAAATGGATTAAAATTAACAGAAGATTTACAATATAGAAATGCAACAGCATTTTTGCCTGTTGTTGCAGGTCAAACTGTGAATATCTCAATTAATTCTTCAACTTCAACAGGAATTAGTGACGGAGTATTTAAAACATTTCAACTTCCTTCATTAACTGCAAATCAAGAGTTTGTTGTTGTTGCTAATGGTTTTTTAGATACAACTGGATATGAGAATATATTACCAAGTAGAAATATCGAATTTAATCTTTATTCAAATTCTGCAAATACTACTCAAGATGATGATAGTAAAATTGAAATTAATTTATTTCATGGATCTTCTGATGCTCCACCAGTTGACATCTATACAGATATAAGCGGTGATGCTCTTTATTCTAATTTAGATTATGGTATGTTTTCTGGTGTTAAAAAAATTGACACTGAAGATTATATTTTCACTTTAACTCTTGCAGGTAACAAAGAAATAGTTGCAGCTAAATATAATGCACCTTTATCAACACCTATGGGTAATACTACTATTTTTGTTTCTGGTTTTATTAATCCGGAAAATCAAAATGGTGGTGTTGACGAAGATAAATATAGTATTGCAGTTTTTGCAGCATTAGCTAATGGTACAGTAATAGAGTTAGAAGAAGTAGAAGAGAATGATGAATTGGCATCTATTCAAGTTATTCATAACTCTTCTGACCCAAAACTAACAATAGTTGATGTATATTTTAATGATGAATTATTTATTGATAATTTTGAATTTAGAAGTTCTACTCCATATTTACCAGTAATGGCTGATACTGATTATAATGTTTCGATTAATTCAGCAACTAGTACTAATGTTGATGATGGAGCAATTGATCTTTTTTATATCCCTACTTTAGAAGTGGATAGTGAATATGTCTTTATACTTAGTGGTGTTATTGGAGATGGATTTAACTCTGGTGCAGATGGAAGAGATATTGAGTTTGGTTTATATGCTACTGATGGTTTGTCTGAATCACTATCTCCTGAAATAGTAACGATTAATGCTTATCATGGTTCTACTGATGCACCTGCTGTTGATGTGTTAGAAGCTGAAAGTGATGGATTAATCATAGAGTACTTAGACTATGGGAATGAAATTGGATGGACACCTTACGATATAATTGATACAAAGCTTAAAATAACTGAGAGTGCAAATATTGAAAATGTATTTGGTGTTTATTTAGCAGAATTAACTTTATTCAAAGGGAAAAGTTTATTTATATTTACATCTGGTTTCCTTAGTCCTGGTGATGAGCCAAATGGTACCAGTGAGCAAGAATTTGGATTGTATGCAGCAACAAGTGATGGTAATACGATTAAATTAGATTTAGTTAATTCAGTTAATTTAGAATTATCTGATAAGTCTAATTTGTATCCAAATCCAAGTTCTAACTTAATTGAAATAGAATTAGATGGAGCAATTTCAAATTCCTATAAAATCTATAATAACAAATCAGAATTGATGATAGCAAATGAATCTAACAATACAAGTAGATTAAGTATTGATATAAATCAATTAAATGCTGGTAATTACTTCGTAATTATTGAAACAAACAAAGGCGATGTATTTAAGAAATTTATCGTAACAAAATAATTTCAAATTATTATTAATCTATAAAAGTCGGTGATAATATCATCGACTTTTTTTTTATAAATAGAATATATTTAATATCGAATTATAATAATTCAATTTTTCTATAAATATAAATTGTACTTGGTATTAAAATTAGCACCCACCACCAATCCCAAATTGGAATGTTGGCTGTGATAGGAAGGGCTGGTCCACCTGGGTCATAAATAACACCATTGACTATGCCATCATAATCACCGGGTCCACCGTCTGTAAGAGTTAGAGTTGCAACTGCTACTTGGTTTCCACCAATGGTTTCTGTTGAGAATGTTACATTTTCGAATTGTTTATAAGTGTTATCTGGGAATAGTTTTCGGTAAGTATAACCATCTAAAGAAGGAATTCCGTGATAATAAATTTTAACTTCCGCTTGAGAAGCATTTATTTTGAATTCTGTAATACCAAAAGGGTAAATAAAATGTTGGTCATCAGTTTGTTGTCTATTAGATACCTCTCTAATTGTTCCACTTGAAGGAGCAACTACCGAAATATAATTCACACTATTAGATGATAATAAAGTAGTAATATAATCTTGTTCTTCATCTTTTACTTTATCTTGGTTTCCGTCTATCGGTACTTCATACGTTTGTGTTTCAAATGAAAACTCATCGCTATAAGTAGTTCCATCAGAATTTACTATATATGCTCTAGCATAATATTGTGTTCCTGGTATCAGGTTCGTAATATTTGAATTAAATCTTGAACTACCTGTACCTACATTAGTTCTAGTAGATAGTGCTATTGTAGGATTAGAACTTGTACTCCAAACTACTCCTTTGGAAGTAATTGAAGGAACTCCATCTGCAAGTAAATTTACATTCCCAATAGCAGATTCTCCTAATATACTTCCAACACTTAAATTTAAAATAGCCCCATCATAACCAGCCCTAAACTCATAAGCACCCATATCAATAGTACCAGCAGTGCCAGTTAGTTTACCAAGTTTTCGTCCATAATCATCACCACGAATATCATAAGTCTCAGAATTATAATAATTATCTCCTGCATCAATACAAGGTGAGTTAAAAGAGAGCCGATAATCATCACTTGCTTCATCTACAAAAAGTGGGTCAGAAGTAATATTATTATTAGTTTCAACAATACTTCCTGTTCCATCTAAATGAACATCATTAATCCCATTTGCATAACAAGAATAATTCAAAGTTGCTATATCTCCATTATAAACATACAATTCATTTCCAGAATTGCTTGCTGAATTTCCAAATAAAATACAATTATAAAACTCAGTGTTCCCTCTAATCCATCCCATTCCTCCATTCGAAGCAGTATTATTTGAGAATGAACAATTAGTAAAAGTTGAACTACCTCCCCATGAACCATACGCTCCACCTTCATTACCAGAATTATTAAAAAAGTAATTATTTTTAAATTCAGTGTTTGGTCCATTATATTCAAATACTCCTGCACCTAAATTTGTATAATTATTATTAAATATACAATTTGTTATAAAGGGGGTGGAAACTCCTTCACTATAGATTCCACCTCCCATAGTATTAGTCCAATTATAACTAAAAGTGGAACTATTCAATGAAATTGAAGAAGCAATATTACATACACCACCACCTCGAGTTGCGGTATTATTATTTATAAATAATTGACTTAGTGTAACATCACAATCATTATTATAAATTCCAGCACCATAAGAATCATTTCCTGCACCATTTGCGTTACCACCTTTAATCGTAAAACCATTTAATACGGCAGTATTATTTAAAGCGGTTCCATTTGGATGATAAAATACATGATATACATTTTCTGATTTATTAGTACTTTGATTATTAACTATATCATCACCATTCAAATCTCCACTTAAAATAGTTTCATTAGCACCTCCATCACCAAAATCTGTTCTTTGAGAAACTGCAGATTCTGTTCCTGCAAATCCTCCATAAATCGAAACTCCGTTTATCATTCTAAAATGATAATATCTAGCACCTCCACCTATACCATAGTCATAGCTTGGCTTGTAAGTTCCAGCAGCGACCCATATTTCATCGCCAGAAGTAGCAATATCGAGTGCATCTTGAAATGAATTATAAGCATCATTCCAATTTAAACCATTATTAGCACCTGCCGCATCATCATTTACATAATATGTAGTTGAATAAGCTGAGAACAAATTAATAGATATTAATAATAATAATATTATTTTCATTTCCAATCCTTTGGTAGAAATTAAATCCCTTTTTAGTTACATATATCGACTATTTCTTTTAATACTTTAATATCTAATATAAAATCAGCAATTTAACTAAGTTTTCTGTAAGTTACAATGATGGAAGGAATTAAAAGAAGAGCCTTTCATTTCATATCGGGTAGAACCTTCTGAGTTTGATGCCAATATTGAATCTTTTGAGCAATTGGAGCTTGATGACCAAAAGAAGCTATTAATCTCTACAAT
>JAUIIX010000080.1 GCA_030431515.1 bacterium
TATTATGACAGATAGAGCTAGGAATAACTCTACAATTTTAATTGTAGAGTTTTCAATATTAATAATATTTATAATTAAAATAGCAATAAAAGGAATAGCAATTCTAATAATACTTCGTTTTAAATCAATTTTATTTTTTTCATTCATATAACAAAATTATAAATAGTTTGTCAAAAAAACAAAATATAATCTTTTTTTTAAAGAAAATAAGAAATTTAGATTAGAATCGTCTATCCATTTATGCCTATAATAACAATTGATACCGAAATAAAAAATGATATAGAAATATGCTTTGATTTATCTCGTAGCATTGATTTGCATCAAATATCTACATCAAAAACAAATGAAATTGCTATTGATGGGAGAACTTCTGGTCTTATTTCTTTAGGCGAAACTGTTACTTGGCAGGCAACTCATTTTGGGATTAGACAAAAGTTAAAATCTATTATTTCGGCTTATGATAGACCTTATCATTTTAGAGATGAACAAGTAAAAGGTGCATTTAAAAACTTCACTCACGACCATTATTTTGAATTTAGAGATAATAAGACATTTGTAAAAGACATCTTTGAATTTGAATCGCCTTTTGGATTGATAGGCAAAACATTTAATTCAATAATTTTAACTAAATATATGACTGATTTTTTGACTAAACGTAATTTAGTAATTAAGGGATTTGCTGAAAGTGATAGATGGAAAGAGATTTTAGGGTGAGTTTAGTAGATTTTGAAATTTTAGTAAAATATTGTAATTTAAGATTTAATAATAAAGAATTTGAAAAGGATGTTGTTATGAAAATTATTATAGTACTAATAGTATTAACTTTTACTAGCTTAGCTTATGGCCAAGAAGAAGAAGAAGTAAAACATTTTGAAGAAGCGTATAACTTATTTGAAAATGAAAAATATGATGATGCACTGGTAAAATTAAAATATATTAAAGAAAATTATTCGAATTCTGAAAACAAGATAAGAATTGATTATGCCTTTGGAATGATTTATTTACATAAAAACGAATTGGATAATGCTTTAAGTATATTTAAAAATATATTAGAAGTAGATAATAAGGAAAATGAGGATAATATGTCTGATTTAAAACATTCAGTTAGTCAAATTTTGAGCGAAATATATTTCAAAAAGGAACAATATGATTCGTCTCTAATTTATCTTTCAATTTCAGATACTGTTTATCCATATAAGACATTTTGTGGAAATGGTTATGCAGAAAATGACATTAATACTTCACTTAAATATTCAGCAATATATCAAAAAATGAATGAAAAAGAAAAAGCTTTACAAAGTTTACTTCCTAACGTGTTCAATGATTTAGCTGATAACACTATAGTTATATTAGAACTTAAAAATATATTAAAAAAAGAAATTGGTTTAAAGGATAGTCTTGATAAGGCATTAAATTCAATGTATATAAAAAGAAATAATTATGATGGTAAGAGTACAACAAGGTTCTATTTTAATTTTTTAAAAACAGAGATTTATGTTCCTAATTCATATAATGAAACAGAGTTAAGTTTTGATAAAGAAAAAGCTATAAATTATATTAAGAAGAGTGAATTTTATAAAATGATTTCTGAGTTATAAAATATTTTTTAGTTAACTTATTGAAATTTAGCACTTTTAGACAGTCTCTTTTTTTGGATTCCACGCTTCGCTCTGAATGACAGAAAAAATAGTTCCTGAATAATTTTTTTAAAATAATTAAAATCAAAGAGCTTTGTAAAATATTATTCATATAAAATCTTCATAGTATATGGAGTGGTGCTAATATTCAGTTGGAATAGCAAATAATCAAAAGAATTTCCTTAATTTTGTAGTATTATTATTACAAATTAGAAAAATGACAAGTTATCAAAAATTAAAAGATGCGATTGAGAAAAAAGGGAGCTTGCTTTGTGTTGGCTTAGATTCTGATGCTAGTAAAATTCCAGACTCTTTTGGATATGCTCCAGAGTCTATTTTAAAATTTAATAAAAGAATAATTGAATTAAGTTCAGAATATGCTTCTGCTTATAAAATCAACTTTGCCTTCTATGAAAAATATGGTTGGAGAGGTTTTAAGATGATCGAAGAAACTCTGAATATGATTCCTGAAGATATTTTTACTATCGCTGATGCTAAAAGAGGTGATATCGGGAATACTGGTAATCAATATGCTTCAAGTGTTTATGATTATTTTGGATTTGATTCAGTAACTGTTGCTCCTTATATGGGTGAAGATTCTGTGAAACCTTTTCTTGAGTTTGACAGTAAATTTACTTTTTTACTTGGTTTGACTTCTAATGTAGGTTCACAAGATTTCCAAAATTTGGAAAGTAATGGTAAAAAATTATATGAAAATGTATTTGAGATTTCTTCAAAATGGGGAGATGCTCAAAACTTAGGTTATGTAACAGGAGCTACTAAGCCAGAACAATTAAGTAAGTTAAGAGAAGATTATCCTGATAGAGTATTTTTAATTCCAGGAGTTGGCTCTCAAGGTGGAAGTGCAGAAGATGTGATGAAAGCAAACGGTGGGAAAATAAGTTTGGTAAATGTGTCAAGAAGTATTATTTTTGCTGGTAGTGATGAGCAAATTGTTGAAGAATGTAAAAAATATAAGGTTAGTTTAAACTTTGATTCTAAATGATATTAAAATAAAATACAAAGAAGTTGATATTCAAGAATCAATTCAGAAATTACTTTCTAATCCAGTAAGGATATGGAATAGTATTGATAATAAAAGATTTAAAATCTTGTCGTCTGGCTTTATTAATCCTTACGAAGGACCAGATCTTAAAAATATCAGTATTTATTTTGATGGGAAAGTTATAACTGGAGATGCAGAAATTGATCTTAAAAGCTCAAATTGGATTAATCATAATCACCATAAATCAAAAAACTTTGATAAAGTAGTTTTGCATATTGTTTTAGAAAATGACAAAAACATTAATGAAAATTTTATTACTCTATTGATTGACCCTAATGAAATGGTAAATAAAAGCAAGAAAGTAAAAAGAAATACAGTAAGTGCTGATGATATGATTGTCATTCAAGAGTATGCTTTATTTAGATTAGAAAGATTTTCTAAAGCATTTGAAAAATATTATACTGATAGAAAAACAATAAATAGTGCTTTACAACTTGCTATTCAAACATTTATCAAGAATTATTATAGTAAAAGAAGACGAAAGAATGTATATACTTACTCAGATAATTTAAAAATAAATGATGCTATAAGTGCATATCTACAAAATAATGATTTCTCAAATAAAGATAATTTACATTCAAAATTAAATAATTTCTTAGCTTTAGCTTATCCAGGTTCCGGACTTAAAAATGAAATTTTAGTTAATGCTTTATTACCTTCACTTTATTTTATTAGTGATGATAAAACATTGCTTTTAGATTGGTTTTATAAATCACTTGCAAAAAATAAATATGGGAAATTAAAATTAAGATTTCCTCATATTCCTCAAAAGTATATTTGGCAACAACAAGGAATGCTTGAATTAATAAAAAGTTCAGGTGAAGAACGCTTTATTATTAAAGAAATTCCTGTAAAATATTCATTAAATTAATATGGATCAAATCCTTATATTTTTAGTTTATTTATTAGTATTTTTAGTAATATATCCTTTTGCTATTTATCCTATTTTACTTTTTTTATTAAGTATTATTAAAAAGAAAGAAATTCATAGAGATTTAAACTATAAACCAGATTTAACTTTTTTAATATCAGCTTATAACGAAGAAGATAATATTGAAAATTGTATTAATTCGATATTAGATTCAGATTATCCACAAGATAAGATAAAAATTCTTGTTGGTTCTGATGGTTCCTCAGATAAAACTAATTCAATTTTAAAAAACTTAAAAAATAGAATCCCAAATTTAGAATATTTTGTTTTTAATAGAATTGGAAAGAATTTTGTTTTAAATGAATTAATTAAAAAAGCAGATAGTAAGTTTATATACTTTTTAGATGCTGATATGCTTATTCCAAAAGCAACAGTTCCTAATATTGTTTCTTATATGGCAGATAGTAGCGTAGGTGCAACTTTTTGTAATATAGAAATGACTCATGATAGTAAAGAAACTGGTGGTCTTGGCGAGAAAATTTATCAAAAGTTTGAGAAAGTTCTCAGATATAAAGAAAGTCAAGTATTCTCAACCGTTAATAGTTTTGGAGCTTGTTTAGTTAGAAGAGAATTAATCAAAAATGGTTATCCAGATGATAAAGTCTTAGATGATAATTATACTATTTTAAGTGTATCTAACCAGGGTAAGCGAGTTATTTTTGATAACAAAAATATTATTTATGAAAAAAGAGCAAAAGTACTTGCTGATGAATTTCAACGTAGAATAAGAATGATTGCTGCTGGATTATCTACATTTATTCATTTTAAAGATTTGTTATATTTCAAAAAAGGAATATTATCATTCTTTTTATATTCTCATAAAATAGTAAGAATATTTTCTCCGATATATTTAATTTTAATATTTATTTTTTCACTGTTATTAGAGCATATACAATTTGGTAAAATTGCCTTACTAATTCAATTCTTATTTTACTCTTCAGTATTTGCAGGTTATGCTTTAGATTTATTAAAAGCAAAAATCGTAATATTCAAAATCCCATTATTTTATTTTGTGATGAATGTTAGTTTCATTTTTGGAATTATTAGATTTTTCACAGGAAAACAAAACTCTATATGGGGTAGAAAGGGTTTTAACTAATGGCTTTCCAGATAATCGATACTTGTATAAACTGCGGAAGATGCCCAAAATACTGTCCAGTCGAAGCAATCACTGCAGGTGATGATATATTTGAAATAGACCCTGATATTTGCGTAGAATGTGAGGGATATTATGATACCCAGCAATGTGCAGTTGTTTGTCCAGTCGAAGCTTGCATTAAATTGTAATAAAACTATTACAATTCTTAACTA
Source organism: bacterium (assembly GCA_030431515.1). Taxonomy (GTDB): domain Bacteria; phylum Bacteroidota; class Ignavibacteria; order Kapaibacteriales; family UBA2268; genus JAJRPT01. Next base: position 4,946 of record JAUIIX010000080.1, read on the forward strand.
TAATTGTTTTTAATAAATAAATTATTTAATTTTAAACCTTTTGAAATTTAGATTGTCTTATAGGATATAAGTGATATTATATTTTTAAAAAAAATTAATTAATTTGGAGTTAGTGTGAAGTTGAGTTTTATTTACGGAATATTGTTTATTACATTATTTAGTGTGAGAGGATATAGTGAAGGATTTTATGATATTAATACAATTAATAAAATTGAAATTACATTTGAACAATCTAATTGGGATAATTTATTAGACAATTTGGCAGCCGCTGGAGAAGAACGATTAATAGGAAAAGTAACTATCAATGGTATGAACTATGATAGTGTTGGAATAAGATATAAAGGTAATAGTACTTACAGAGCTAATCAAGTTAAAAATCCTTTGAATATTAAACTTGACCATATAATAAATGATCAAGAAATTGAAGGATTTGGTACATTAAAATTAGCAAATGTTTATAAAGACCCAAGTTTCATTCGTGAAGTATTAGGATACGAAATTGCAAGAAAATATATGCCTGCAAGTTATTCTAATTTTGCTAAAGTATATATTAACGGAACATATTTAGGTTTATATACAAATGACCAAGACGTTGATAAATTCTTTATGCGTTCAAACTTTGGTAGTGATGAAAACGCAAGGATAAAAGGAGAAATATCTGGCGGTTTTGGACCTCCGACTGGTACTGTATGGGCTTATAATGGTGCTGATACTAATAATTATTCAAATTATTTTGCTTTAGAATCTGATTATGGATGGCAAGATTTAGTTTGGTTTTTAGATACATTGAATAATAAAACTGAAGTAGTTGATAAAGTTTTAAATGTAGATAGACATTTGTGGTTTTTAGCATTTTCTAATTTATTAGTTAATCTTGATGGACCAATAAACAATCCTCAAAATCATTATATATATAAAGATGATAATGGTAGAATGAATCCAATTCCATGGGATTTGAATGAATGCTTTGGAGTTTTTACTTCACATCAAACGCTTGGTAATTTGAATACAAGCGGGCTTCAACAAATGAGTCCTTTTGCTAATTTGAATGCAAATAACTTTCCAATTATTAGTAAAATACTTTCAAATGAGAAATATAAAAAAATGTATGTTGCTCACATGAAAACAATAATTGAGGAAAATTTTAGAAATAAACAATATGAAGCAAGAGCATTAGAAATTCAAGATATTATTAAAGAAGAAGTTCAAGCAGATCCTAATAAATTTTATACTTATGCAAACTTCACAAGTAATATTTACAATCAAATTGGCGGCGGTGGACCAGGTGGAAGTGCAATTGGCATTGTACAACTAATGGAAGCAAGAAGCAATTATATTTTAAATCTAAATGAATTTAAAGCAGAAGCTCCAAGCATAAGCGAAGTCTCTCATTCACCTGAAAAAGTATCTCAAAATTCTGATATAATGTTTACTGCAACTGTTAGTAATGAATCTGAAGTTTACCTTGCTTATAGAACTAAGAATAATGGTATTTTCGAGAAAATATTGATGTTTGATGATGGTCAACATAATGATGGTTTAGCAGATGATGGAGTTTATGGTATTTCTATTAAAGCTGCTTCCACTGATATACAATATTATATTTATGCAGAAAATACTGATGCGGTTTCATTTTCACCTGTCCGTGCAGAATATGAATTTTACAATATCAAAATAACTGGTGATTTAGTAATTAATGAGTTCATGGCAGATAATGATACATTTATTACAGACCAAGATGGAGATTATGATGATTGGATTGAATTATATAATAATAGCGATCAAGCAATCAATTTGAGTGCTTATTTCCTATCAGATAAAGGCGATGACCCTTACCAATGGACTTTTCCTAATGTAACAATTGAAGCAGGTGGATATTTAATTATTTGGGCAGATAATGATGAAGAACAAGACGGACTCCACGCGAACTTCAAACTTTCTGCATCAGGTGAAACTATTTTATTAACTAATAGTGATAAAGAATTAGTAGATCAAGTAACATTTTTACAACAATCTGTTGATAAATCAACTGGGCGAATTCCAAATGGAACAGGTGATTTTGTTGATATGGAGCCAACTTTTGAATCTATGAATATAAATAGCACTACAAGTGTTAGAAGTCAGATTGAAAATAGTATTGTAGCAAACATCTACCCCAATCCAGCAAAAGATGAATTTGTAATTTCTTCAGAGCAAACGATTCAAAAAGTGATAATTTATGATGCTTTAGGTATTAATTTATTTGAAAAAATAATTAACAATAATAAAGCAGTAATAAACACAACTAATTTTAATAACGGTATGTATATAGTTAAAATTGAAACTCAAGATGGTAATTCAATATCAAGCAAGCTAAATATAGTTAGGTAAAAGATTACGAAATAGATAATAAAAAAGCACTCCAAATGGAGTGCTTTTTTTTATTCAAAAATAAATTAAAATCATTCCCATTCAATTGTACCAGGTGGCTTTGATGTTATGTCATAAGCAACTCTATTTATTCCTTTTACTTCATTTATTATTCTATTAGAAATTTTTTCAAGTATTGGGAAAGGAAAATGATAAAATTCTGCTGTCATACCATCTACACTTGTTACTGCACGTAAAGCACAAGTGTATTCATAAGTACGATTGTCGCCCATCACTCCAACACTTTTCACAGGAAGTAGCACTGCAAATGCTTGCCAGATTTCATCATATAAACCAGCATTTTTAATTTCTTCAATATAGATTTCATCAGCTTCACGAAGCATATCAAGCTTCTCTTTTTCGATTGCTCCTAAAACTCTGATTCCTAAACCAGGTCCAGGGAATGGGTGTCTTGCAATAAACCACTCTGGGATTCCAAGTTCTCGACCTACATTTCGAACTTCATCTTTGAATAATTCTCTGAATGGTTCGATTAGTTTCATATCCATTTTTTCAGGTAAACCGCCAACATTATGGTGCGATTTAATTGTAGCAGATGGTCCTTTTACCGATACAGATTCTATTACATCAGGGTATAGTGTTCCTTGTGCTAACCATTTGATACCATTTAGTTTTTTTGCTTCTTTTTCAAAAACATCAATAAATGTATTTCCGATTATTTTTCGTTTCTTCTCTGGGTCAGAAACATCTTTTAGTCTATCTAAAAATAAATCTTGTGCTTCTGCTAAACTAACTTGCATATTAAAATGTTCATCGAATAAATCAATAATCATTTTACTTTCGTTCTTTCTCATTGTCCCAGAATCAACGTGAACACAATATAGATTATCACCAATAGCTTTATGCAATAGCACAGCTGTTACGGTCGAATCAACCCCACCACTCAAAGCACAAATTACTTTATCTTCACCAACTTGCTCTTTTATTTTTTTAAGACTTTCTTCAATAAAAGAAGAAGCATTCCATTCATCTTCGCAACCACAAATATCTCTTACGAAATTACCTAAAATCACTTTACCTTCAGTAGAATGATGTACTTCAGGGTGAAATTGAATACCATAAATTTTGCGTTCTTTATCTCTGATTGCACAGAAAGGAGAGTTACCACTATGGGCAATTTTCTCAAATCCATCAGGCATTTTAGTTAATGAATCTCCGTGACTCATCCATACTTGATTATTTGTCAAGCCCTTGAATAAATCTGAGTAATCATCAATTTCTAAACTTGCTTTGCCATATTCTCTTTTAGCAGAGCTATCAACTTTCCCATTTCCATTGTAGCAAATTAATTGCAAACCATAGCAAATACCCAAAACAGGTATGTCTAAGTTAAGGAAATCAAAGGAAGTTTTTGGAGCTTCATCTTCGTAAACTGATGAAGGACCACCAGATAAAATTAGCCCTTTTACACTTTCAGATAAAATATCTTTGCTTGTATTATAGGGGAATATTTCTGCATAAACGCCAAGTTCTCTAACTTTTCTTGCGATAAGTTGTGTATATTGAGAACCAAAATCTAATATTATTATTTTTTCTCTTTCTTTCATAACACAAAATTACGGAAATTTTTTAATAAAAATTATAAACTTATAAATAATTTCTTATCAATAGAATAGCAAGTAAAAAATAGAATTATTTTATCATAATAAGTGAGATAAGATAATAAAGAGAACTATGTGTTATTTGTCTATAAATTTTTTTTTGACAATATATTATAGACTAAATCTTCATTATTAATTATGAATAGAAAAGAATTTTTAAAAATAATAGCAGTATTACCATTTGCGAGTAACACAATGAAATTAAGCGCTTTGAGTAAGTTTTCAGATAATTTAAATCCTACTCCCAAAATGCCTATTCTTTTTTTAGGACATGGTAGTCCGATGAATGCGATTGAAGAAAATGAATTTGTAACTGGTTTTAGAGATATATCTCAAGAAATAACAAAACCAAACGCAATTATTTGTATTTCAGCACATTGGGAAACAAACGGAACTAAAATTACAGCAATGCAAAAACCTCGAACTATTTATGATTTCGGTGCTTTTCCAAAAGAACTCTACGAAGTGAAATATGATGCAATGGGTAGCCCTGAGTTAGCCTCAGATGTTAAAGACTTGGTACAGAAAACTCAAATTGAATTAGACCATAGTTGGGGCTTAGATCACGGGACTTGGTCAGTGGTTAAACATCTTTATCCAAAAGCAGATATACCAGTTTTGCAATTAAGTTTGGATTATAATATGTCCCCAAAAGACCATTATGAATTAGCAAAAGAACTAAATAAATTGCGACATAAAGGTATATTAATTATTGGTAGTGGTAACATAGTACATAACCTTAGAAAAGTAGATTGGAGTAGAATAAATGAAAACTTTGGCTACGATTGGGCTATCGAAACAAATAATAAAATTAAAGAATTTATTTCAGATGATAATCATATAGATTTAATAAATTTTGACAAACAAGGACAAAGTTTCAAATTAGCAATCCCAACACCAGAGCATTACTTACCCCTGCTTTATATATTAGCTTTAAAAGAGAAAAATGATATGACAAAAATATTTAATGATAAAGCCGTTTCTGGTTCACTTACTATGACTTCCTATAAGTTTTATTAAGAATAAAGAAAAAAAGAATTGATAATTAATTATTTTTAAATAAATATCCTCAGTCATTCAGAGCATAGCGAAGAATCCATTTTCTCTCAAAATTTCCCTCGGTCATTGAGCGAAGTCGAAATGTAAAAAAGGGATGTCGGCTTGCCGACGGGGTGGTTGTATTCCGTTTTTCTTAAAAACTAACCCGTCATATTGAGCGAAGCGAAATATCTCGTTTAAATTACCAACATCTTAAATCCGTGTAATCAGCGTAATCAATTAAATCTGTGATTCTGAATTCCCCGTCATTCAGAGCGAAGCGAAGAATCCATAAAAATCTCAATATCACTCAGAACCTAGCTCTGTCATTTCGAGCGTAGTCGAGAAACCCTCTCTTAAATCCGTGCTATCTGCGTAATCCATACAATCCGTGATTCTGAATTCCCCGTCATTCAGAGCAAAGCGAAGAATCCATATTTTCTCAAAATTCACCTCGGTCATTGAGCGTAGTCGAAATGTAAAAAAGGGATGTCGGCTTGCCGACGGGGTGGTTGTATTCCATTTTTCTTAAAAACTAACCTGTCATATTGAGCGAAGCGAAATATCTCGTTTAAATTACCAACATCTTAAATCCGTGTAA
>JAUIIX010000081.1 GCA_030431515.1 bacterium
CTGTCTAAAAAGGTTAAATTTATTGAAAAATTAATTTTAAAAGTTGTAGTGGCAATTCATGAATTGCCATTACAACTACTTGTTATTTTTATGGATATGAGATAATTATTAATTAATAGAAATTATCGAAAATTGAAGAAAAATATGAATTTCTAAACAAAAATATTAATAATTTGGATTTTTTAGAAAGCCTCTTATTTTTCAGGTTTCATTTGAGGGAAGAATAGCACATCTCTAATTGATGTTTGACCAGTTAGTAACATTACTAATCTGTCAATTCCTATTCCAAGCCCTGCTGTTGGTGGCATTCCAATTTCTAATGAATTTAAGAAATCTTCATCAAGTAGCATCGCTTCTTCGTCACCATCTGTTTTAGCTTTTGCTTGTTCTATAAATCTTTCTCTTTGGTCTCTTGGGTCATTCAACTCAGAAAAAGCATTAGCAAGTTCTGCTCCAGCAACAAATAATTCAAATCGTTCTACCAAGCCCTCTTTTGTTCTATGCTTTTTAGCAAGTGGCGACATCTCAAGTGGGTAGTCAATCACAAAAGTTGGTTGAATTAAATGATGTTCTACTTTTTCACCAAAAATTTCATCAAGTATTTTCATTGCAGATGCACCTGGCTCTACATCTACGCCAAGTTGTTTAGCAGCTTTTTCAATTTCTTCTTTAGATTTATTATATAAATCCATTCCAGTATATTTTTCAACTAAATCGAACCAAGCTGCTTTCTCGAATTTTGGCTCAAGGTCAACATCAAAATCACCAAAATGAATTTTATAAGTTTCATTTGCATCCATACAAAGCTTACGGATTAAGTCTTCAGTCATATCCATCATCCAATTGTAATCTTTGTAAGCTACATAGATTTCCATCATCGTAAATTCTGGATTATGAGTTCTATCCATTCCTTCATTACGGAAGTTTTTACTTATTTCATAAACTCCGTCAAATCCACCTACGATTAGTCTTTTTAGGTACAATTCAAGAGCAATACGCATGTACATATCTACATCAAGAGTATTGTGATGAGTAACAAAAGGACGTGCAGAAGCACCACCATAAAGTGGTTGCAATATTGGAGTTTCTACTTCCATCCACCCTTTATCATCAAAATATCTACGCATACCAGAAATAATTTTACTTCTTTTAACAAAAGTAGATCTGATATTATTATTAACTATCAAATCAATATATCTTTTACGGTAACGTAATTCTTTATCTTTGAATTGGTCGTGAATAATTACATTACCATCTTCGTCAGTTTCTTCCTTCGGAATTGGTAATGGCTTTAACGATTTACATAATAATTCAAATTCTTCTGCTCTAACTGAAATTTCACCAGTTTTTGTTTTAAAAACTGAACCTTTTACACCAATTATATCCCCAATATCATATAATTTAATTTCATCATATTTATCTGGAGTAAGTTTTTGATTAAAATATATTTGAATTTTGCCACTACTATCTAAAATTGAAAAGAAGGAAGCTTTCCCCATTCTTCTAATTGCCATAATTCTTCCAGCAACTGAAACAATAAAAGGTGCTTCTTCTTCGTCTTTAAAATTAGACTTAACATTAGTCGCAGTTGACGATATATCAAATGAGTAAGGATAGGCGTTTACGCCCATTTTTTCTAAGTGTTCAAGCTCCTCATATCTACGGATTTCTTGATCATTTCTTTTGATTTCTGACATTGTATAAATTCTTTTAAAAAAATAATTGCAAAATTACTAATAATTTTTCTTATATTGTCTTTTTTTAAAAGCAGATTAAAAAAAAATATTTACAAATATAAAGGGTATTTTTGATAGAAATTTATTATACTAGATTTGGAGGCGGCGGTCCCAGAGGAAATTTCCCTCCAAAAAACAACAATAAGCACCGCATAAATCGTGAAATAAAAGGAACTGAATTCAGAGTTATCGACCCTGATGGCAATATGCTTGGAGTAATGTCGAGAGCAGAAGCTGTAAGAAGAGCCGAGATGTATGAGTTGGATCTTATTGAGATTGCACCAAAAGCTATTCCGCCTGTAATCAGAATTATGGATTACGGAAAGTTTACTTATGAAATTCAGAAGAAAGAAAAAATTCAGAAGAAAAATCAAGTGCAACAGCAAATGAAAGAAATTAGATTCAAGAGTAGAACAGACACTCATGACTTTAATTTCAAGACTAAACATGCACGTGAGTTTTTAGAAGATGGAAACAAAGTAAAAGCTTCTGTGATGTTTAGAGGTCGTGAAATAACACACAAAGACATTGGAAGAGAGATGCTTGACAAGTTTGTAGAAGCACTTGAAGATGTTGGTAAATTAGACAATCCTCCTAAAATGGAAGGAAGGAACATGACCGTAATATTAGCACCAATAAAAATCAAAAAATAGTTAATACCTTTAATTATAGAAATTTTATAAAAAGATTGAATATTGAATTCAATCTTTTTTTTTGTTTAAACAGATAATGTCATTAAAAAAACGTAGAAAAATCATATAGAAAAATTGTAGAGGCAGGTTTATAGTGCCTAATGAACAAGTTCATTGAGCGTAGTCGAAATAAGCGATAAATCGATTTATTTACTAAAAACGATTTTTAGTGTTTGTGTCTTTCCTGGTTCGGAGATTTTGATGATGTATGTTCCGTTTGTTAAATTATAATTAAATTTATTTCTTCATCGTCTGTTGTGGTTTCAGTTTTTTGATACAATGTTTTGCCTGAGATGTCGGACATTGTGATTTCGTATTTTCCTGCATAGTATGTAGTTAACGTTATTTTTGTTTGTGTAATTTGTTTGATTAATGCTTCGTTATAGTTTTCTATTAATCTTGCTTCATATAAACAAACTTCATAGATTTTTATGAATATGTATAAAATAAAGTTTTTTTGAGGGGGGATAGTGTTTCTAAAAAATTATTTCGTTACATTAAAGTTCATCAATTTTCGAACATCATTTACCGTTAAACTTGCTTGAGCGTTTAATGATCTTGGCATTTTATCATTTAAGCTTATTAATAATTCAGCATCGGCTTTATTAATACCAAGTTTACTAATTAATTTTGAAGTTTCTACACAAATAATTTCTTCAATTGAATCTTTTTCAAGGTTCGGAATAAAAAAAAGTGTTAATGTCTCAATACTTGAATTATTATTTGATTGATTAAGTATTTCAGAATACCTAACAAGATCTAGCCAAATACTTTTTCCTTTTTTATATTCTATAAAAAAATCATTGAATTTAGCATCCCAGTATCTATTAGTTTCATGACAAAACCCTAAAATTTCACTTATACTTGAATCATAAGAGCTATTTTTACTTACCCAATTACCTGTTAAATTATTTATTTTGGATTTCAATATATTTTCTAGACTAGTTAATTTCATCAATTTATTTTCATTTTTACTTGAATATTTACAATTATACAAAATATAACTCTTAAATACAAATTCTGCCTTTTATAAACTTCTGAAGAATTCATTTTAATAATAGTAAATCTAATTAAAAATAATATACATTTTTTTTTTAATAACCATCACATAAGAATATGCCTATTAATTATTAAAACAGCTTTTGATATAGTTCTTTTTGATTTGGTATAAAACTACTTATCTATTACAGATTTGCGATTCATCTCTGATTTTTTTTGGTTTGCTTCCTCTTAATTGGATTCTATCTTGTGAGTCATGTATTTCAGAGTGGTATATATTATCTTGGATTGGTTGATATTTAACTAATGCTTGTAACTCAATTACTTTTCTTGTTTGAACTTTACAAACAGCGAAAAAATCTTTTTTTGATTTAATAAAATCAATGCATTCTCTTTCTGGTCGATGGTTATCTCTATCTACTGATACACCTTTCGAATCTTTAAATGTTGCAGAACTTGGACGATTATTTTCATAATCCCAATTTAGCTCAATTATTCCTCTATATAAATATTCATTATCATCAATAATTGGATTAATATCACTAAGCATATAAATCAGATATTAAATTATTAATTTCATCAGTTGAAATTGCTTTTTCTGTTTCAACTCCATTTTTCATTTGATATGCAAAGACTTCATCATTTGAAATTTCAATTTCTACAAAATTTTCATCATTAATATGTTTTTCTATTTGTATTGAACCTCTTCCAGTTGGAAAAATCTGTGGTTGATATTCCAAGTTTGAAATAATTTGTTGTACCTTAGATATTAATTTTTCCTCTATTTCAGGACTACCATAACCATTCCAATTAGAACTAAGATTTTTAATACTTTCTAATTTTCGTTTGTTGTTTTTTAATTTTTCGAGTGAAAAACGTTCAGAATTATTAAATCTAGTTGAGCTGATTGTTTCAGACTTTGTTGATGAAGAAAATCCACTTATAGAAGAAGACTTAAAAAAATTATCTAAAAGTAAAGAAGTAGTATTTTCAAAGCTTATTCTAAAATTCATTGAGTTTTTATTAAGTGTAATTGTTTCCATAATGTTACTATTTATTTAATCCTGATAATTCTTCAAGTTTTGAAATATGATTACCTAACCAATTATGTATTTCTTTTGCTGTTTGATAATTCAATACAACTCCATTTTCAATAACTCTAACAAAGCTATTTTTTAAATCTTTTGGTTCGGTTTCAATTTCTTTTGCAATTAGTTTGTCATCTTCAATTTCGAAAGTTTGAGAAATTGGCAATGCATTCCTTTCTAAATAGAAGTCAATAACTATTTCACCTTGAGGGTTAATTCCACCTTGTGCTCCATTTACATAAACTGGATTATAGTCATCTTTAAAAATATATTTACATTTTATTTTTTTCATTTTCTTTTATCTTCTTAAATCAAAACTAATCAACAACAAGTTTATTATACGTCCTACCCAACATTTTGTTGTAATACTCAATATTCCAATTCACAAAAATAGAAAATATTATAGATTAAATCAAGAATTGAAGAATAATAAGTTAAACACCCCTCACTTCACTACTGCGAATTTACCGAATTTGGAGTCGTCTTTGGATTTGATAGTGTAATAATATACACCACTGGAGTTTAGTATATTGTTATTGCTGAAGCTAATAACTTTTTTGTTATTTATTATTTCGATAGATATTTTTTCTCGATGAATACTCTTCATATTCGAAGATAATATCTGCAATTCTACTTTTTCGAAAGCTTGATGATTTTCACCGACAGGGAATAGTAACTTACCGTGTAGTGATATTTTATATGGACTTGGAGATGGCCCTGCAAAATCCTCTGGGTGCAAACCTGGGTATTCAATTATGTAATAGTCAAATGTTTCTTTAAAGTCAGTTTGATAATAATAATCAATATTTCTTAGTTTTTGAGAATCGTCTTTTTGATATTTAGTGGTAGCAAAAAAGTAAGTATCAGACTTTGGATCAAAGTCAATATTTTCTGCATTTACATTTGTTATTAGAACATCAATTGTATCATTAGTAGAGCCAGTTATAGTATATGGATAAATAACTTTAAATAGATTAAATCCTAATGGTAACATTTGTTTACTTTCAGAAACTGAAGGATTTGAATATGTATATACATTTTTGGGAATCATTCCATCAAGTTTATCTGCAAAAGGAAAATACTTACCTGCTATGCTTTTCTCACCAGTGTAGTAACACCACTGATGAAACTCAAGAAAAGTTTCTTCAATAGTTACATTATAATTTTCTTGTAAAAAAGCATTCCAAATATTAAGATAATTGCCTTGTTTATTTAACAAAGAAACCCATAATTCTTCTACTATTTGTTGACCATATTTTAAGTCAAGATAATGTAAGTATATATTATACATATATCCAACATATCCGCCACCTTCTGATAATTGATAGTTTAAAGGATTTTTAAGTAAAGGGTTAACATAATTTTTCATATCCAAAACACCTTCAAAAACTTTATCTTCAATATATGTAGCCATCATTTCAAAGACAATCGGTGATGGATGGTTTTTAACATAAGAGAATTGTATTACATGATGAAATTCATGTGCGATGGTTACTTTAAGTCCCTCATAAGATTGAGTTTTGTATATACTATCTGTATAGTTATTATCAATAAATAGAATACCCGAATTTCCAATTTTACTACTCGGTAAATCAATTGGGGCTGCTAAACCATACACACCTGTAAGATAAGCAGTAGACAAATCCATTATATATACATCTACAGCACCACTACCACCATTATCTGATAAAGATGAATCTGATAGAGGTTTATTCCATCCAAGTTGATTAACTTCAACATCATAGCTATGTTCTAAAAAAATAATTGTGCTATCTATATAATCAGGAATACCGTTAAAATCTTCATCTAAAGTACTAACTGCCTCTACGCCAGAAGTATCAAAGTGTACTCTAAAATTACCAGTAGGCGAATCAACAAATCTATCCATATTAGTACGGACTAATTTATCATCTTGAATTGATATTGAATCATTTAATAAAATATCCCCATGATGTTTGTGGTCATCATCGAAAATAATTTTAGTCGAAAAGGTAAAATTAAGGAATAATATGAAGTATGTAAGAAACATTATTATCTAAACATTTCTTTAAGCATACCCCAAGTTTTGCGGACACTACTAACATTATGAGTAACATAAGTAGTATTAGAAAAGCTCAAATCGTTATTTTTAGAAATAACCTTTATTCTATAAGCTTGTATATTTTCAGATTGAAGAGTAGCTTTATCTTTAAAGAAAAACTCATCATCAGTATAACGATAAATATTACTATTACCAGTTGATTTGATTTTAGAGCCAATAGGTCTGAAATCATTACCATCTTTTAACTTACGTTCAACTTGAAAGTATTCAACTCCATCTTCAGATTGTAATTTCCACTCTAAAGATATAGCATCACCATTAGATTTGGCAGTAAAAAACTCAAAATTCAACTCGCTTGCGAATAGAATTATCGGTAATAATAATAGCAAAATTATCTTTTTCATATTACAAATTTAAAAAGTTTTTAACAATTAACCAATATTTTTTTTATTTTTGTATTTTGGTTAACACTTTTAAGACGAATTAAAACACAAATTGTTTTAATTTAAGTGTGATTTTTCTAGTTTTAATATCAATAAATTTTTATTTATTAAAATTATTTCATAAATTCACAAAAAAATATAAGCAAAAAATGAAAATAATTGATTTAAGAAGCGATACAGTTACAAAACCCAATAATGACATGCTAAAAGCTATGATAGAGTCAGATTTGGGTGATGATGTTTATTTTGAAGACCCAACTGTAAATCTTCTACAAAATAAAATAGCACAATTATTTGGTAAAGAAGAAGCATTATTTATGCCAAGTGGTACTATGGCTAATCAAGTTGCCTTATTAGTTAATACTAATACTGGTGATGAAGTAATTGTTGAAAGTGATTCGCATATTTTCTATTATGAAACTGCTGGTCCTTCAATTTTATCACGTATTCAACTACGACCTATCAAGTCGTCGAATGGTGAGATGAACATAGATGAAATTAAAAATGCTATAAGAGATGATATTTATTATTTACCTAAAACTTCTCTAATTTGCTTAGAAAATACTCATAACAGACATGGTGGTATGATAATAACACAAGAGTATATCAATAAAGTAGCCGAGTTAGCGAAAGAAAATAATCTAAAAATGCACCTTGATGGAGCAAGAATTTGGAATGCACATAAAGCAACACATATTCCATTACATCAAATGGTAGAAAAATTTAATACTATATCTGTTTGTTTTTCTAAAGGAATGGGAACTCCTGTCGGTTCTATCTTAATAGGTAGCAAAGAGGATATTAAAAAAGCAATCAAATGGAGAAAAATTCTTGGTGGTGGACTTCGCCAAGTTGGATTACTTGCTGGTGCTTGTCTTTATGCGCTTGAACACAATCTGGATAAAATTGATATTGATAATCAGAATGCAAAATTTTTTGCAAATGAATTAATTAAATCAAGCCGTATATCTTTGAATATAGACAAGATACACACTAATATTGTAACATTTAAGATTGAAGATAAAATAAATCCTAATGATTTTGTAACGAAATGCAAAGTGAAGGGTATATTACTGATGCATATTGGCGATAACAAAATAAGAACAGTTGTTCATCTTGATTTAACTAAAGATATGCTATTAGAAGCATCAAAAATTATTAAAAGTATTTTGGAGGAATTATGAAATTTATAGTAATAATTGCTCTTTTTCTACTTTTTATAAATAAAAGCGATTCGCAAGAATTAAAACTAAGAGAGAATTTTAATTCTGAAATGAGTGGAATGATTGGAACACTTTCTTATTCCAACCTCTATTTAGTTTATCTTTCGCAGGATTTAATTTATAAATCTTTTGAAAACAAAGTTCATAAAAAAGATGATTTGAAAGTTTTAATTACTTCATTAAATGAAATATCTATTCAAATAGATGATAATTTAAAAAGTTTATATCAAATTGCTGAATCTGATAAAGATGCAGAACTAATTTTAAAAACAATATCTGTTTTTAATAATTTAAAAGATTTGAATAAATCTCTTGTCTTTTATATTGAAAATAAAAATGATGATAGTAAAGAAATTTACTTAGGATTAAAAAAGAAAACTTGGGAAAATCTTAAAGAAATTTCCAAAAAGTAAAATTGAAAAAATAATATAATATTTAATAATATGAGGGTTTTTATGAAAAAGTATCTACTAAGTATAGCTATAATGCTATTAGTGGTGTTTGTCTATTCTTGTAAGGATGAGGATGACGATCAACAATTAGACGATTCAGTTATCTTTACAGGTAAGATAATTGACAATCAAGACATTGCAATTCCTTTTGCGGAAGTTGAATTTTATGAAGAAGTACCTACTTCTGGTAAATCTCAAACTAAATTACTAAGTGATAAATTTATCACAAGTGATACTACTGATGAAGAAGGTAATTTTTCAGTAACAATTCCAGATAATGCAAATATCTATATGATGATTCTTCATCAAGATTTTCAAAATAAAAAGTACAATATTAAAGAAATCAAAAATAAAGATGGTTTAACATTATTAAAAGGCGATAAAGAAGTAGAATGTACTGCAACTTTAAATGTAGTATTAACTGACGAAGATGGGAAAGCTGTTTCTGATGCGTATATCAAACTAACAAGAGATGATAAACTAATCAAAAAAGCTAAGACAAATGATAATGGTAAATTCACTTTTGAAGAAGTTTGTCCGGGTGACTATAACATAGCTGCATTCAAGAATGATAATTCTGTTTCTGAATCAAATTATAAAATTGTAAGTGATGAAACTTATGATTTATCTTTGAAAATGCAACAACAAGATAAAGATTCTTGCTGCGAAGGATCTATTCAATTTAACTTGAAAGACAAAGAATCAGGTGATAAAGCAAACGGAACTGTGATTCTTAAACAAGATGGTAAAGAAAAAAGAAGTAAAAAAACTGATGGTGGTTCTACTAAATTTGAAGAACTTTGCGAAGGTGAATATACTGTTGTAATTGAAAATGAAACTCATGAAAGAATGGAGTTTACTTATGAAGTTGATTGTAATGAAGAATACGAAGTTACAAAAGAATTAACTAAAAAAGATGAGAAAGATTCTTGCTGCGAAGGGAAAATTGAATTCTTTCCAATCGGAAAAGATGGTAAAGTAATTAACGGTGCTAAAGTATTTATCTACAAAGATGGTAAAGTAATCCAAGACCCTGTTGTAAAAGACGGAAAAGCAGTTCAAGAAGATTTATGTGAAGGTAAATATACTATAGTTATCAAAGCAGAAGGATACGAAGATTTAGAATATACTATCGAATTAGGATGTAATAAAACAGTAGAATCTGAAAAAGAAATGACAGTAAAAGAAGATGATTGCTGTGACGCTTCTTTAAGCATGGTATTAAAAGACAAAGAGTCTGGAGATAAAGTAAACGGAACTGTAATTCTTAAGCAAGATGGTAAAGAAAAAAGAAGTAAAAAAACTGATGGTGGTTCTACTAAATTTGAAGAACTATGTGAAGGTAAATATACAGTTATCATCGAAACTGAAAATCATGAAAGAATGGAGTTTGCTTACGAAATCGATTGTGATAAAGAATATGAGTTAACAAAAGAATTAACTAAAAAAGACGAAAAAGATTCTTGCTGCGAAGGGAAAATTGAATTCTATCCAATCGGAAAAGATGGTAAAGTAATCAATGGTGCTAAAGTATTTATTTACAAAGATGGTAAAGTAATCCAAGACCCTGTTGTAAAAGACGGAAAAGCAGTTCAAGAAGATTTATGTGAAGGTAAATATACAATTGTTATCAAAGCAGAAGGGTACGAAGATTTA
>JAUIIX010000082.1 GCA_030431515.1 bacterium
CTGCAAATGAAAAGCACTAAATAGTGCTGCTCCAAACCATATAGCAACATGTTTGTTTTTAAAACATTCAATAGATACTTTTTGTAACATGCCTCTAAAAAAGATTTCTTCACTTAATGCAGCCATAAAAGCAATTACAAAAAGATTTAAGAAGAGTGTACCATAAGATGTTCCTTTGGTAAAAGCTTCGGTAAGTTGCATGGCTCTGTCTTCACTCATTCTCATCCAATTTTCAATTCCGCTTAAAGCTTCGGGTAAGCTCATACTTTGATTTATCTGTGCCAACCAATTTATTAAAGGTAATGCTAATTTTAAGAAATTGTATATAAATGCAAATTTAAAAATAGAAGCAAATACTAATTCTGATGAAATTGAAATAATCAAAGGTCATAAAATTGAATTTAAACCAGGAACAGAACATACAATAAATGATAAATTTATAGCAATGGGTGATTGTGATTATGGAGTTTTATTATATACAGGTGATTATAGGACTGCTAAGTTAATTAGTCAAAATGCAGATTTTGAAACAGATTATTTACATATTGAAGCTATTATTGCTGAGGGTGGAGCAGATTTTAAAGCAAACAATTCTTATGATATTGATGAGAATTTGGGGTGGAATTTTGACCCTTATACACCAAGAACATTATATTGGGTAGGTGGTGGAGGTAATTGGAATGATAGAAATCATTGGTCATTAAGCACTGGTGGAGCTGGTGGAGAGTGCATTCCAAGTGCTTTAGATGATGTTTTTATTGATGATAATTCTGGATTAAATGGTCAAACAATAGCATATTCAAGTACAGTAATTTTTTGTAAAAACTTTGATGCTAGGAATTTTTCTGGAAAAGTAACTATTGAAAACTTAAAAGATAATTTTATTTATAGCTCAATGTGGCTTAGCGGAAATTTTAATTTTACAAAATTAGGAATTGTTAGATTCAGGGAAAGGAATGAAACTTGTGAAATTCAAACTAATAATAACACTATGCAATATACAATTATGTTAGATGAAAATACAAGTTGGAGTTTTTTAGATGATTATTATAGTATTGGTAATATTTTCTTTACTGGTGGAAATAGTGTTTATGATTTATTTGGTGATATGTCAGCTAATTTAATCGAGATAACTGGTGGAACCTTAAACACAAACGGCGGACAATTAGATGTAAATGATTTTCATCAACGAAATGGAACAATTGCAATAAATTTTTTTAACTCAATAGTTAATGTTAGTAAACATTTTAGATTTTTTTCTGGTAGTTTTAATTTTGATGCAGGAACTTCCCAAATAAATTTATATGGTGATGACTCCCATTTATATTCACAAAATAAACAGTTTTATAATGTATTATTTGAAAATAATTCTAGGTTCAATAGTCATATATTCCAGGATGCAAAATTAAATAAATTAGAAGTTAAGTCAAATTTAAAAATTCGAGATAACTTAATTTCAGATACAATTTATTTCTCACCCGGATATACTACTGAAATTATAGGAGGAAGAAGTGCAACATTTACTAATAATGTTAAAGTAGATGGAAACTGTAACGAATATGTTTTTCTTCGAAATAATGGTGAAATGGAAGCAAGTTTTTTTATGGAAGGAGCTACTGTTGAAGCTAACTACATAATATTAGAAAACATATCTGCTTTAGGTGATACTCCATACTCAATTAATAATGCAGTAGATTTAGGCGGAAATATTGGCTGGGATTTCATTAATGCAACTGGTAGAGAATTATATTGGGTTGGTGGTGTAGGTGATTGGAGTGATGAATCACATTGGTCTTTAACAAGTGGTGGTATAGGTGGAGAGTGTCCACCTTCTGCCTTTGATATTGCTAATATAGATCAACAATCAGGAAGTTCTGATTTTACTCTTGATATAGATACACCTGTTGCATTTTGTAAAGATTTTATTGTACAAAATAATGATTATAATTTGTTAATAAATAATAAACAATATTTAAGGTTTTTTGGTTCTGCCTTTTTACAGGAGAATGTAAAATTTACCGATAGAGAATCTCAATTACAATTTTATGGAAGCAATGGGAGTGCAACAATATCTGGAATGAATTGTACTTTTCCAAAAACTCAAATTTATGGAAATTCACAAACTTATTCATTCGAAAATAATTTACGTTTTAAACAACATTTTGAATTGCTCGGTAAAAATAATACTTATAATATTAATACTGATATTTATGGTACTGATAATTTAGGAATACATTATGGGATAATTAATTCTAATGAACATAATATTGACTTTCATCAAATATTTTTTAATAACAATTCTAATGAACTTGTTGTAAATATGGGAAGTTCTACTTTTAATGCTAGACATAGATTTCAGATAAATTCAGAAGGAATAAACACTCAAAATTCAATAATAAATTTCCCTAATGCAAATAGCAATTTAGATTTAAATATATCTAATGTTTTAAACGAGGTAAACTTCCTTAGTAATTCAGAAGATTTTTCAAATATTAATGGAAACTCTTCTACAATAACTAAACTGCATTCCGAAGGAAGTCTAAAAATTAATGGGAGTCATTTCTATGATACATTGTCTTATACTGCTGGTGCTACATATATTACAAACTCACCTCACAAACAAACTATTTTTAAACATTGGCAATTAAGGGGTAATCAGTGCTTTCCAATTGTATTAGAGTCAAATGATAAAGATAATATTTCCTATTATCAAGATGATGGAATTGTATCGGGAGATTTCTTACAATTGAAAAATATAAAAGCAGAAGGCAATGCAATATTTTATGCAGGTAGATCAAGTGATAATTTTCAAAACTCAAATACTAATTGGGAATTTGCTAATTCTCCAGGTTATATATATGGCTTAGGAAATGATACTATTATGTGTCCAGGTGAATTCTTAATTCCAGTTAACTTTAATGGTGCAAAAGAGTATATATGGAGTAATGGAATCACAGGTGAAAGATATGAAATAACACAAAGTGAAGAAGTTACAATACAAGCAATATATGGAAAAGATTGTATTTTTTATGACACAATGTATGTTAGACTTCTTGAAGAAGTGGAATTTTTCACAGAAGATGCCGTAGTTTGTGAGCCAAATGAAGAGTGTAAAGTGTTCGTTGATTCTGATGCTGACGCTACTAATTTACAAGTTAGTTGGTTTCCTACTATTGGTATAAGTGACCCAAGTTCAAAGACTGTTACAATAATTAGCGAAATTGAAAGAGATTATGTTGTTTCAATTGGAAATGGTGAGTGTATTACGAGCAATACAGTTAGTTATCTCATAGTTGAGAATATAATCCCTGAATTAATTTTTGATGGAACATATCTTATTTCGAGTGTAAAATCTGGTAATAAGTGGTTTTATGAAGGTGAAGAGTTGATTGGTGAAACAGACAACAAGCTACTTCCATCAGAAGAAGGAAACTATTCAGTAAGAGTTGAAGCAAATGGTTGTTTATCCAGTTTCTCAGAACCAATATTTTTCGATGATCCCAATAGAGCTGATGTAATTGTTAGATTACCGTTTATAAATACCACACCTGGTGAAATTGTAAATGTTCCAATTCAAGTCTCAATTAGAAATGAATTAATTAAAGCTCAGCTTGATAATTTCAACGTAGATTTAACCTATAATGGAGCAATTGCATATAATCAAGATGCAAAATTAATAAATAAATCTGCTACTATAACAGATTTCACTTTAAATAAAAACTCATCTGGAGTTTGGGGTGATTACAATCTTCAAGTAATGCTAAGTACTGATGTAGAAACTGTCTTAGATGCAGTTAATGTAACTGGAATTAGCTCCTCATATACCTATGAAGTAATCCCTGGATTACTTAAAGTAAGCGGATTGTGCGAAGAAGACGGACTTCGATTATTTAGCGACACAGATATTCCATTTAATGTAGAAATATCACCAAATCCAACAGATAAAGACTTAGTAATAACATTAAGTTTGATAGATGAAAGCAATATTGAGTTATCAATTACCGACATAAATGGTAAAATTCTGAAAATATTAGATGATATATATTTATCTCCCGGCATTTACCAAAAAAATTATAGCATTTCAGGACTATCAAATGGTTCATACTTTTTAAATTTAAAAAATAAAGGTCGAAGTAAAACAATACGCTTTGAAGTAGTAAAATAAATTATATTTAAATTGCTTGTAATCAACTTTACAGCAAACAAACTATTGTTAAAGTTTTTATAAAAATTAAAATAAAAAACTTTATAAAAACTCTATTATTATTAATTTCGCTTCATCATATTGTACAAAACTAATTATCCACTCGAAAAAATCAATGCAATAAACTGCAATTTTCTGTAAAAATTGCAAAACATTTCTTCTCTTTCAGATAGTAGTGAGGAATCCAATGACTGTTTTTCTTTTAATTTAGCATAAAAATTATTCTTTAATTACAACTCAATATTAAATAGAAATTGAAAGTAATAGAATAAATCAATATATTTTCACACTAAAATCATAAACGACAATTAATATCGGACAAAGATGTATATTGTACTTATTTATATTAGAAATAGATTTTAAATAATTGATTAAGGACAAAATTTTATGAATATCATAAACATAAACTCGAAGTATGACTTAACTGCACAACAAATTTCCTTTGCAAAAAGTATCCTTTGCTCTTACCGATATAATTATCGTGATAGACGTTCACTTTACTATCTTTCTAAAAGAATTCCATTCTATCTTGTTGACAGAGCAGCTTTCGAATCCATTAAAATTGGAAATTATAAAACAGACAATGAAAGATGGGAAAAGGAAAGATTTGATGACAGAGATGAAAGACATGATGACAGACAAAACGATAATTATGAAAATAGAGAGAATAGAGAATATCAGGATAGAAAACCTGATAGACCAATTACAGAACTACTTGGTTTTTATACAAGTAAAGGAGCTCACGGAATCCCAGAAATATACTTATGCACTGAAACAATTTTAAATCACACAAATAATGATGAAGAACTAACTTATTTACTTGCAAAAGTTATAACACACGAACTCGCTCACGCATATATGGATAGACACGATTATGGTGCTAAAGATGAGTTTTACCAATGGATGGAAGAATCATTCGCAAATGAAATAACTTTAGAACACTTTGAAGAATTTGAGCATTATCCAAATCGATATTATAAACACAGAAAATTACAACATCACTCAACAAATTCAGCATACAAATACGCACAAGACTTTGTACTATCACAACCTGATAATTACAAACTTGGTTATTATTTAAATAAATTTCATATCCATGATTATGTTTGGTGGGGAAGTCGTAAAAATAAAGTAAAACTTAAATCAAAAGCAAAAGCCGAATGGTTACACTATGTTCAATCTAATATACATTCTGGTAATTATGACAAAGAAACTTTAGATAAATTAACTCGCAATGTATTATTAGAAGACCCTTATAACGAGATGCCGAAAGATGAAAGATAGACATATCATATACTTACACGGTGTGAATGGGGAGAACTCAAAAAAAGGTATGCTAATTAATGCAATAACACCTAAACAAACTCCTCATTCGCCCAAAGTAACGCTCCAAAATATCGAGCGGGATATCCTAACTGATAACACAATCATAGTTGGGTCTTCGCGTGGTGCTTTGTTGGCACTGTTCCTTAGCTTAAAGCACCAACTGCCATTAATTGCTATAAATCCTGCTATAGAGCAATCAGCAATAAATAAAGGTATTTACGGAGAAAACTGCGACAATGAAATCGCCGAAATCTCACTTTATGTAAAAGAGAACATTCACAATTTACGCTACGACACAATGTTAATACTATCAAAAAACGATGAAATAATTGATTATAGAAATGCAAACAAACTCATAAACTGCGAACATAAAGTTTTCATAAATGAAATCCATAGAATTGCAAATTTTGAACTCTTAGTTCCTCTAATCAACTATAAAATCACTAAGTTTATAAATAAAAGATAAATATAATTTAATTATTTATTATTTTTGTAGAAATGGAATAAAAAAAAGGGAGAAGTATGAATAGTTTTGAATATATTTTATCAAAACAAATTAGTTGGGCTGATAGAAATAAAATAAAATTGCTTGGAAGTGCAATTAGCAGAGGAAGAGAAACATATACTAAAGATATTAATAATAATTTGTTTGAACCTCTTCAACTTAATACTTTAAGTGAAATTAATAATGGAGATGGTGGCGAATTAACTGGTAGTACAAGTAAATTACCAAAAATGAATGCGTTACATTCCTCATCAGCAATAGGTGTAAACGTTTTTCAATATTGGAAAAATAAAAATGTTTCTGATTTGGCTTATTTACTTGGACTATGCAGAAAAGATAATAAATCAGCAAAGAATATAAATTTTGAACAAAAATTTCAAATTAGTGATAATTTTGGATTTGCACCCAATATAGATGTTGTAATTAATAATGATGAAGAAAGTAAAATTAAAGCATTTGGTATTGAATGTAAATTCTCTGAGGCATATTCATCATATAAACACAACGGTCTAAAAGAAAAATATTTATTGGAAATTGATGAACTATGGAAGGATATTCCTAATTTACATGAATTTGCTAAAACTATTAGCCCAGAAGATAACACTTTTCGACATTTACATCCAGCTCAATTAGTAAAACATATTTTAGGTTTAAAAAAGAAGTATGGCAAAAATGGCTTTAGACTTTTATATCTTTGGTATGATGTTTTTGGAGAAGATGGTTTTCAGCATAGAGAAGAAATAAAAAAATTTTCAGAAATAACAAGTAAAGACAATATAAAATTTCATTCGTTAACATATCAAGAACTTTTCGTTAAAATGAAAAAAGAATTTTATGAAGGGAATGAAAAATATATTGATTATCTTACAGATAGGTATTTGTAATTAAATAAATATTGAAAAGATTTTTAAATATACAATAAAAAAACTTTTCAGGAATTTAATTCTATGATTAAGAAAACATTTTTTTTTTATTTTTAGGAGATTTAATATGGGAAATGAAATAACAAGTTTTCAAGAAAAAATACATATTATTCTTGGGTATTATGTATATAAGTTAATAGACCCAAGAAATGGTCAAGTTTTTTATGTAGGAAGGGGAAACGGTAATAGAATTTTCGATCATGTTTCTGGTACTGTATCTAAATTAGCTCAAATATACAAAGAACTTGGGAAAGAAGATGGCTATGAGATTGAAAACTCAGAAGAAGCAGAAAATATTTTTTCATTAAAAGAAAAAACAATAAATGAAATTCATATTTCTAATTTAGAAGTATTACATGTTATTCACAGGCACGGTTTAACTTTAGATCAAGCCAAAGAGGTAGAGGCGGCTTTGATAGATGACTATCCGGGTGCAAGTAATGTTCAAGGTGGCTATGGATCATTCGAAAGAGGGCCGATGAATGTAAAAGAAATTGTAGATAAATTTTCAAGAGAATCAGTTAACCCTACTGAAAAAATAGAAAATGTTTTTATTTTTCCAATTCCTAATTCACTAAATGATGGACAAAGTATTTATGATGCTACAAGACGTATTTGGAAAGTTATACAAAGTAATCAAAATTTTAAAAAACCATATGCTGTAGGACTAAGAAATTCTATATCAGAAGGAAGTTACGAAATTGCAAAATGGGTAAATGTAGTAAACTCAACTAAACAAGAGTTTGAATCACATAACCATCCAAATCCAAATGTTTATCAGCCATTACACAATAAAAACTGGAGTAATATAATTTCAAAATCAGGATATTGGAATTATGGAAATTATCTAATTGTTGAATTTGATGGAAATGGTAAATTTAGATTTGTTAGAGGTTCACAAGATAAAAAAACTTGGTATGATTGTGTTTAAATTATTTAAATAAAATTTAAAGGATATAAAATGAATGATGATAATTTAGTTAAATTTAGTAAGACTGAAATGGTAGAAATTATATTAATGGACTTAAAATATGGTCCTAAACCATATTTTATATATTCAAATAATGTAAGTTCTCTTCTTGAAATAGCTTTATAAGCAACTGAAAAATTAAAAAAATATGATGTTTATTTTCAACCTAACTTGTTTTTCCCTGGTGAATTAGAAATTGATGAATTTTTTACTTATGAAAATCATAAGCAAATGTTTGAAAATTATAGTGATTTTTTATGATAAGTATAATGTTAATCATATGAACAAA
The DNA here is from genome assembly GCA_030431515.1 of bacterium. Classification (GTDB taxonomy): domain Bacteria; phylum Bacteroidota; class Ignavibacteria; order Kapaibacteriales; family UBA2268; genus JAJRPT01. The sequence continues at coordinate 8,218 of JAUIIX010000082.1, forward strand.
TTAAAAAAAAGATTATATAATTATAGTAAGAATCAAAAAGAAGTCAATTTTGATGAGTTTCCGAATGATTTAAATATGATTATAGTTTTTGAAAATGTTAATTTTTGGGATTATAAATCTCAAAATTTTATAGCTAAATTATCTGAAAATTATCCTAATATAATTGTAATAGGACAATTAAGAAGTGATTTTGATTTTGTATTTAATCATGTAAGTAATAATATAAAGTCAGGAGTTGGAGGAAGTACAATTGTTGCCTTAGATGAATAATAATTCACTTGATTTGTTTAATTAATTAAACATAAATTAAAGACTTTATTAAAAATGACTAAAATAATCTTTAACCCAAAGCCCCACATTCGGGGCTTTTTTTATCCCAAAAACCGTAAACAATATCAAAATTCTTTTGAATCCAAATATATATGATTTTTAGTGATACGATATACAACTACTTGTAGCAAGTCAGTTTTATCTACACCTTCTGGTAAAGTATATTTTTCCTCCCAGAAAATAACGGAAATAGTGTTTTCGTAAGAGATTTGCTTGCCACCGAAGAGACGATTTTTGAGCATAAAGTAAAATGTTTCTTCAAACAAGTTAGATGTAAAACATTATAAAAATGAGTTATATGATATATTATGAAGTTGTCGTGTTATAATGAAACTTTTCACTTCATAGAATTACTAAATAATTCTTCGAGTTTATTTATTTGGTCGTAAGCACCTACTACGATTATTTTATCATTTAATATAAATTGGAAATCGCTTTTTGGATTGTAAATTGTTTCATCACCTCTGACTACTCCGAGTATAGTTACGCCTACTTGACTTCTAATGTTAAGTTCAATAAGAGTTTTCCCAATCCAATTACAAGTTTCAGATAGAGTAATAATTTCGAGATTAAAGTTAGAGTTTTCTATACCAATTTTAGAATCTATATAATCTAATATATTTGAGCCAGTTGCGATAGCAGCCATTTTAACACCACCAGCATTATATGGATTTATTACTTTATTAGCACCTGCTCGAATTAGCTTTTCAGCATTCAAATCATCGTCATTTCGAGCAACAATTTTAATATCTTTATTAAGTTGCCGAGCTGACAAAACAACAAATAAATTAGTAGTAATACTGCTTGTTGCAACAATAATTGATTGTGCTTTGGCAATCCCAGCAAGTTTTAAAACTTCATCATTTGTGGCATCTCCACTCAACACATATTCATAAGTTCCGAGATCTTTATTTTTATGTTCATCAATATTTCCTTCAATAATCACAAATTTACAATGTCGTTTTTGAAGTTCATTAGCAACCAAATTTCCAACTCTACCTAATCCAACTATGATAAAATGGTCAGATAAATGTTCAATATTCTTCATTACTTTTTTCCTCAGTCTAATTTGTTGATTTTGAATAATTAATAAATTTTCAAGTAAAATACCAAAGATATAAAAAAAACTACCAATCCCAGAAACAGCAATTACAATTGTAAAACCTTTTAGTGCTTCATTCATAGGATAAATCTCTGAATACCCTAAAGTTGTAACTGTGATGATTACCATATAAAAAGCATCCATCCAAGTTGCTCCATACTCAGCCCACAACATTTTATACCCAATTGAACCTACTATCATCACTATGATTAATAGAATAATTGGGAAAGTTGGTTTTTTTAAATCAGGGCTTTTACTTACTTGGTCAGAAAGAATTATCATTTTTTGCTAATATTAATTTCTCAAAAATATGAATAAAAGATTAAAAAATATAATTACTTTTTTAACTCACTTTTAATAATTGTTTGAATTTCAGGCAGTAGTTCATTTTCAAACCATCTATTTTTTGAAAGCCAAATATTATTCCGAGGAGATGGATGGGGTAGAGGCAAGTATTGTGGTAGATATTTTTTATAATTTCTAACAGTTTCTGTTAAGTTGCTTTGCATTTTATCTTTCAAATAATACTTTTGGGCATATTGACCTATTAAAATTTTCAACTCTACTTTTGTGATTTTATCAAATATTTTCTGATG
>JAUIIX010000083.1 GCA_030431515.1 bacterium
GGTTAGAATAGACTCTCATGTCTATGCTGGGTATGAAATTCCTCCTTTCTATGACTCTATGATTGCTAAAGTAATTACAACTGCTTGGACAAGAGAAGAAGCAATTGCTAAAATGCACCAAGCACTTAGTGAAATGGTAATTGAAGGAATTAAAACAACAATACCTTTTCATAAAACTATGATGAAAAACCCTGATTTTATAAAGGGTAATTTTGATACTAAGTATTTAGAAAGATATAATTGGCTTGACCATAGAGAAAAATAATGTTCATTAAAAGTATAAATGCTAAGAATTTCAAAAATTTTAAAGAATTAAATTTGGACCTTAATTCATTGAATTTATTAGTTGGTGCTAATGCATCTGGAAAATCTAATTTTATACAATTATTGAAGTTTATTAGAGATTTATCACAATTTGGATTTGAAAATGCAATATCTTTGCAAGGAGATAAAGAATTTTTCAAAAATTTAACCAATAATGATGACAATACATTTATTGAAGTAGAATTTACAAATGTAATGAAATCAAATAATATAACTTGGCTTAAATATCAAATTGAAATAGAATATAAAAATAAAGTTGTTCTTAAAAGTGAATATGCAACAATCAATATTTTTGAAAGTATTATAAATATATCAAAATCTAATGAAAATGTTGAAATTAATTTTGATGGCGATGAACATTCTAAGTTAATTCCAATTGAATTAATTAAAATGAAACTTTTGAGTGGACATTGTATTCCACAATTAATTGATAGTATTCTTGATTCTGAAATATTTAATTTTAAAATATTTGATTTTGACATTAAAAAAGCTAAACTACCTTCAACTACTAATGATTTAATTGAATTACGTGAAAATGGTGAAAATTTATCTATAGTACTAAGAAATATATTTAGAAATAACGATGATAAAATTGCTTTTCTAAATTTAGTTCAACAAGCATTACCATTTGTGAAAGATGTTAATATTGAAAATTACTATAACGAAAATTTAGTTCTTAATTTACAAGAGTCTTATTATAAAGATAAATACTTACCGAGTGCAGTATTATCGGACGGAACTATTGTTGTTTTTTGTTTAGTTTTGGCAATGTTTTTTGATAAATCTAATATAAAAATATTTGAAGAACCAGAAAGAGCTTTGCATCCTTATTTGATTTCAAGATTAATTGCATTATTTTATGATGCCTCAACTGAAAATCAAATAATATTAACTACACATAATCCAGAAATGCTAAAATGTGTTAAATTAGAAGATATATTTCTAATTTCAAGAGATGAAAAAGGTTCATCAGGTATTAGACCTGTTAAATCTTATGAAAGTTTAGATTTATTTTTACAAAATGACCTTGGAATTGATGAAATTATAGCTTGTTCATTATTAATATAAAGGAAAATCGATTTGAGAATACTTTATGTTTTTGTGGAAGGTGAAAATGATGAAATTTTTATAAAGATGTTCTTTGATAAAATATTTGCAAGTTATGATAGAGTTATATTTTGGAAATATGCTCAAAAAAAGAAGTTTGATAATATAAACTTATTAACTGCAATAAAACAAATAGAAAAATGGGATTATTTGTTTTTTACAGATTTCGACTCTCGATCTTCAATAGGAGAAAGAAAAAGAGAAGTTCAAAAAAAATATAATAATGAATTAGATAATGAAAAAATATTTATTGTAGTTGAAGAAATTGAAAGTTGGTTTGCAGCTGTAATAGATTATGAAAGGTTTGACATAAAAAAATTGAGTTATATGAAAGATACTCAAAATTTGTCAAAAGAGCATTTTAATGCTCAAGCATTAGGGAAATATCACCCCAAAACAAATTTTTTGATAGAAATTATGAAGTCATTTAGACTTAAACAAGGATTAAAAAGGAATCATAGTTTGAATTATACTTATTATAAATTATTAGGAGATAAAGTATGAATTTCCCTGATGGGTTAAAATACACTGACGATCACGAATGGGTGAAAGTCGAAGGTAACATTGGTACTATTGGTGTTACAGATCACGCTCAATCTGAATTAGGAGACGTAGTTTACGTTGATATAGACGAAGACTTAGCTGAAATTGAAAAAGGAAATGACTTCGGAACTATCGAAGCTGTAAAAACAGTTGCTGATTTATATGCTCCTCTTACTGGTAAAGTAATTGAAGTAAATACAGCTATTAATGATAATCCAGAAGTGGTTAATTCTGATCCTTACGGAAAAGGGTGGATGATAAAAGTTGAACTTAGTGGTCTAAGTCAATTAGATGAGTTAATGGATGTAGATGCTTATAAAGCTCACATCGGGCAATAAAAATTATAAAGGGGCAATTGCCCCTTTTTTATTTTATAATAAAATTTATTTTAGCATAAATATTTCTACCTAAATCAGGTAAATCATTAATAGAAGTATGTCTTACGTAATATGTGTCAAAAATATTATCAACTCCTACAGTTAAATTAAAATTTTCCAAAACTTTATAATCAAATCTTAAGCCCATTATAAAAAATGCTTTCGTTCTATTTTCAAATAAAAACATATTTGATGTTTTATTCTGTATATCATTAAATGAAAATTCTAAAATTGCTTTAAACTTATTAGTCTGATAATTGATAAATGCATCAATTACTAAAGGGTTAATCAAAGGTAAATTGTCATCTAAAGTTATAGAATATGCTCTGTTATACTTTAAAGATAAATCTAAATTAAAGTTATTATTATATTCATAATTTGACATAAACTCAATACCATAGATGTTAGCTTGCCCTGTATTCTTATATTCTCTAAAGAATTGAGGGAAATTCTCATTTTGCATTTGATTTTCAGTTAATACCCCAATTATATAATTATCAAAATAATTATTAAATATATTTACTTTTCCATTAAACCAAGTATTATAATAGTTATATGACACTTCAATATTATACTGCTTTTCAGTCTTCAAATTAGGATTTCCAGTATAAAAAGAATTATCCATTGGATTATATATATAGTAAGAATATAATTCCATTCTATTAGGATTTCTTTCTGAATAAGCAGCAGACAATTGAATTGAAGAGTTCTTCAATAAATACTTGAATGATGATTGTAAATTAGGAGCATAAGTAACACTTTCAACTTCATCAAGATTAATGAATGCTTTAAATGAACTTGCATTTTTACTATCTAACAAATTAGCATATTGAATATTTAAACCTATACCAGTGGATAATTCTATATTTTCGATTTCATAATTTAAATAACTAATATTCAATTTATAATTAAGTAAGTTAGCATTAGCAATATTTTTTAAATTCATAATATTACTATCATCATCAAGCATTATCATTTTCATATTTGCATCAGAATACATACTATAAACATCATTATAAAATCCAATAGAATAGTCTTCTTTAAGTAATTGATAATTATTAATAAATCCAAACGTATAAGTTTTACCTACCATTGGCATATACATATTTGGCATCACAATTCTGTTTTTTATTTCCTCTTCACTTCTATCATAATCATCCATCAGATGATAAATTGAGTTGAAATATAATTTAGATTCTGATTTATGGTAAAAATCTTTTAATTCAGTATAATTATGTTTAAGTGCTAAAAGATAAGTTTCTGTAACTCTTGTGTCCATAATTAAAGCTGGATAACCAACATCATTAGAAACATCACCTAAAAAAGACATACCAATTTCATTGTTTCCATTAATTTTAAAATAACTGTCATTAGTAAAATTAAATTTAGAATATCCAGAATTACCTAAGACTTTTCCATCGCCGGCCCTATAATCATTAGCATTTTTATAAATAAAATTACTTGAGTTGCTAAAATTTTCATTGGAATAATTACTTTTAATACCGTTAACAATATTATTTGCAGCAGAAGCATAATATGAATCAAGAGATAAACTAAATTTATCAACGTAATTTGACTTAGTAGTTTTAAAATCAATTCTATTATTTCCTCCACAACCACAGTGATTTTGTGGTGTACAAACATCTAAAGCTTCAATATTTTGAATTTCAATATAGTTAGATGCTGGATCCATTTTATCAACACAAGCACCAAAAATATGCATTCCATCAATAGTGATATTTGTTCTCTCATTAGAAAGACCTCTTATAGTAGGTTCAAGTGCAAAGTTTGCCCTTCTAATCATTGTTATTTGAGAAGACCTTTGAAGTAAATCATCAGTTGAGTTTAATATTTTTTTCAGTCTATTTTGGTCAACTTCATAATGATGATGTGTTTCAACTTTAACTTCATCGCTTTTGTAACTTTTAAGAGAATCATTTTCTATAGAAAAAAGAAAATTCGTAATAATTATGTAAAGTAACATTTTATATTTCCTTATATTAATAAAAGTGGGTTAGATAAATATCTAACCCATCTTTAAAAAACAATTAGAAATTAATTGTATGTACTACTTCACCAATACTGATTGTATCAATTTTAAATGTAGAAGTTACTGTCCATAGTCCTGTCATTGTGAAATTAATTTTTCCTTCATAAAATCCATTATTTGAATATATTGGATTAACATTATTTGGTGAACCATGATCCATATCTGGCATCCAAGGTTTTACTTCAACAGAAAAATTTTCTACAATTGGCCAACTCATCATCGACTCTTTTTTGTTTATCAGAATTCTAAAATCATTCATACCTACAATAGGGGACATAGGTTTAACTAAAGTTACAAAATATGACACATCATTATGTTTGAATGACTTTACATTTTCTGAATTTTCTACTTTAAATTTAGCTTCTCCAGTATATTCAATTCCATCAAACTCAAAAGCTAGATCTAAATACCAATATGTACCATCACCTGTTGGCATAACAAATGAAACAGGAAGCACGACATAATTATCTTCTTTGTAATATGCTTCATTAGGTGTAGAATGTATGTGCATTCCCATATTCATCATTGGCATTAGTTTGCTTATGTTAACTTCGATTTCATTATTATTTTTGTAAAACTTAACATAGATATTGTTGTAACCAGTTTTAAATTCATTATTTTTAGAGAAAATTTTAACAGTTACATTGTCAAAAGTTGTTTCTGACACTACATTCATAGTTTCATTTACAGTAGTTTTTTCGTCTTCACTGCAAGACATAGTTACCCATAGTAATAATACTATGAATAGAATATTAAATTTATTCATCGAATTAAATCCTTTTTGTTATTAATTATTATTTAAAAAAACATAGAAATTCTGAAAAAAAGGATTTAGTGAATTGGAGGTCTAAAAATATTAGATAAGGCAGTGAAAGTATATAAATTTATATAACTTATAAATAAATTAATTTTGTTAATTTCAATTTTGTCCTCATAAATAAATTCATTTGGGCAAAAAGCAATAGTAAAATCATAATTTTGAAGACTTAATGCAGGTTCTGTTTCATTCTCTTCGATTGATTTGTTCAATTGACATTTTCCATCACAATGTAATTTAACCTTTTCTTTGTTAATACATTGTTCTTTATATTCTTTCAAGTTTATAAGATAATCGCTAACCTTTATAACAGGTGCAAATATCCATGAAAGATAGAATATAAAAATAAATATGGAAAATAGATTTTTCAATTAACACCCATATAATGAAACATTCTGTTTATAGAATTTAAAGCTTTATCAGCAATCAATTTATCAACTTCAATAATATTTTCTTTTGAAGGATGTTTTAATACATCTCTTATCACTGTTAAATTATTCATTTTCATATATGGACAGAGCTTACAAGAAGCAACAAAAGTCTTTTCAGGATGTTGATTCTGCAACTTATCACTAAGCCCACACTCCGATAATATCATAAAATATTTATCATCAGATTCATTTACATAATTAACTATCTGGGTAGTACTTCCGGTCATATCGCTAAGGTTAACAATATTTTCTGAACATTCTGGATGACTTAAAACTTTAATTCCAGGAAAATCTTTTCTACCATTATGAATTAGAAACTCATCAAAGTTATCATGAACTATACAAGTTCCATCATTTGATATTAATTTTTTAAATATTCCTTCTTTAGCAAGTTGGTTCTGAATATTTTTTGCCATTAATTTATCAGGAATAAATATTATTTCTTCTTCAGAAAATTGTTTAACAATATGTAAAGCATTTGAAGAGGTAACAACAACATCAACTTCAGCTTTCACTTCTGCACTCGAATTGATGTAACAAATTATAGGTGCTTTAGGATATTTGCTTTTCAATTCTCTAACACCTTGAACATCAATCGACTCTGCTAAGGAACAAGATGAAAGAATATTTGGAAGCAAGACAGTTTTTTCAGGATTTAACATTTTAGCAGTTTCTGCCATAAATCTAACACCTGCTAAAACTATAGTATCACAATTAAATTTTGTTGATTCTAAAGCAAGAGCATAAGAATCTGAACTATAATCAGATACAGTATTGATAATCTCAGTACCAGTATAAACGTGAGCCATTATCTTAGCGTTCTTCTCAAACTTCAATTCTTCAATTTCTTCTGTTAATAAAAGAATCTCATTTACTTTAGCTTCATTGTAATATTCAATGTCAGCTTCAGTTTTAATTAATTTTGAAATTAAATCTTTTACTTTATTACTTCTATTATTCATTAAAAATCCTTTGATTTTGCTGATTTATTAATAAAAATTATTGGAACTAAAGACCATAACATAAGCATAAGCATTGATATACTCATACCCAAGTAAGTTCCAAAAAACTTGGAGAATACTGCACCTGAATATCCCATCATAGCAGAAATATCTAATTTTAAAAGTATCAATATCCGAGAAATATCAATTGGGTTGAACATAATTGCAATTAGTGAAAATTTATCTAAAGGGTAGTCTTCAAAATATAACAATGCAACCATTAATAGACCATCATAGATAACAGCAAAAAATAACCAAATAAAAATACTTAAACCAAAACCTGCTATTCTATTTTCACTTTTCAATGAAATATAATACGATATTGCTGAAAAAATTGAAGTAAGAAACACACCTATCAATAATAAAAGTACAAAACTATCAGCAAAATCACTAAAAATTACTCCATTTAATAAAAAGGGGAGACCTGTTCCTATTACAAATGCACTTACTAAAGATAAATTCATACCTAAATAATGACCAATAAAAATTGAACTTCGTTTTAAAGGTTGAGCCAATATTAATTGTATAAATTCTTTAGAATTATAGTAATATATTGTTCCAAACATAATACCAATTAAAGAACATAAAAATAGAATTATATTCATTAAACTTGCAACTGATTTTGACAAATTACCATTAAAGTAAATTAGTCCTTCACTTACAATAAAAAAGAAAAATAGATAAGATAATATCCATTTACTTCTAAATAAATCAATAAAACTATATTTTAATATTTTCCACATTTCCATTTTCCAATAAATTAGCTAAAGCTTTTTCAATATTAGTAGCTTGATACATTGTTTTTAATTTTTCATTAGAACCATCAAAAACTACATTCCCTTCTAATAAAAACACCATTCTTTCACTCAATTCTTCGACTAAACTCATAATATGAGTAGTTAGTAAAATTAATTTTCCTTTTTCTTTTTCCCTACTTATTAATTCTTTTAGATTTACTAAAGCTATTGGATCAAGTCCATTAGATGGTTCATCTAAAACAATTACTGGGCTATCAAACATCAAACACAAGGTTAAATTAACTTTTTGAACAGTTCCTCCAGAAAGATGTCCAAGTTTTTTATCTAAGGAATTACCTAATTTAAAAATATCAATTAATTCCTTCTCATCAGAATCTTGTTGTCTGATATTTTTAACTAAACTTATTAACTCTTTTACCCTTAGATTTTCAGGAAAATGAGCAATTTGTGGAAGATATGATATATCTTTCCTGTAATTCCAATCCTTTAAAATACTTTTGTTCTGATAGATAATATTACCATTATTTGGAATTACCATTCCTAAAAGCATTTTAATAAGAGTAGTCTTACCAGAAGCATTAGGACCAAGTATTGAAACAATACCACTTTCCCCAATCTCTAAATTTAATTTATCAAATACAGTTAGTTTTCCAAAACTTTTAGAAATATTCTCAAATTTAATCATGCTTAATCTCTTTCATCATAGGTTCTAAATCTTCTAATCCTGCTGGAGTAATAACAGGAACTATTTTCTCTGCGAAATTCATCATATCTACAAACATTGATCTCAATAATATAATAGCAACAGGGGAGTCACTTATCACAGTTGAAAATAAATCAACTGGTTTATGTGGTTTATCACCTATCCCATCTTTATTCAAATCATAACCATTGTAACTACTCCAATAATTATTTTTAAAAACATTATAACTTATAGAGTTTTTGTTAGTAGCTAAATCAAAAGTGTTTCCAATAAAATTATTATATAGAAAATTATTTTGCTCGCTACTACTAATAAATTTCAATGCCCAACCATTATTCATAAAATCATTATGTTCAAACTGACATCTAATTACACTTTCACCAAAAATGCCAATAGTATTAGTTTTGAATAAATTATTGTTTATTTTACTGTCTTTTATCTCTTTTAATAAAAGTCCATAGGCGTTTGTACCCCAATTCTCTACAAAATCATTTTCAATCATTTCAATATTATTAGAATACATTACTGCTACACCAGCACCATTATCTTCAAATCTATTTTTATAATATCTATTATTATCTGAAAACATAAAATGTAATCCGTATCTCAAATTTAATTTGCTATAATTATTCTTTATCAAAGAATTTTTAACAAATTCAAAGTATATTCCATCACGATGTTTTTCAACATGGTTATTTTCAACTAATATATTCTTACATTTCCATAAATGAATACCATTAGCAGAACTTGATTGTTCAACAGCATTACTAATAATATTATTATCTCTTATTATTAAGTTTGTACAATTAGCTGCGTAAATCCCAAAAAAAGTATTAATTAAAGTGTTATTTTCGATAATTACGCTATTAGAATTATTAATCTTAATTGCTGAAATATCTTCAATATAACTTGTTTTCATATCTTTAATAGTAAGATTTTTAATTAAAACATTATCAGAATTAATAATAAATACTTTATTACCATCTTTTGCTTTAATTACTGCTTCATCTTCACCTATAATCTTCAAACTTTTTTCTATTACAATATCAGATTCTTCATATAAACCTTCTTTAATAAGGATAGTTTCACCATCTTTTGCAATTTCAACTGCTTGTTTGATAGTTTTAATGTCACTATTACTACTTACAATAATATTAGCATAAGATTGCATTGAAAATAAAAATAGCAAGAATATGATGTTTATACGAATCATTTATTTAATTTTTTGTGTTAATTCTTTCCAAGTAAACATCTCGCCTTCTTTTCCTTCTAATATTTCTACAGCTTTTTCTTTTGATGAATAAGCTGAAAGAGATGCACCCATAGGAGAAGGGATATCAACTGATTTAATAAAAAATAATTCTTCTACATTAACTAAATCGCTTGGTTTAATATAATCCTTTGCAAGCATTAGCTTAACGTCTTCTTTCTTATGTTTTGTTTCTCTTACATATTCCCAAACCATACATTCAATAGAACAATAAGTAAAGATTTTACCTTTATTAGTTATCATTTCAGTTCCAAACTGCTGATCCATAATAGTCATATTACAGAATGCACAATTTTCATGACCATAGTCAATTTCTCTTGGCTCAGTAGAACAAGATAAAAGAATACTAAATAGTAATAAAGGTAAAATATAAAGTTTTTTAATCATTTTATTTTTTATTTTTATTCATAAATTTAAAGTTTAACAATGCGGCAAATAAAGATAACAATATTGAAATTGTTAAAAACATTGTACCATAATGTGGCAATGATGTAGCTTTAAAGTTTAATAACCATTTTGTTCCAAACAAAGGTGGCATATAAGACATTCCAGGTACTTTTATAGGTGCAGTATCTGATAAATTATGACCATAGTCATACATCCAAAGATAAAAGTCATACATACCTAATACGCCTAAAATACTTAATGAAATACCCCAAATTAATGCACCATGTTTAATTTTACCCAAACTTAATAAAATTCCTAAGACCATCCAAGAAATAATAACATAAGGAAAATATTTTAACTCTGGAATTGAATCAGGAACGATATACTGCATTCCAACATAATGATTTAAAATATTAACATTTTGAAGAGTATAATCAGTATCACCTGTTATTTGAT
>JAUIIX010000084.1 GCA_030431515.1 bacterium
ATATATCATTCAATCCGAAAGATATAGGCGAGTTTGAAGATACTTTAATAATCGAAAGTATAGGAGATTGTAAAGCACTTGACACAATTTACATAAAAGGAATATGCAAAGCAGAAATCCTTGCAAAAGTATCAAATTCTGAGGGTTACCCAGGTGATTTAGTAAATAACACAGTCAATCTTGAGTTAATGCAAGACATACCTTTGCCCAAAGATTTTAATTACGAAATTGACATCCAAATAAACGAAGATGCAATTCAAATTCAAGACGCAACAACATTTAACTACAAGAACAATAAACTTGAAATCAACATCGCAGATTATTTAAATAAAACAAGTTACGATGAAAAAATAAAAGACATTAACTCAAAAATAATGCTTGCAAAAAACCTTGAAAACGAACTACAAATTACAAAATTCGAGACAGACAATCCTTACTTAATTCCAATTCGTCAAAACGGAAACATTAAAATATACGAAGTTTGCTTGTATGAAGAACGACTAATTGAAGCATACAATGAAGCATTAATCAAACAAATTACACAAACAAAAACAACTTTAAATACATACTTTGCAGGAGATTACAAAATCATAATTTCCGACATCTCAGGCAAAACATTGTATCAAAAATCGGAAACAACAACAGACAATGAAGAAATAAACTTTAACTACAACTTAACAAACGGAACATACATCATCAAAATCCAAGAACCAGGAAAAATCCAAACAAGGAAGATAGTTTTTGTGGAGTGAGTGAAATCTAACATACCCTTCCGAAGGTTTCAAACCTTCGGAAGGGTAAAATATAAATCCACAATTTTTCTAAAAAAACACAAAATATAACAAAAATATTTTCCATATTGTAAAGGACTTAGGAGTGCAAATAAAGAAAATTCAAATTTTGCCGAGATAAAATTGCATTTTATGTGTCTTTGTTATTAGAGATTACACATTTATTAAAAATGTTTTATTTTTTGTGGGAATTTATTAAATTTACGAAAATAATTTTTTCAAAAGGAAAAAAATATGTTTATTTTAATACTTTTGTTAATTATTGTTTTAACTTGTATTTCTCAAGATTTTGAAAAAACAGAATATCATTCAGTTTTTGAATTAAATCTTGATAATTTAAGTGTTGGCTCCTATCATTATAAATTCGAATTAGTCAGTCAAACAATTACAAATGGTTCATTTGTAATCTCTAAATAATTATTTACAGAGGTGTGAAAACACCTCTCCTTTTTAATAAATTCTATTAAATATGAAACGTTTAATCATATTGTTATTAATAACTTATAATCTTATTTTCTCTCAAAGATGGGAAGATTCTAAAGTCAAAATTGATGATGATACTTATATTGAATATTCTCCTACAAAAAGATACAATATCCTAGCAACTAATCACGTTGGAAATCTTTATATAGGTATGTCAACTCCTTATCTATGTGATTCTAAAGGTAATACATTAATGTATTTAAGTAAATTATCTATAAATAGTGAATTAGACGATTTACAAAATAGTAGTGGTAATTATAGAATAATACAAATGTTAAATGGTAGAACTTTTAAAGATATTGATGCCTCTTATGGTGTAAATGATATTATAGTTCTTCCACAACCTCAATCAACTTGCAATTATTATGTTTTGCAATCTGAAGTAGGATTATATAATGGAATTGATAATGATTCAGTTATACGAGGTTTCCAATATCACATTATAAATATGAAAGGCGATAATGGAAAAGGTGAAGTTATAAGTAAAAATAATAAATTAAAAGATAGTACTTGTAGTGCAATAGGAGCTATTCCATCAAAAGACAAAAAAGCATATTGGATATTTTCTATTACTTACCCTGAACTTTGCTTAGAACAATATAAATTAACTAAAGATGGAGTTAAAAAAACACAAAATTCATATTGCTATCTAGACCACATTGATGTAGGAAAATTATTCTTTCAAAATCATAGATACACACACGGATTACCTTATGTAGAAATGAAAATGTCACCTACTAATGATAAATTTGCTATTGCTGGAACTGAACAGGATTACTATAAAGTAAAACTCTTCAAATTTGATAATGAAACTGGTAAAATTGAATTTGATTATGAATTAAAAAATTCAGATAATTTTAAATATGGCGGTTTAAATAGAATAACTTTTACTGAGGATGGAAAATATTTATACTTTGGATATTCAATTTATGATTTATCAAAGAATTCACCAGAAGAAGTTCAAGCATCCGAATATGTAATAAAGGAAACTATTTGGGGAATAGACTTAAATCCATATAATGAAGTATGTGCTTTAGTTCAAAGTAAAGAATATAATAATACCTTAGAATATGTAATATTTGATTATGATGGTACAAATTTGAATATTGAAAGAATACAGCATGAAACTCTATATAATTCATTTTCAATAATTTATCATAATACATTTCCTCTTCATCCTTACGAATACTTAAATAACTTAAACACAACTATAACTCTTAATATTGATGGTCAAACTAAATATTGTAGTGGTGAAACTGTATTTATTTCTACATCTTATGAACCAGAATTTGAAGAAGTTACACACTATTGGTATGATAAAGATAGTAATATAGTTGGTGTAAAAGATTTAATAATTGAAGATGTCAAAAAAGAACATGAAGGATGGTATTACTACGAAATATCAGCAGAATGCAGAGTAAATAAAAAGCGAGATTCTGTTTATATAGAAATTCAAGAACTTGAACCCAAAATCACCACCTCTCAAAACAACTTTTGTTATGGTGATTCTGCAACTCTTTCACTTGACAAGGATTATGAATCAATAATTTGGAATACAGGAGAAAGCACAAAAGATATTATTGTGAAAGAAAGTGGCGTTTATTCGGCAACTGTTACTCAGGGTGAATGCACCAATGACACAAATATTGTAATTAATGTTAATCCATTGCCAACACTTGATATAGAAGCACCTAAGGGAACAATTCTTTGCGATGGTGGAAGTATAATTTTGGAAGCAAAAGTTCCAGCAAATACAAAAATTACTTGGAATGATGGAACTAAATTAGCAAAACGAACTGTTTCTATATCAGGAACATACACTCTTACTGCCGAGGATATAAAAACTGGTTGCAAAAACACAAAATCAATTGTAGTTACAGATATTGAAAATTTAAAAGCAGAAATACAAGGCGACCCAACTTTTTGTGACGGAGAAAGCACAACACTGACTATTCAACCACAAGGAAAATCATACCTTTGGAATACAGGAGAAACCACTCAAAGTATAGTTGTAAATGAAAGTGGACTATTTTCAGCAACAATAACAACAGACACTGATTGTAAAATAGATGCAGAAATTGAAGTAATTAAAAATCCACTTCCAACTTTCCAAATACTTGGGGAAACAATTATTTGTAATAATTCAACAATAATTTATCCAGACAAAGATTTTAAATTTTACGAGTGGTCAAATGGAGAAACTTCAAAATCAATAACAATAGACAAAACTGGAAATTACAATTTAACTGTAACAGATATTAATGGATGTAAGGCAACACAAAGTATAGAAATAACAGAATCAACACCAGAAATTAATCTAAGTAATAGAAATATAGATTTTGGTGAATTACTTTTTGGAGACACTAAATCAGAAAATATAACAACAGATAGAGATATAATTCTCTTTAAAAATTCAAATATTTTTGATTTTAATTATAGTAACAATAATATCAATATATCATTCAATCCGAAAGATATAGGCGAGTTTGAAGATACTTTAATAATCGAAAGTATAGGAGATTGTAAAGCACTTGACACAATTTACATAAAAGGAATATGTAAAGCCGAAATCCTTGCAAAAGTATCAAATTCTAAGGGTTATCCAGGTGATTTAGTAAATAATACAGTCAATCTTGAGTTAATGCAAAATATACCTTTACCCAAAGATTTTAATTACGAAATTGACATCCAAATAAACGAAGATGCAATACAAATTCAAGACGCAACAACATTTAACTACAAGAACAATAAACTTGAAATCAACATTGCAGATTATATAAATAAGACACAATACGATGAAGAAGTAAAGGAAATAAACTCAAAAATAATGCTCGCTAAAAACCTTGAAAACGAACTACAAATTACAAAATTCGAGACAGACAATCCTTACTTAATTCCAATCAGGCAACACGGAAATATTAAAATCTATGAAGTTTGTTTATATGAAGCAAGATTAATCGAAAACTATAACGAAGCATTAATCAAACAAATTACACAAACAAAAATAAAGTTAACCACATACTTTGCAGGAGATTACGAAATAGAAATTACAGATATATCAGGAAAAACAATTTATCAAAAAACTAACACCACAACAGACAATGAAGAAATAAATTTTAATTATAATTTAACAAACGGAACATACATAATTAAAATCAACGAACCAGGAAAAACACAGACAAGGAAGATAGTTTTTGTGGAGTGAGGTAGATTGTTTTAGAATCACAGATTTAAGATGGTGGTAATTTTTGGGAGATTCTTCGCTAACGCTCAGAATGACGGGCTATTTTTATGGATTTAAATCTTCGCTTAGAATTACAGAAAATATACTTTACCCCAAAATCACAATAAAAACAATAAAATTCAGTAATTTTGAGTTTTTTCTGAAAATAATATGAACAATTTCACTTTACTCCATACTGACAAAAACTCAAAAGCCCGTGCTGGTGTGCTAAAAACTGACCATTCTGAGGTAGAAACTCCGATTTTTATGCCTGTTGGAACACTTGGCACTGTTAAAGCAATTGACCCTAAGTTCTTATATGATATTGACACACGAATAATTCTTGGTAATACTTATCATCTTTATTTGCGACCAGGCAATGATGTAATTAAACATTTTGGTGGATTACATAAATTTATGAATTGGGAAAATTCTATTCTAACTGATAGTGGTGGATACCAAGTTTTTTCACTTCAAGACATTAGGAAAATTGACCAGAATGGAGTGAAATTCAAATCTCATATTGATGGCTCATCTCATTATTTTACTCCAGAATCTGTTATCGAAACTCAGCGAATACTTGGTTCTGATATTATGATGGTACTTGATGAATGTGTGCCTTATCCATCACCTCATAATTATGTAAAAAAGTCGATAGAATTATCGCTAAAATGGGCAAAAGAATGTAAAGATTATTGGTTAAATAAAGGTCCGATGTGGGGACATAATCAAATGCTTTTTGGGATTACTCAAGGTGGTACTTACAAAGATTTACGAAAAGAATATATCGAAAGATTGGTAGAAATTGGCTTTGACCAGTATGCAATTGGTGGACTTTCAGTTGGTGAACCTGCCGAAGTGATTTATGAATTTACCGATTTATCAACTGACTATTTACCTAAAGATCATGCTCGTTATTTGATGGGAGTTGGCACTCCCGAAAACTTACTTGAGTGTATCGAACGAGGTATTGATATGTTTGATTGTGTGATGCCAACTCGAAACGCTCGAAATGGGCAGATTTTTACAACTAATGGTAGAATAAACATAAGAAATAAAAAACACAAATTATCTGAGGAATTAATTGATTGTGGATTAGATAACTACGCCTCTCAAAACTTTACACTTGGTTACCTTCGTCATTTATTTGTAGCAAACGAAACGCTTGCATTGATATTAGCCAGTCAGCAAAACATAGCATTTTACCTTTGGCTTACTAAGACTGCAAGAAAGCATATCATCGAAGGTGATTTCCTTCAATGGAAAAAAGATTTTTTAACGAAGTATAAAGGGGAAGATTAATTCCCAATTTATTAAACTTTAATTATCGATGTTGATCAACTAAAACAACATTTCCATCTGGGTCAGTAATTACAAAACTTGCTGGTCCAGTTGAACTCTCATCTGCTTCAGTATTAAATTCAATACCTTTAGATTTTAATTCTTTTTGAAGTTCTCTAACGTCAGTAAATGATTCTACATTTTGAGCGTTTTCATCCCAACCCGGATTGAAAGTTAAAATATTACCTTCAAACATTCCTTGGAATAATCCAATTAAGGTACTAGCATTTTTCATGATTAAATAGTTATGTTCCATGTTTCCACCAAATTCAACAAAGCCAAGTTTTTCATAAAATTCTTTAGATGTTTTTAAGTCTTTCACACTTAAACTAACAGAGAATGCTCCTAATTGCATAGTTACCTCATATTTTAATATTAATTTACTTTTTCAACTAAATTCAAAAATAGTAAAATTTTTTTAAATAATTTTAAAATTCAATAATTTATTAAAATATTTATTAATTAATATCGTAAATTTGCAACAAAACAAATATAAAAGATAGAAATCGAAGATATGAATATGGACTTAAATTCAGCAAAAAAAAGAATATCAGAGTTAATAGAATTAATCAATAAACATGATGAATTATATTATCAAGAGGCAAATCCAATAATCTCTGATAGAGAGTATGACTTGCTTTTTGATGAATTGAAAAATTTAGAGAAAGAATTTCCAGAATTAGTTTTGCAAAATTCTCCTACACAAAAGGTTAGTGGCGGTACAATTGAAGGATTTGAAACTGTTGCACACAAAAGACCTATGCTCTCACTTGCTAATACATATTCGATTGAAGAAATTACAGAGTTTGACAAACGAGTAAAAAAACAATTAGAACATTCTGATTTTCATTATACTACTGAATTGAAATTTGATGGAGTAGCTATTTCTCTGCATTATAAAAATGGTGAATTAGATATTGCATTAACTCGTGGAGATGGTACAAAAGGCGATAATATTATTAATAATATTAAAACAATTAAGTCTATTCCTTTGAAAGTAAATAAAGTAGAAATTGATGGAAAAGTATTGGAAAACTTTGAAGTTCGTGGCGAATGTTTTATGTTGGCTAAAGATTTTGCAGAATTAAATCAATCTCGATTAGATGCTGGCTTACCACTTTATGCAAACCCACGCAATACTACAGCAGGTACTCTTAAGCAGTTAGATTCTAACGAAGTTGCAAAGCGAAAATTAAATGCAAGTTTCTATTATTTATTGACAGATGAACATAATCTAAAATCACAATTTGATAATTATCAAATAATGAAAGAACTTGGCTTCGATGTTTCGGAAAATATAGAAAGACATAATTCAATAGATTCAATAAAAGACTTTTTAGAAAAATGGGAAGAAAAAAGACATTCTCTCAAGTACGATATTGATGGAATTGTAATAAAAGTCGATGAAATAAATTTACAAAATGAACTCGGAACTATTGCTCGTTCGCCTCGTTGGGCAGTTGCTTATAAATTTGAAACAGAGACAGTAGAAACAAAACTAAAGGACATAACTTTGCAGATAGGTCGTCAAGGAACAATTACTCCTGTTGCAGAACTTGAGCCAGTTTTACTTTCTGGTACAACTATAAAACGTGCATCGCTTTACAATGAAGACTATATAAATGAAAAAGATATTCGCATTGGCGATTATGTTATGATTGAAAAAGGTGGAGAAATAATCCCCAAAGTAACTAAGGTTGTTTTGGAAAAGAGAGGGGTAAATTCAATACCATTCACATTCCCTGAAGAAATTGAAGGTCATAAAATTTATAGACTTGAAGGGCAAGCACATTATTATATTGATGATTCGAGTAATCACCCAATTATCGTAAAAAAGAGAATTGAGCATTTTGCCTCAAGAAATGCTATGGATATTGATTCATTGGGCGAAAAAGTAGTTTCTGATTTTGTTGATCAAGGAATTTTAAATAATATTAAAGATATTTATTTATTAAAAAATCATATAGATAAAATATTAACTTGGGAGGGCTGGGGTGAAAGGTCTGTTCAAAAACTTCTTGATGCAATTGAAAATTCAAAAAAGCAAGATTACATTAAAGTTATTTATGGCTTAGGAATTAGACATCTTGGCGAAGGAAGTGCGAAAATAATTGCGAAATATTTTGATAATATTGATAAATTAATGGCTGCAAGTAAAGAAGATTTAGTGGCAATACACGAAATCGGTGATAAGATTGCAGACTCAATTTTCAATTGGTTTAATAGCGAAGAAAATATTAAATTAATAGAAGATTTAAAAGAATTTGGATTAAATTTTCAAGCAAGTATTGATGAAAATACCTCTGATTTATTGCTTGGAAAAACATTTGTATTCACTGGCGAACTTGAAAGAATGTCAAGAAAAGAGGCAGCTAAAATTGTAGAAAAACTCGGTGGAAGAGAAACTAAATCAGTATCGAAAGCTACATCCTATGTTGTAGTGGGTGCAAGTCCAGGAATTAAATTTGAGAAAGCCCAAAAACTCGGAGTAGAGATTTTGAACGAAGAAGAGTTTTTTAATCTTGTAGAATAACTTTTATTACTTTATAAAAATATGATATAAATTGAATTACAATTTTGTTTATATAAATATATTTTCTTATTTTGCAAAAAAAGGAGAACTAATATGTTAAAATATATCATAATTACAATAACATTGCTACTGTTTGTAAGCAATCTATATTCTCAAAACCCAAAAGATGACGTAGAATTTTATTCTATTAGACCGTCTGATAGGATGCTTTGTAAAATATCAACAACAGGTAAATTAACGGAAATTTCAAAGATATCTTCTGATTTTCCAAATCTTCACAGCTATTTAAGTATTGATTACAATAAGATTGATGGCAATTATTACATAGTAAATAATTCGATCTTATTTAAGTTAAATACAGAAACAGGACAAATTGATTCCTTATTTAAACTAACATTGTATGATAATTTTTCAAATGGTATAGTTTATTTTGTTTCAATCAATAGCAAAGGAGAATTTTTTATATTTATTGAAAGTAATGCTGGGTTAGAAGGTAAATTATTTAAACTTGAAGATTTTAATTCTGGAATTTTATCACCTTTGAGTAATAATACTTCAGGGATGGCAAGTATATTAGGAATTGAATTTGATGATGAAGATAATTTATGGAATGTTGATGAATGTTGTAGAAATGCTATTAATAGATTTAATCTAAAGAATGGAATTGTCGATAAGAATGTTCCACTTTCTATCAAAGCAGGTTTTCCTACTGATTTGGATTACAGAAATAATGAAATGTACTTTCTGGATATAGGAAGTGAGTTTAATCCAAAATCTACGAAATTATTAAAAACAAATCCAGAAACTGGAGAAACAGAGTTACTTGCAGTTTTTAATGGTTTATATACTGGTTTAGTAACAAGTTCACCAACAATAATTACACCTCCCAAAACTTGTGACTATGAATTGTTTGATTATTCTGATTTAGATTCAAAGTATAATTTAGAAGCTAATGGTGATCAGTTAATTTATAAAGATTTTGTTAGAATGACTGATGAATATCAATATCAAAAGAGTTTTTTGAATTATAAAGATTATATCAATATTACTAATGATTTTCAAACAAGTTTCACTTTCAGAGTTGATGATAATGCAAGGTTTGAAGATACTACAAGTAAAGAAGATGGCTTTGCTTTTATTATTTACAATGACTCTACTTTTAACTATAACTCTATTAAATCTAATCATTTTTATGAAGGATTTACAAATGCTTTTGTTATAGAAGTTGATTTATTTCAGAATTATGATTATTTTAGAGATCCAAATGATAATCATATAGCAGTTTTTGCAAGTAAAAGTGAAATTAGCCCTAATCATGATAAAAATGATGTAATTATTGAGAATTTGAATATTGACAAAATATTAAGAGACAATAGAGAATATACTTTATATATTAACTACAATAAAGATCGAAGCACATTAAAAGTTGATTTGGAAGACATAAACTCTAAAAAAAATGTAATCACTATTAGTAATTTTTCTTTTAGCGAATTTATAGATCTCAAAAATGATAGATTTGCTAAAATTGGAATTTTAAGTTCAACTGGTAAAACTTATCAAGTTCAAGAAATTGCTGATTGGAAATATTGTTCCTCTGAATATGTTGAAATACTTAAAACTGACGATGGAATTGTTTATCCAAACCCTTCTTCTGATTATATATACTTAACTGACTTCAACGACATTGTTAAAGTAAAAATAATCGATATTTATGGAAAACAACAAGAAAATCTTAAGTATGATAAAAATCTAAAAAGAGTTGATATAACTTCTCTTAAAAAAGGAATTTATT
>JAUIIX010000085.1 GCA_030431515.1 bacterium
GCATTTAATTTGTTTTTGTTTTGGTTATTTAAGCCTCAACTGCTTCAGCTAACGCCTTGGCCTCTTTGGCCTTTTTAGCCTCGGCCTTTTGTTCTTCGGTCATCTTTGGCCTTCCCAATTTATAAGTGCCATTGGCTTTCCTTTTCTCAATGTCATTGATAAATTGTTGTCTTTTACTGTTTGGGTTGATTGGTCTTCCGCGTTTAACCTCACCCCCTTCTTTAACCCGGGCCTCACGTTCCGCTAACATCTTCTGTCTTTTACTGTTCGGATTAATTGGGCGACCTTTCTGTGGCACATGTCCCGCTTTAATGGCTGCTTCTTTCTCCCTCAGTTCAATTTGTCTTTTACTGTTTTTATTAATTGGACGTCCAGGTGATTTACCTTTTGGTTCAACTGCAGTTTCAACTTTAACTTCAGTGTTTGAATTGCTTGTAACATTTTTAGGTGTTACATTTTTTGTTTTGTTTGATTTTGTTTTGGTTGCCATAATTAAAAATTGTTTTTGATTGTTAAATTGTTATTATTTTTTATTACATTTTAAAATTAATAAGAAAATTTTAAATTACAAATTATTTTTAAATTTTAAACTTATTATTTCCTTATTAATTTTTATAATGATTTAATTTAATGAGAAAATTTTAAATATTAAAACTCCATTAAATTATCTTCTTCAATATCATCCCCAGTCCATTCAACACCTAATGGTTCCAGGCCTTCAATTGAATTAAGTTCCCTAAGTGTATCTTCAAATTCGTAATGAGGATATTTAGTAAATGTTTCCTCAAATTTTTCTACCTCGTTTTGTACTTGGATATGAGTGTTATTGTACATAATTGAAATATTGTTTTAGTTAATTATTTATTTAACGTTTAAATATAATAGGAAAATTTTAATTATTCAAACCCATTATATTTCAACTCCTCAATTATAACCTCTAAATGTTCTTCCAGGTCACAATCACCTTCCCACCCTCGTTCTTCCATGTAATAATCCCTTACATCTTGAATTATGTTTAGGTTTGTTAATTCATCATAAAATTCTTCCTCACCCTCAAATTCATCAATGATTGTTTGTGCTAATATTTGTGACATAATTGTTTTTATTTAATGATTAAATTTAAGAAGAAAATATATATTATCCAAATTGAAAAAAATTAAAGTAAAACAGCCAAAATAACTAACACAGTGATTGATATGAAAACTATACTCATCAGTTTTTTCTCGTTTGATTCTCGTTTATTCTCGTAATAATTCATAACATTTATTCGTTTAATATGATTTAATTTAATAAGAAAAAAAATATAAAAAAATACCCTAGCTTTTAAACTAGGGTATGAATTTCATGATTGTGAATATTGATTAAATCCTGAATCATACAATTCGAAATTGAAACTCACTAAATGTATACCATTTGTACCACCATCAAATACAGTATATCTAGCATTAACTGAAATATATACTCGTATATGATTCTCTTGCTTCATTACTGATGAATTAAATGCATGTATATGTATTGATTTAAATAATACAGGCATTGTGTTGAATGGTGTTGATGTAAAATCAACATACAATTCATGATTGCGTGCTGTTTTTAATTCAAGATTATTTATGGTTACATTTATTGAACGTTTTAATAGTTCATCCATAATAATTCGTTGAATGTAATTCTTTTGTTGAATGTTTAAAACTATGCTCATAATTATAGATTTATTTAATAATATAATTTACAAAGAAAAAATTAAAAAAACAATATATATTATTTATGTTATTTAGGTTTCTGGATCCATAAAATAGAAAATATTATCTCTCGGGTAAAAGAATCTTATTTAATACAACATAAAAAAATCCCCAACATAGTTAGGGACATTTCCGATTCGATGGTGTATACAAGTTAAATACTTTCTATTGTGACATATCCATGTTCAATACCCCAATCAATTTTCTGTTTTACTCTTGACAATACTTCAGGTGTAGTTTCACCATACTCACCATCAGCATTTTCTTTGATGAATTCATCCATTGTATCAAATACACGTTCAGTATAACATTCATCAATATACATACCTAAATCATTAAGTATTTGTTCTTTCATACTTAATTCATCATATTCAGTTTCATGTTCAAATATTTTTTCATTAAGTACTTCTAATAATTCCTCACCTTTATGTGTTAATTTAATTCGTTTCATTCTCCTAATGTTTTATATATCAGTTTTAATTTATTTATTTTACTTTGAGGTATAAGTTTTACATTATCATGAATAAATTTCATTAATTGTGAATCATATGATAATTTTCTTAACATATTATAGTTATAAGATGTCCATATTGTAGATGTTGGTTTTTGTTTAGTTTCTAAAAAAGATATTGTGTCTTGAAATGCCTTTTTCATATCACAATGTGGATCTCTTACAGGCATTTTTATTTCTATATTACTTGTATAATCATATATTGGAAATAAATAATTATTATAATATATGAAACCATCAATATCATAATTATTTACTTTAAATACTATAAATGGTTTATTTACTACTAATTTCATAATTACTATTTTTAATACGATATAATATAATAAGAAAATTCTAGTAAAAAAAATATACTTCGTAGAATTGTTATATGGACTTCCAAAGATACGTAGATAAGGTTTTGACCCCCTCGTTGAATTGTCCAACCCTATATTATTATTTATTATTATTTAATATTGTTTGGTTTTATTGTGAATATGTATATATGGTTTAGTGTAGGGCGTTAGTTATTAATGGTTTATAATTGTATATATGGGTGAAGGATTGGTTTGTGTTGTGTTTCTGAATAAATTTGTTCGATCTAACACAAACTCAACACAAACCCACCACCACCCGTTTTCCATATACCATACACCAAAACATACCCCACTAATATACTTATATATTTACATACATATATTAATATATACACTTGCGTTTGTTTTCCATACATCCACCTATTCATTCTTAGTAAAAAAATTATTAAAAAAAATCCATACAACTCTCGCTGTATGGATTAATTTCGTTGTAGGCAATTAACCTGCCCAAACAAAGGCACATTCTATACATTGAGCATCATTGTCTTTATCGGGATTAAGTATATTAGTTGACTTACATCTTGGGCAGGTCAACTGTTCGCTTTGCCCTACAACATTGTGTATAGATAATTTTTGCCCTACATTAATGCTATTCAAATACATTTCTGCTTTTCTTTCAACTCTTGCTCTTATATTATGGTCATAGTTATTTTCTTGCATCCACATATAAAAGTCTGTTAATTCTTTAATCTTATCCATAATTCAGTTTTATTTAATCGGGCAAAAACTACCCATACACTCGTCCGTTTATAATTCTAATTTATTTTCGCTGATTATCCAATTTCTGCTCGCATTAATAATGGCTCCATTTCCTTAATTATACCTACTAATTCCCTCATTTGTAATACAAAATCATCAAACTCTAATTCCCAACTACGTGAGTCATATCCATGATGTTTTAATGATTTAAAACCAGTTATGTGAAATTTATATTCACTATATTTACTATGAAAGTAATTATCCTCATCATTATTATGTATTATATTAATTTTGAGTGGAAATTTATCTCCATTCCATTCATTATTAACTATATCCTTAATGATTTTATTATCATCTATTGAATACCCTAAGTAATTAAAAAAATAATTTATATGACCTTGACGTATATTATCCAATGCATTATATTGGTCAATATATTTTAAATCACTCACCGATATAGAACCTGGATTATAATTAAAGTCATTATCCAACCCAAAGGTGAATTTAAGTATATCCTCATCCGGTGACTTAAGCATTACTGAACCTGCCAGACATACTGAACATATATTATCATATAGGGTTTCTGGATTATTTAGGTAGTATTGGATTTTAGTTTTATTTTGTTCATTGTCATTATTTATTGTTGGTTTTTGTTGTTCTATTATCCAACTTCTCATCCTTATACTTACTCCTTTACTTGATGCTAGTTCCATATCATCAATTGCTGTTGATAATAATTCACTCGGTGTTAGTTTTGATAAGTCCATAATTGTTAGGTTTAAATTTTTGTGAATTCCGGTAATATTTCTTCAATCATATCAGCTACTTTTTCCATTTGTGTTAGGAATTCTTCTGTATTTTCATTATTGTGTGGTATGAAATTAAATAATGAATATCCTTCTCTATCCTTATGTAATACTAATCCCTTATCCTTTTCAATAGGTTTTACTTGTTTTAATTTATACCCTAACTTATAAAAGAAACTATTTATATCTCCATTTCTAATTTTATCTAAAGCCCAGTATTCATTTTTATAATGAGAGAATTCAGCATCAAATTGTGCTATAATATTATCATGCATTCTATATAATGATCCTTCATCTTGATGTTGCACCATTATTGAACCTGCAAAACAAACAGAACATATATTATCAAATGGAGTAATTTCACTTATTTCACTTTTGGGTTGAACCCATACATCCATATTCAATTTAATACCTTGTTTAAGTGATGCTCTAACATCATATATTGCTAATCGGATTAATGCTGCTGGGGTTAATTCTTTTAGATTTATCATTTGTTTGAGAGTTCTATTAATGTTATTACATTTATTGATGTTAATTCTATTGGCAGTGTGGTAGTTATTATGAATTGGGGACCTTTATTCTCTATTTTATTATACCGAATCATATTTGTACCATTAACTGATATTTGTCTTATATTACGACAATTGTAGCATATAAATGATTCGTCTTGAATTCGGTTAGGGTAATATACTTTATAACTAACTATATAGTTGTTATATTGTTTATTATGTTTTGATACAAAATAAACAACACCATATACAAATAATGTTAATAGTATTATACTTTGGATGATTTGTTTTTTATTTTTCATTATTATTTTTGTTTAAAATATAGATACTTCAGGGACTTCACCTGCCTTCTAATTGCTGTACCTCCTACTTATGGCTTTGATGTGTTTCTCCTCACTTATTAACTTTACTTCGGTCAGTAAGAGCTTTTTACTTTGTATCTATATTTAATACTCTAAAATACTTTTATGATTCAATATCGTTTCGGAATTTTTCTTTAATATCACTCACCACTTCATCTATGATATTGTCCATATCATTTATTGCATGTCTGATATGTTCAAATTTGTCATCAATCATTTGTGCCGCTTCTTGTTTTATATATTCGTCTAGATTGTTTAATATTCTATTAAGAAATAAAGGTTCAACTTCAATACCATTAATTAACAATTTAATGTCATACGCTCGTTCCTCCATTGCTGATTTTATTAAATCACCAGTGAGGCTGTTCATTATCTCAATATGGAGAAATTCATCTCTCTTAGTTAATTCATCAAATGTTATTCTCATAATTGACTTGTTTTATTAGCTTGATGGTCATTAACTTCATGAAAGTATTGACCTAAAATATCACCCACATTATCTGTATTAAGTGATATAGTTTCAACAATTACTTTATTTTCGTGATTTATGGATAGTTCAATATCTTTCTCATTAATGAATTTCATATGGTCATGTTCCTTACCAATGTAACTTTCAAACCCATTACATAAATGATCTATTTCATCCTCTGAAAATGTTCTGTTGTTACGTGTTTGTTCAAGTAAGTTAATTACATCCTCTTTCGAGAATATACTTGAAACTGAATTTTTTACTGAATTGATGATTTTGTCGATTGGTTGGTTGTTATTATTATCCATGATTATATATTTTAATTATAATTAAATTTACTAAGAAAATTTTAAATCAAAAAATCTAAATTTACTCCTTAACTACCTAATTTCATTGTTATATTGATTTAAAGCATCGTTAATAATAGCAGTAGCAAATTTAAAATCAAATTCTTTGTCTTCAGATAATGAAGTAATTAATGTATTTACAGCGTGAAGTTTATTAGTAGGATTAAACTTATTTATATAAGCTTCAAATAATTCAATATTAAACTCCCGTTTTACAGTGTAAGATTTCCTTTTGAATTTTTCATAAAACATTTCTTTACATAATGACCAAAATCCAGTAATATTATCTTTTTCTCCTCGTTTTAGTACTCGACTAGCAAATTGTTCTGAAAATTCTTTTAGTTCTTTAACTGAGAATCTAACTGGATTGTCTTCATTAAATATTTCAGGTTCAGGTGGGTAATTATTAAATGGTTTTGTATTATTAGGATGTGTTTTTTGAAAAGTACTCCCTCCACATCCACATTTTGATACTGGATTGTTATAAATCTCTTTACAATTTACACATATTACAGGGCTTTGATATAATGATGTATTTCTTCTATACCATAATTTTGTAATTTCATTACCTGTTAAAGTTTCCCATCTTCTTATACTTCCTGTTATATCAGTATTAGTGTCGCATATTTGTGTTTTTCTATCACTTGGTAAATTATTCCACCACTCAAGTGATAATTCTCTTGTTGATTTTTCGTAGTTTGGTTTTTGATTATTCATAACTTTCTTTTGTTTTGTTATTTATAATTAATTATTTATACACTTTTAGTAAAAACGTTTTCAGGGTTTTGTTCAACATAATCTGCTATTTCAGTCCATGTCAAGCCGTTATCATTCATTTGTATCAATGAATTATACTCTTCATCATTAATTACTACTGATGATTCAAACCAACCCCCTTCAGAAATTAACCCATATTCGGCATATTTTTTAATGGTTCCTCCACTATCATCTATCCACAAAAATTTATTATTATTGGTAAAATTTAATTTATCATTATTTATCCCAAATCTAGTAATAATAAACTCACCCAAACAACAAGCTTTGTACTCATGAGGTTCAGTTCCTGTTCGTTCAGCTAAGGTGCCTCGACATTGCCTTTCAGGATGTGCTCTTAGATTTTTAATCCATTGTTTTTGTAACGGTCCTAGTTCCATAATTATTATTTGTAATATATGTTATAAATGTAATCTACTAATTCAGCAACGTTCAACATTTGATTTATAAAACGTTGTTCATCTCCTTCACCTTTATATGGTTCAAATTTAATCAATCTGAAGTTTAATTTATTTTGTGAGTATATGTCTAAATCCACACTCCCACATCTCCTACTTTCTGTTTGTACCTTAGGTTTATATCCTAAAATATCAAAGAATTGCTCAATATTTCCCCTTCTAATTTCATCCAAAGCCCCATACTCTTTTGGAAACAATGATGTACTAAAACTTATCATATCTATCTTTCCATTTGGACTCATTGATTTAAGTATATCATCTCCTTTCTGCAACATTACAGAACCAGCAAAACATACAGAACATATTTTACCTGATTCTATATTATGTTTAATCCAGGCATCCATATCTATTTTTAATCCTTGATTAATAGATATTTTCATATCTTGGACAGCGGTTTTTATTAAATTACCTGGAGTTAATTTGCTTAAATCTTTCATTATAAATGTTTAATTTAATTTAATTTAAAAAGAAAAAAGTAGGTTTCAAAGAAACCTACCTTTCGAATTCAATGTAAATCTATAATCATGTTGTTTTTAATCTCTATTTAAGGATTGTATTATTAAATTAATAGCCTCATCCTTTATATCAGGGTAATCCATATCCATAAAATCACCATACCCAATGAATCCAGGTATTATTTTATCATTGATATAATCACACACTAAACTACCCAGAAATGTTGATTGTACATACACATCCAATTCCATATCTTCATGGCTTATTGATATATGATTAATTCCGGTAATTGATGGTATTACAATTATTTTACTACCACCAAATAAACACATATCAATAGATATATTTAATGATAATGTAATAATAACTCCATTTTTTTCAGTCATTTGGATAGTTACGTTACTTAAGTTTAATGTTGTATGCAAGTGCTACATTAGTGCTAATATTCAAGTTTAGTGCTTTAAATACCATAATTAAATATTTTTACCAACGCTTTTTGCTTCGTCTAAATATGATACTATGTGTTCAGTGTCGTGATGGTTCACTTCCCCCATCTCTCCTGCTTTAATTACATCTTCTTTTGTATAACCCATTTGTTCTATTTCCATTTCTTTTGCAATTACAAAAAAACCTCTTAATGGCTTTATATCATCCCCAAATGACATAGTCAAATGTTCTTCTAAAAATTCTACTGCTGTTTTCATATTTTATTTTTTATGTTCCAATTCTAGACCAGTCCAATAATTAACGATGTTCTGCAACTCATCAACATATTTAACATATTCATTTACAACCCAATTTTCATTGTCTAAATATTCGGCTCTAAACAATCCGTTCCTGTCAATAAATACGGTTAATCCTTTTATTGTTTCCGAACGATATAAAGAACCAACCCAAGAACAAGGTCGCCATTCAAATTGAAGTCTTTCCAACCAATTTTCTGTTAGTTTTATTCTTTTGTAATTTTTATCAAAAGGAACTGAAAAACTACTTTCTTGCATAGTTGTGTAATATGACATTTTGCATTTTGTTTGCACCCAATTACCTATTTTTAATTCTGTTTTCATTCTATTTAAGTTTTCTATGTTGTTTCTATTTTTTTTTTGCCATCGCTCAAAATATTTAATTATTACTTTATTTATTATTCAAAAATTAATGCTTCAAAACCACACCAGCATACAACAATGTATATAAAAAATAGGGGTGTAGCGGTATCATGTAGTCCCCAGCTACCATCGGACTTTCGGGAGCGACCCGAACTTCTGTGCTTTCTAATCCCCTACTTTTCATATACTAACCGTTGTTTTGTTCATTATTGATTGTTTAATTGATTGTAATATAAATTTGTTATTTGTATGACTAACTCATGTTCATCTATAGGTAGTCGTTGGTTAATTTTTTCTACATATTGTATGTATTTAGATAATGGTATTTTATTTTTAGTTTGTAATGACCTACTCATTGAAGTACATTCTTCTAACACATTAGTGAATGTTGACATAGAATCCATTTCATCTTCCTCATCTAATACATCTTTACACATTTCTTCAGTGTAATTTATTGCTTGAGTGATAAGTGATAATATGATTTTTTTAATTTCAATTTCTTTCATGATTATATATTTTTGATTAAATTAAAAGATAAATATTATTAGTTTCTGGGACTTTACCAGCCTTCTTTTTCGTTTCCTTAGAGTTTTTGACTTTACTAATAATATTATCACGCAGGTCACCGCTTATTCTTGGAGAAATTGTCTTACATACGATGCATCACAACAATATGATTTGTTATCATGTATCCCCTTAATGATGATTGGTCTTTTATATTTTCTCATGTTAACTCCTTCAATAAGGAATTGTTTTCCGTCTCTTTGTAATGTTTTACCTATCATGTTAGGCTCTAATCCTAAAGCATGGCAGTTAGCATTCCATTCTTTATGTTTTAATTCTTCCAACCCACCTACAGGTATCACTTTATTAGTCATTTTAAAACTAAATTCTGAGGAATTATACCTCATACTTCCAATATCGGAAGTAATATTGTATTTTTTATTTAATTCCTTGATAGTACTTTCAAGATCTTTACGATAAGCATCTAAAACATTTCCATTGATCATAATTATAAATTTTGGTTAATTAATTAATTTATATAAATTTAAAAAGAAACTTTTTATAATCCTAATAATAAGATATGATTAGTTATGTATTAAATAATATATTGTATAGATCTGTACTACATTTTATATTATTTATTATATCTTGTTCTAATAATAGTGATATAACATCATCCCTTTTATCCATTTGTTCTAGGAGTGGATTCTTATTTAAACAGTGTGCTATTTCTATAGTATTTTTTGTAGAAGTTATATTTAATTTCATTAAATCATAGTTAAATCTAGAATAGAACATCATCCAGTGTGTTATTTTATTCAATAATAAATAATACATTTCAAATTTATATTCTATACTTAACCCAATATGAATAGGTGCATCAATATAAGGTTTTATAATTAAGCTATATGGTATTTGTAATTTCATGACATTATCTTATTAATCCATGTATAATAATTCACTGTTGTAAATGTAGCTAATGTGTTATTAAGCCTTTGATATACAGATAAATTAAAATTATCATATAAA
>JAUIIX010000086.1 GCA_030431515.1 bacterium
ATGAAATGAGTAAAAAGACTTTAGAGTTATTAGAAATTGTTTATAAAAACTTAGAAAAATGAAATATCTACTTATAATACTTATAGCTTTTTTAATTTCTTGTAGCAATCATTCAAGTACTTTTGACAAAAGTAATCGTGAAGATATTAGAAAGATGATAAGAAAATACGATACTAAAAGTATTAATGATGATGCTATAAATTTTTACATTGATGCAATGATTCTTCAACAACAAGGGAAATGGGCTGAAAGCATTATTGACTTAAATCTTGCATTAGAGTTTGACAAATCTGCTGGTATATATTACTCTTTATCAAAAGCATATATAGAATTAGATAGATATGAATTATCTCTCAAAGCAATTGAAAAATCTTTAGAGGTGAATGGTAAATTTTTACCATCCTTGGAGTTATTAGTTGAATTGCATATTAAAAATTCAAATTATAATAAAGCCATTTCTGTTTATAGAGAAATATTAAACATTGATGATTCTTTCAAAAGGAAGTTAAATTTTGCGAATATAATGGAATATTACAAACCTAAAGAATCAATTACTATTTATGAAGAATTACTTGAAGACTATCCTGAGAACAATAAAATTATATTGAAATTATCACAGTTGTATAAGTCAACTAAACAACAAGATAAATATATTAATAGTTTAGAAAAATTAGTAAAATCTAATGAATCTAATTCTAAAATTAATTTAGAGTTATTAGATACTTATATGGAAAGTAAAAACTATTCTGAAGCAATTGATATGTTAGATAAAGTTGATAAAAATATATCAACAACAGAGTTAGATAAATTTTATGGAACTGTTGGATATAATTTACTATATGATTCAACCTTTAATGATAAAAATGCAATTAATAAGTATTTAGATAAAATTGATTCTCGTTTTTATTTTAATTGGCAAATCCAATTACAATCTGCTTATCTTTCATCAAAAATAGGAGATTCTGTAAAATCTTATAATTTATTTAAAAAAGTATTAAAGATTTCTGATACAATACCCGATATACCTATAAGTATTGCTTTATTTTATCTGCAAAAATTAAATGATTCTTTAGCATTAGAAGTATTAGAGGAAACAGTTGATAAATTTGCAGATGATTTTAGATTTCCTTTTTTTATTGGAATTGCTTATCAATCATTAGACAATGATACTTTAGCGATAGAATCTTTTAAAAAGTCTATTGCTTTAAATGAAAGTTTTTTAGATAATTGGGTACAATTAGGAATTCTGTATGACAATATTGGGAATAAAGATAGTTCAGATTATTATTATAAAAATGCTTTAAAAATTGATCCTTTAAATCCATTAGTAAATAATAATTACGCATATTCTTTATCTCTAAGAGGTAAAGAATTAAGCAATGCAAAAGAAATGAGTGAAAAAGCTCTTTCGATGGAACCAAATAATGCAGCATATATTGATACTTATGCTTGGATAAATTATCTAATGGGTAATTATACTATTGCTTTAGAATATATTGAAAAAGCTATTAATACAGGAAATGCAAGTGCTGAAGTATATGAACATTATGGAGATATACTAAGTAAATTGAATAAAGAAAAAGAAGCATTAGAAGCATATAACAATGCATTAAAATTTGAACCTGAAAGGAAGACAGTGATAGAAAGAATAAATAAATTAGAGAGTAAATAATGTTTGCTATTATTGGTGCAGTGATAGTTTTAGTATCGATGCTTGGAGGATTCGTATGGGCAGGTGGAGATATTAAAACTTTATACCAACCACCAGAATTCTTAGTTATAGGTGGAGTTGCAATTGGTTCAATGATTATTGCAAATCCATTAGCTTATTTGAAAAAAATCTTTGCTGCATTTGGAGTAGTTCTAAAAGGTGCTACTATAAAGAAGCAAGATTATTTAGATTTAATGAAAATGCTTTATGAACTTTTTCAATATGCGAAAAGAGAAGGTTTGATTGCTTTAGAGCCACATGTTGAGTCACCAACTACATCAAGCATTATTTCAAAATATCCGTCTTTTCTTAAGAATCACCATGCAGTTGACTTCATGTGTGATACTTTAAAAGTTATTTTGTCAGGTGGTATTCCAGCACATGACTTAGAAGATTTGATGGAAATGGATGTAGAAGGGTATCACGAAGAAGAACATATAGTTGTACATTCGATTACAATTGTAGGTGATGCACTTCCTGGTATTGGGATTGTTGCAGCCGTTTTAGGTATTATTGTTACGATGGGTTCTATTAATGATGGTGCCGAAGCAGTAGGGTATCACGTTGGTGCCGCATTAGTAGGTACATTCTTAGGTGTATTACTTTCCTACGGTTTTGTTCAACCAATTGCTAGAAGTTTAGAACTTACTAATTATATTAATGGTAAGTATATGGCTGCATTAAAGGCGGCATTATTATCATTTGCTAAAGGTGCACCTGCATCTGTAGCAGTAGAATATTGTAGAAGAGCTATTGACCCAGATAAACGACCTACCTTCAATGAAAGTGAAGAGGCAGTTAAATCTACAAGTCAAAGCGGAGGAGGTTCTTAGTTAAATGGCAGATGATAACAAAGGCGAACAGCCCATAATAATAAAGAAGATTGTTAAAGGCGGTGCTGGTCATCATGGAGGAGCTTGGAAAGTTGCTTATGCTGATTTCGTAACTGCTATGATGGCTTTCTTTATCGTTATGTGGATTCTTGCTGCATCTGAAGAAACTAAGAAAAATGTATCTAATTATTTTGATAACCCTGGTGTCTTTTCTTTTGTTCATGGTAAAATGACTATTCCCATTGATTTAGGAATGAAAAATGTAACGGGCAGAAATGACGGTGAAAGAGTTGGTGATGGTTCAGGTAAAGATCAGGTTATGGATCCTCACGAAATGAATCGTGATACTTATCATGCAATAAAAGAAGCTATTAGAGAAAAAGCTATTGAAGATAGTATTAGTGCTGAGAAAAGATTAGAAAATACTGCTAAAGATATTAAGGATTTTATTTCTAATTTAGAAAATGAGAAGCAAGATTTAAAAGAAGTTTTGAATTCAATCGTTATATCTCAAAATGACGAAGGTTTAAGAATTGATTTGATTGAAACAAATGATGATTACTTCTTTAAAGTCGGTAGTTCTGAAATCAGAGGTGAAATAAAAGTGATTTTGAAAGAACTTGCATCTGAAATTGGAAAGCTACCTAATTATGTTACTTTAGAAGGGCATACAGATGCCCGTGGATTTAGTAAAGGGAATGGTTATACTAATTGGGAATTGTCAGCGGACAGAGCAAATGCAGCAAGAGCTTATATGTCAAAAACAGGTTTATGGGATGGGCAAATTAAAAAAGTAATCGGTTATGCAGATCAATATTTAAGAATACCAGAAAATCCTTTTGATAATAGAAATAGAAGAATAAGTATTTTAATTCAAAATTTGAAAGTAAGCGATTTAGAAATAAAAGAAGAAGACTTTAACTAAATGATAAATATTAACTTTTTATTAATTTCAACTGATGAAGTAAGAGTTCAAAAACTTACTGAAGTTATTCAATTGCTTTATCCTGAAAATAATATCATTAGTACTTCTTCATCACACGAAGCAAAAGACTTGCTTATTATAAATAAACCTGCTATAATATTCTGTGAAGAAACTTTACCAGACTCTGATATTTTTGATTTTTACCATGAAATAATTGATTTGAATTTAAGAGATAAAATATATTTTATTGTAATCTCTGAAAATGATGATTTTGACCATCTTCAAAAATATATAGATGCAGAATTTGATGATTATTTGATTGGTCATAATAGAACTCAAATCATTTATAATAGAATTAGACTTGGTACTAAAATACTTTCTATGAAGTTAAAAATCCAACACGAGAATCTTTTACTTCAAAAAATGTCTAAACAACTCGAAGAAGATATTGATAATATTTTGAAATTATCTACTAAATTTATTCAATCTCGATTGCCTGCAAGTTCTGATATGCTTCAAGATATTGCAAAAATGTCGGTTTGGATAGCTGATAAATTTAATCAATTTAGCAAGCAAGATATTAAAGATATTGAAATTGCGTCATTTTTCTGTCAAGCAGGAAGGTTATTTTTACCAGATAATTTACTCAAAACACCAGTGATGTCTAATGGTAGAGTTAATAATCAGATGATGTATCAAATTCCAATTGTTACTAAAGAGATTGTATCGTCAATCGAAAAATTCAAAAGTGTAGGGGAGATACTCTATCATATTTATGAGAATTTAGATGGCTCTGGAATACCTGATAAAATTCAAGCGTGGCAAATACCACTTGGTTCTAGAATAATAAGAGCCGTTCTTGATTTTGAAGAAAATAGGAGTTTTAATAATCTTGACCCAAAAACTACTATTGAAAAACTTAAAAGTCGAGTAAACAGAATATATGACGGAAGAGTAATTAACTTACTTGAAGAGTATGTTGATACTCAAGATCTGACTGAAACAGACAAACGCAACGATATAGCACTTTTACTCTCAGAATTAAAAGCTAATATGGTAACTTCAAGAGAGATAAAAGCTAATTCTGGTATTAAACTAATTGGTGAAAATCAAACATTGTCCGACAAGCATATTCAAATGCTTGTAAATCATTCTTCAACTGACCCTATTTTAGGATACATCTATATCAAAAAAGATTCAATTGAATCTATAAAATTTGATTAATTTATTCTACAACAAATTTTTGATAATTTGTATTATTTTCAGATTCAAATTTTATTAAATAAATACCACTTTTAAAATTAGATACATCTAATTTATTTTGATTTTGAATAAAATCCATTTTATTACCAAGCATATCATATATTTCTATATTTGAATTAATTTCACTTCTATTTACATAAATAAAAGAGTTAGTTGGGTTAGGATATATCAAGTTGTTAGATTCTAATTCATAATCAACTGATGTAATTTCATCACCACCACAGAATACAAATGAGAATAATTCGTGACGCTGGACAGCATTACCAGTAGCAGCCGATACTCCAATATAAGCAGCTTGATTATTAATTAAATCAATATGATCATTAATATCAAAATTATTTAAAGTTAAAACTAATTTTTCTGATTTATCATTTTCATTTAAAAATACATTCAATGAATTATCTTCAGAATTATAAACAACTTTAAATTTATATCGTCTTTTGTCAATTTGAATTTCATCAATATGAATATTTTCAGCTTTTAATTGATTAGATTTATGATCTGATACAATATTAGATTTTGAAGAAAATAATGCAATATGATTTCCATTCGGGTCATTATAATTCGTTTCATCGTTGTAGTATAAATCTAATTCAATAGCGAGTGCATTTTTTAGATTTTCATATCCAATTCCTCCTCCAGCTATTCCAATAACATCATTGCTAACACCTTGTATAATAAATGCTAAACCATCAGCACCTTCTAAAAAACTATCATCTTGTTGATTATCATCACCTTCCGATAATTCAAACGTAAATTCACTACTAAAACCTTTAGAAACATCTAATGGATTTTCAATCCAAACAGCACCTTTTTGGTAAAAGTCAGCTTTGGTAAGTCTAAGTGTAGAATCATAAGTAACTGCATGTTGAACTAATCTTAACCCATTTTTATTAAGAAAATCAGTATATTCAATATAATTATCATTACAAGGTTTTTGAGTTGTGTCAGGTGCAATAGTCTGAAATTTAAATCTTAATATATACCCTTCATAACTTCCACTATATTTATCTATAAATGCATTTTCAGTAACTGGTAAGTCTTTTGAGAGTGTAGTTCCAACAGAATAAACATAATCATTATTATCAACATGAACAGCAAAGCTATAATCATTTCTATCACCTCCAAAAATACTTGAAAATAATAGTTTACCATCTAAATTATAGGATTGTATTAAAACATCACTACCTTCTACCTCTCTAGAGTATAAGGGATCAATTAATTCAATATTATTACTTTGAGTAATAGTTCCTAAAAAAACAACGTCATTTTTAATTGATAAACCACCTTGAAATGAATCACGTCCTTTACGACCTTCAATACCAGATCCACCAATAAAATGCGACCATTCAATTTCAAATTCTGGGTTTACTTTAGTAATAAAATAATCTTGACTTCCATTTAAATTAGTATTAGATTTTTTAGTAGGAAAATTTGCACTTGTAGTTGAGCCAGTTACATATATGTTTTGAAATCTATCAATTTCAATATTGTATGATTGTTCAATTCCAGAACCTCCAATATAAATTAGTTTTTCAAACCGCATATTATTAAAATTAAGTTTTGCAATGTAAGAATCATATTCTCCCTTAAATTCATTTAGGCAAAAATTATAATTTAAATTAGAATTTAACCAACCAGTGAAATACATATTTCCTAAGCTATCCACAGCCAAATCTTCAACAGAATCTACAGCATACCCTCCAAATTCTCCTTGAAGTAATATTACATTCTCTTTATTAAATATAACATAAATCCCATTTTCTTCATTTGTTTGACCAACAGAATAAATATTACCATTAAAATATTCTATACTGACTAATGCATCATAAGCATCAGTACCAAAATAAGATCCAAAAATTAATTCTCCCAAATTATTTATACAAAAAATTACACCATCTCCATGACCTCGATTATATTTCTGAATAGCATTTTGACTCAAAGGATAATTGTTAGAATGAGTTTCACCTGCACCCCAGATATTTCCATCATCATCCGTTGTTAAATCAAAAACACTTTCTTTGGCACCACCTCCAATCATTGAAATCCAAATTATTTCCATTTTTTTATTTGTTTTAATTACAATTTGTGAATGACCTGCAATATCATTTTTTATTATATTATTAAAATTAATAATATTGTTCTCTAATTCACCGCCAAAATACATAAATCCTTCCTTATCTTCTGTTATTGCTCTTATTTGGCATAAACCATTATTTCCAAAATATGATACAAAATCAACAATTCCTTTTTGAAGTAATTTATTATTTTTTATGTATTTTTTATTTTTTGTTGAAATATAATTGTCAAATACTTCAACATCATAATTTTGTAATTTTCGAAGGTTCGATTCATTTACTAAAAAAGATGGAATATCAAAATTATTTCTATTGGATTTAATTTCATATATATCACCATTAAATTTTATGTTAATATTTTCAAAAACATCAGCTCTAAATTTTTCATCACCTAAATAATAATTTACATAATATTTTGAATTTGAATTTATAATGACTTCAATTTCATCACTTAAATCAATTTGAATATCATTATAAACAATTTTATAAGCATTTTTTTTATTTATAGAGCTTAAATTATTAAATTTGTAAATTCCATTTTGAAAATTTGCAAAAACAAATATTGGAAATAGAAAAATTATTATTAGTATTTTAGTCATAAATCACCTTATAATTTAGGATTTTGTAATGTTAGAAACTCAAAATAAAATAAAAAATATTATTTTCCAAGCTATAGATGAAATTAATTTAGAATTGCCTAAAAATAAGCAAATAGTTAAAAGCGACAATACACAGTTATACGGTTCACAAAGTCCTTTAGACTCATTAGAATTAGTAAATTTGATAGTATCTATTGAAGATAATATTGATTCAGAATTTGATAAGTCAATTACTATCGCAAATGAGAAAGCAATGTCTATGAAAAACAGTCCATTTAGAGATGTTATAAGTTTAGTTAGTTTTATAAATGAATTATTGGAAGAAAATGAATAAAATTATTTTAATAACTGGAACATCTAAAGGGATTGGTAGATATCTTTGTGAATATTATTTAGAAAAAGGGTTCACTATAGTTGGTTGTAGTAGAAGCGAAAGTTCACTTAAAAATGAAAATTATACCCACTTTTGCTTAAATGTTTCAGATGAAAAAAAAGTAAAAGAAATGTTCCACACGATTAAAAAAGAAATTGGAACAGTTGATATTTTAATTAACAATGCTGGAATAGCATCAATGAATCATGTTCTTTTAACTCCTATGAGTACTTTAGAAAATATTTTCAGCACTAATGTTTTTGGTACATATCTTTTCTTAAGAGAAGCAGCTAAAGTGATGATGAAGAAGAAGTGGGGGAGAATAATAAATTTTGCAACAGTAGCAACTCCTTTAAAATTAGAGGGTGAAGCAATTTATGCATCATCGAAAGCTGCTGTTAAAAGTATAACGGAAGTATCTTCAAAAGAATTAGCTGAATATGGCATTACTGTAAATGCAATTGGTCCGACTCCAATAGAGACGGATTTAATTAGGTCAGTTCCTAAAGAAAAAATGGATGCTTTAATCCAAAGACAAGCTATTAAAAGACTTGGTGAGTTTAGAGATGTTTCGAATGTGGTTGATTTTTTGATCCAAGAAGAAAGTGATTTTATTACAGGGCAAACTATTTATTTAGGTGGTGTTTAATTTGCAATTTCTTTTAGATATATTTGAAGCTAATAGTAATGAGATAGCAATCGTTTATGATGATAAGACTTATAACTATAATTGGTTTTTAAATCAAATTGAATTGTACTTTGATGTAATTAAATCAAATAAAATAGAAAATAAGATCATATTTTTTAAAGCAGACGTAAATCCCTATTCAATTGCATTTTTACTTGCTTGTATTAAAAATAACATTATTATTATACCATATATATATAATAATTCTAATGAATTAGATGATTTAGTTAGTATTTCTTCTCCTCAATTAATAATTGAAATAGAGGAGACTTCGATTAATATTATTAAGAATTTTGATGTCGAGATAACTAATGAATTATATTTATCATTGATTAAAAATAAAATTCCTGGTTTAGTTTTGTTTTCATCTGGGACATCTGGTTCTAAAAAAGCGATAGTTCATGATTTTAATAAGATATTATCTAAATATACAAAGTCTAGAAAAAACTACTCAACCTTAGCTTTTATGTTCTTTGATCATATCGGTGGGATAGACACATTATTTTATTCTCTTTCTAATGCAAGTACATTAATTTTAAGTAAAGATAGATTTCCAAAGGATATTTGTTATTTAATTGAAAAATGGAAAATTCAAGTTCTACCTACAACTCCAACATTTCTTAATTTATTAATTTTATCAGAAGAATACAAAAAGTATGATTTAAGTAGTTTGAAATATATTACTTATGGTACGGAAGTAATGCATCAAAGTACTTTAAACAAAACAAAGGAGATATTTCCTAATTGTGAAATTATACAAAAGTTTGGTGCAACTGAAGTTGGAACACTTGGCTCGAAATCTGAAAGTTCAGATTCTTTATGGATGAAGTTAGGAGGAAAAGGGTTTGAAACAAGAATAATTGAAAATAAACTACAAATTAAATCAAATTCAGCAATGTTAGGTTATTTGAATGCACCCTCTCCATTTACTAAAGATGGTTGGTATATGACAGGTGATTTAGTAGAAGAAAAAGATGGTTTCATCAGAATTATTGGAAGAGAATCTAATATAATTAATGTAGGAGGAGAAAAAGTAAATCCAAACGATGTAGAAAACATTATTAAAGAATTAGATATAGTAAATGATATAATAGTATTTGGAGAAAAAAATCCTTTTACTGGAAATATAGTAGTAGCTGAAATAGTGTTAAATCCTAAAATAAATAATACTAAAGATGCCAAGAATATTATTAAAGAACATTGTAAATCCAAACTCCAAAAATATCAGATTCCAGTTAAATTTACTTTTACTGATAATGAACTCTTTTCTGAAAGATATAAAAAGATAAGAAATAGATGATTTTTTGACTTTTATTCCTACCTTGCATTTTAATTCCTATATTATCATATTGTTAATAAAAGATTGTTTCTAATACTCTAATTGGCACGGTGATTGATAAATGTTAGATAAAATATTAATAAATCTAATTTGGAGTTTTATATGTCAATAAAAAATGATTTCACAATAATTGGTATCGACGGTGGAGGTACTCATACTCGTGGTGCATTGTATAGAGGAGAAGAAATTTTATCAGTATCAAAGTCTGGTACAACTCGAATAGGTGCCGTTGGAG
>JAUIIX010000087.1 GCA_030431515.1 bacterium
GTAGAAAACATTATCACCATTCGCTGCATCTCTTGTAAATGCAACTCCTGTTCCTGAATCTTCACCCATATTTCCATAAACCATGGACTGAACATTAACAGCAGTTCCCCACTCGTAAGGAATACTATTTATTTTTCTATAATAATTAGCTCGTGGATTATTCCAAGACCCAAATACTGCACCTATAGCACCCCATAATTGTTCCCAAGGATCTTCAGGGAATTCTTTACCTGAATTTTCTTTAATTGCTGCTTTAAAGTTTTTTACCAAATCTTTTAAATCTTCGGTTGAAAATTCAGTGTCTAATTCAAAACCTTTCTCTTCTTTTTTCTTTTCAAGTATATGCTCAAATGGATCAATATCGTCCTTAGTTTTTGGCTTCAAATCCATTACAACATCACCATACATAGAAACAAATCTACGATATGAATCCCAAGCAAATCTTTCATTACCTGATTTCTTTGCAATTGCTTCAACAGTTATATCATTCAATCCCAAATTCAATACTGTATCCATCATACCCGGCATAGAAGCCCTTGAACCTGACCTAACACTTAATAATAATGGATTCTCATTACTACCAAAAACAGCATCCATTTCTTTTTCTACTTTTTCAATTGCTTTTTCAACATCACTTTGCAAAGTACTTGGATATTGTAATCCATTTTTATAATAATAAGTACAAACATCAGTTGTAATAGTAAATCCAGCAGGCACAGGCATTCCTAATTTTATCATCTCTGCTAAATTAGCACCTTTACCACCTAATAGATTTTTCATAGAAGCATCACCATCTGCTTCTTTACCACCGAAATAATAAACATATTTTGTATTACTCATCAAAAATTCCTTTTTTTATTTTTTTAATTATTATCAAACAAATTTACCAAATATTTATCACTTTTTAAAATATTGTTGAATATTTTTTTTATTATCTAAACTTATAACTTCTATTATTAAGATAATTTTTGAATTATAAATTGAATGACAATTATATGTTATTTTAAATAATTTAAAACTCCCTTCAAATAATAATTTGGAAATTATATAATTATTTCGTATTGTTGAAATTATAATTTTACTTTAGTAAATAATTATTATTCCAAATAGGTAAATAACATGAAATTATTCTTTTTCTCAAAAATCTATGTTGTCACCAGATGAAGCAGAATCAATAAAACAAATTTATCAAAATTTAAAAGGTGATAGTTGGCAAATTCACACTTGGAGTGGAATTGAATCTAACAAAATATACCCTAACCCAGCATTTCTAAGTATATCAGGAATTCAATCAAAATTAGATAGGGACACCACAATTAATGATGAAACAGTTTCAATTTACACAATTGAAAAACTGGATATTGGATTAGTAATTGGAATACCAAAAACAAGTTATCAAAAAATCAATGGTGGTACTTTCCCTAAATGTAATTTTCCAAACTTAACAGAGTTCAAAATTAAAAATATTGAAAATTTTGATGGTTTTGATAATCTTTCATTACCTGCTCTCAAATTATTAAGTATTCAAAATTGTAAAGTTCAAGGCGAAATCGAACTTAATTCAATGCCAGCATTAGAAATTTTAGATATTTTTGATACTAAACTTGATATAAATCTACAAAATTTGAATTTACCATTTTGCAGAGAACTAAAAATTGATGCTTCATCTTTTACTAGTACTTTATCGATTGATAATTTACAAAGTTTAGAAATACTTAGAATTAAAGAAGAAGATTTTAGTGATTATGGTAAGCAAGCAATTGGCAACTTCTCAATACTTGGTACTGATATAAATGATTTAAAAAAATTAACTAATGCTAAAGAAATAACAATCCGTTATGCTCAATTAAATGGAACATTAGATACACTAAATTTTCCAAACTTAGAAATCTTTGACTTATCACATAATTTCAATATTGGTGGTGATTTCCCTGTTTTTAATACACCAAATATAAAACATATCAATTTACAATTCAATAATTTCACAAACTTTTCCAATAAAATTCAAAGTAATA
Source organism: bacterium (assembly GCA_030431515.1). Classification (GTDB taxonomy): domain Bacteria; phylum Bacteroidota; class Ignavibacteria; order Kapaibacteriales; family UBA2268; genus JAJRPT01. Next base: position 2,016 of record JAUIIX010000087.1, read on the forward strand.
CTTTAGAATACTTAGATTTATCTTACAACAAATTCTCTGGTGCATTACCAACATTCGAATTACCAAATCTTAAATATTTAATCTTAAATAATAATAGTTTCACTACTGGTTTTAACAAAAATATTATAAATGATTCTTTAAATTATTTAAAGTTAAATAATAATGAATTTGATCAAGAAATTGATTTTGAAATAAATTCAGAAGTCTTAGAATATTTAAATTTAGATGCTAATAATTTCAAAGGAAATATACCAAAAATTAATTGTAAAAATGCAATGTATCTTTCTTTTGCTAGCAACCAATTTAATCATTTCACAAATGACCTTATAGTCAACAAAAATACAATCCTAAGTGGCATTGATTTTAATTTAATTCCAGTTTGGGATTATGCAGAAAGATGTCTTGACTTTCCAGAGTCTTCAAAAAGCAATTTAGATATTATGACTTCCCCGAAGCATATTTTAAATAATTTTTATATAGAAGACGTTTATAAATATATGGAATATACTGGAAGTGATGTAGTTTTTGAAGGTATTAATCAAATAGAATTTAATACAAGATTTCTCCACTCTTTAACGATTGATTCTATAAACAACAAATTTTCTATGTATATTATTGATACTGCAAACTATAATTATGAAATTATTTATACTCCAAATGAAAATGGAACACCACACAAAGATTTAAAAATATGGGAAACAATAAAGTATAATGGACATTATCAAGTAAAAATAAGTTCTAAATATTGTTCTGCTATTGGCTATTCAGAAATTATAAATGTCAATACTCTTTCTATTTTAAATAAAGATTTAATCAATATTTTTAAAAATAATGAAAATATAGTAATTCAAAATAATAGCGAAGAACTAATCACAAGCATACAAGTTATTGATTTATTAGGTAATATTCTTTATCAAAACAATGAAAGTATTACATATACTAAAACTATTCTTTTACCAAATTCCAATCAACCCCTATTCATTAAAATTTACTCAAAAAACAAATGGATAGTTAAAAAAGTTATTTAAATGCGAATTAATATTTATTAAATAAAAGGTAGAAATATCAAACTAATATTTCTACCTTTTTATTACTTAAAAATTTTTTAATATTCACATTCACAACTGATAAAAGCCAACTTTTTTATATACTTTTCTTAAAGTTTTTTGAGCTTCTCTACCAGCTTTCTCTCTTCCTAATTCCAAAATCTCATTCAACAACTTCTTATCACTTCTATATTTCATAAAGTTATCTCTAATTGGAGCAACAAATTCGGCAACACTCTCACCTACTGCTTGTTTGAAATCCCCATAACCTGCACCTCTAAACTCACTCTCAATATCATTATAACTTTTCCCAGATGCTATGCTATAAAGCTCCATCAAATTCGCTATACCATGCTTATTCTTATCATACTTAACCAAAGCATCAGAATCAGTTACAGCTCGCTTTATCTTTTTAATAATCATTTCATTACTATCATTCAAGTAAATCGTCGCATTTTGGTTTACATCAGACTTAGACATCTTAGAAGTCGGCTCTTGAAGACTCATTATCCTCCCACCAATCTTCGGAATAAAAGGTTCAGGAATTGTAAAAGTATCAGAATAATTATGATTATACCTTTGAGCCAATGTTCTTGTCAATTCCAGATGTTGCTTTTGGTCTTCACCAACTGGAACATAATTCGCTTGATAAAGCAGTATATCACAAGCCATTAGAACAGGATAAGAAAATAATCCAACATTCACATTATCAACATTCTTCGCTGATTTATCCTTAAACTGAGTCATTCTTTGGCACTCACCCATCCCAGTCGAACAACTAAGCACCCATGCAAGTTCAGCGTGAGCAGGAATATGCGACTGCATAAAAATTGTACTCTTTTCAGGGTCAATCCCAGCCGAAAGGAAGAATGCAACCGTATCCAAGCTCCTTTGTCTCAAATCTGCAGCCACTTGTCGAGTAGTTATAGCATGTAAATCAGCCACCATAAAAAAACTATCAAACTCATTCTGCATCTCAACCCAATTCTTCAAAGCCCCAGTAATATGCCCTATCGTCAAAAAACCAGAAGGAGTTACACCACTTAAAATTCTCTTTTTCATTTCATTCATATTAAATCCATTTTCAGTCAATTAAAATCACTCAAAATTAAGAATAATTCCTCAAATTCAATAATTTTAAATCTATCAATCTTTAATCTTTCAATTTGCAACAAATCAATCCTGCTTATTTCGCCTTCTTCTCATAGTTGTGGCAATTAGCACTATTGAAACCACAATTATCAATAATATTTCAGTCATCCCTAATCCAAACATACTAATTCCTTTATAATTTTAATAATTTTAATTACCACAAAAATAACAATTCCCTACATAAAAAACCCCCAAAACCATCCAGAACAGCTTTGAGGGCTTCATAAATATCATTTATTCTCATTATTTAAGATAATGCCTTTTCTAAATCTTCTATAATAATCTTTCTCATTTTAAGAACTTCTTCTGTCACTTTTCCAGTTGTATCTTTTTTTAATATTTCATAAAATTGCTTTGGTACTACTTGCCAAGAAAGACCATATCTATCTTTCAGCCAACCACAGTTACCCTTATTTCCTCCATTTGAACTTAACTTTTCCCAATAATAATCTACTTCTTTTTGTCCATCACAATCTACAACAAATGAAATAGCTTCAGTAAACTCAAATTCTGGTCCTACATCTAAGAAAATCATTCGCTGACCATTAATCTCAACTGTAATTTCAGATATTTCTCCAGTTGGATTATTTTCAAACTTATAAGAATCAATTATTTTGACATCTTGAAATATAGATTTATAAAATTCAACAGCTTCTAAAGCTTTACCTTTATCAAACCATAGATAAGGAGTTATTCTATTCATATTATTCCTATTATTTTTAAATTATTAAAACCCTCAAAACTATCAAGAATAGTATTGAGGGCTTCTAGAATCCTCATTCAATCATTTCATCTACTCTTTAGCCATTCCATTGCCTCATTATAATCACTAAAAATTTCAACATTATCTACTCCATCTTCTTTGAAAATGCTTCTTATCAGTGCCCATTTTTTTTCATTATAAAACTCACCTTCATAAATTACTGAGATTGTTCCTTCTGGATAATTAAAAATTGTATTAAAGTTTTTTGCTAAATAATATTCCAAATCATAATTCATTTTAATGCCGATTAATGAATAATCTGCAAATAATTTATTACAATTATTCTCAATTAATAATTCCCGAATTTTAATTGTTGAATCCTTGTAATAATTTGGAGCATTAATATTAGCATATTTACTAATTATTTTAGCACTTACCACCTCATTTTCTTTATCATACTTTATTTCGAAATCAGACAAACCCATATTAACTCCAATTATTTTAAATTTTATATCATTTCCCAACTCACAAATATAACAATTTCCTTACAAAAAACCCTCAAAACCATCCAGAACAGTCCTAAGGGCTTTTAGATTGCTCCTTCCGTCTTATGAATAACTTTGTCATTTTATCTTTACTAATTCTTTTGTTTCTTTGTAATTGGCAAAAGCACCTTCATAGTTAAATTGAACCTCTAATTTAGGAGTTAACTTGTTTACAATTCCTCTAACAAAATAACGATTTCCATTTTTGACATTTCCTTCTAAATCAACTTCCTGAGTTTCAATATCAACATACAAATAATTAGAATCAACTGCATAATTCCAAGTACCTGTTTCGGTTCTTAAATAATAATCAAAAGTTCCACCTTCATTTAAAATCGTACTTCTAACACTTGCTGTTCCATCTGGAAATATTGATACTGTATCATTAAGAACATTATTTTTTTGTTCTGAATTAGTCCAATTATTAAACATTATTTCACTCACTACATTCCAATCACCGACAAAATCATCAGATTTATATTTTGTAGTTTCATCATCATCACCACAAGAAATTAATCCTACTAACAATAGTACGATAATTGCATAGTATATTTTTCTCATTTCAATCTCCAATTAATAATTAAATGTTTCTTTATTAACAAAACCTAACTCACAAATATAACTACTTTCTACATTTACAACAAAATTATTATACAAAAAACCCTCAAAACCATCCAGAACAGTCTTAAGGGCTTTTAGAATACAATTTCCACCCTCTCAAATACTCCTTACGCCATCTTCTCCATTCCTTATGCAATTTAATTTAAATTAAACAAATATATTTTATATCTTTCACTTTACTTTTAATAAATTTATAGTATCATCTTTAATTTTTATTACTAGATGATAAGGAATTAGCTGAGTTATATTTCCTTGAATAATATAAAAATACCCATTTTCAACATTTCCTTCTTGATCAACTTTTTTAGTTTTAATTTCAACATTTAAATAATTAGAATCAACTGCATAATTCCATGTTCCTGATTCTGTTCTTATATAATTTACAAATGTTCCATCGTATTTATTAACAGTACTATTTATACTTGCAGTACCATCAGAATTCAAAGATATTGTATCATTTTGAATATGTAAATCTATTGAATCTTTTGAAGAATCAAATTCAGCTGATGTCCTAATTGTATACCAGTCTCCGACAAAATCATTTGGTTTGTACCTTATAGGTTCTTCATCTTCATCGCAAGAAATTAATCCTACTAACAATAGTACGATAATTGCATAATAAATTTTTCTCATTTCAATCACCTTTTATTAATAAATTTATTTTTAAACTTCTTCTACGTCTTTACTTAATTAATATTTTACTTTCATTTAATTTAATTCTTTAACCAAAAAACCCTCAAAACTATCCAGAACAGTCTTAAGGGCTTTTAGAATACAATTTCCGCCATTTCAAATATCATTTAGGTATCCAATCGGAATACATCCGAATATGCACCAGTCAAAGTCAGGTTCTTCGCACGTACTCTGTAATAATAAGTTTGTCCTCCGCCAATCAAATCCGTATAATTATTGTCCTGAACAGTAATTATCGGAACAAAAGCACCCTCAGGCAGACCCAAAGGAACAGCCGACCTTTCCACTTCATAATCAATGCCACCTGTAACAAAATCCCAGTTCATAATTGCCTTCAAAGGTGGACCTCCATCAAGCACAACACTTAAATTTTGAACCTTACCTAAGCTCGTATATTTCGTAGGATAAAGTAGATACAGCTCCAACTTTGCTGAATTATCAACAAAAGTAACCTTACTCGCCTTATTAATCTGTTGCATAAAACTCCACACATGATTTAAAGCCAAAATCCTATCACGAGTCTTCTCAAAGCGAGCCCCCATCAAATCTACTTGCACTGCAAGAAGCGTATCTATAGCATTCATAATCGTTTCCAACTCATCAATCGACGCTTGAGTATATCCACCCGCAATAAGTGCCGCCTTTTGAGTTGGCTCCTCCGCCTGACGATGCCCCTGCTCCAAAAGCTCCTTCAAACCACTATGAGATTGCCTCACCTTCTCATAATTAATTCGTCCAAAACGACTATTTTTCTGACCTTTAGGCCACACAATATCCAAATAAGTATATAGCTTTTGCAATGCCTTACGTGCAATAGGCAACTGCTCATTAAGATTAAAAGTCGCCTCCATAATCTCACCATCAACCTCCTGAGCAGAAGGTAAAGCATCAGCTGCATCAATTGCAGTTTGAAAATCCGACGCAAAAGGGTCGTCCAAATGAGGAAAATCAGCAACAAAATCTGCTTTATCAATCACAAAAGCATTATGAAAGACCTGTGCCCTTACCAGCATATCCAAATCATCCATACTATAATCTCTTTCAACTTGTTCTGGCATAACAATTTCCTTTATATTATAAAAAATTTAAAGCAAATTAATAAAAAAAATAATATTAAGCAAATAAAAAATAATAAAATGATAATTAATAACATAAACATCAATCCTCAAAACAAATAAATAGCAATCAAGGAATATCATTTTATATTTCAAAAACATTACATTGCTATTTAAAAGAATCATTTTGCTCTTTCAAAATGTTTCTTCGCCCTTTCAAAACCTTCCTTCGCTTTTTCAAAACGTTCCTTCGCCCTTTCAAAACGTTCCTTCGCCTTTTCAAAACGTTCCTTCGCCTTTTCAAAACGTTCCTTCGCTACCGAAAAAACATTTTTGAATAATCCAAACATTATTTTTAAAAACAATAGTCATTCTGAACGAAATAATATATCCATATAAAATGTAGGGGAAATTCACGAAATTCCCGAATGTCATTTATAAAATCCCCATCGTCATTCAGAGCAAAGCGAAGAATCCATTCTTAACACCCAACGTCATTCTGAACGAAATAATATATCCATATAAAATGTAGGGGAAATTCACGAATTTCCCGAATGTCATTTAAATAACCCCCAACGTCATTCTGAACGAAGCGAAGAATCCATAAATAACTTCAACAAGGGGTTGCAACCCCTTGTTAATATCAATCTATACAATACACCAACTCAAAACTTACACGAATCAAGAAAAAACGAGTGCAAAAGCTATCTTGTTAATAATAAAAATATTAATTGAATAAATTGTCGTAGTTAAAAATAAAAAGAATTTGTAAATTGCAATATAATTTATAATTAAATGGAGAAAGTGATGAGTAAAAGTAAAAAAACTAGCAAAGTAAAAGCTGAAAAAAATTATTTAATTTTTATAGATACTAATATTTTGTTAGATTTTTATAATGTTTATGTAGAAAAATCTTCTATAAATTACTTAAAAGATATAGATGGAATTAAAGAAAGATTAATAATTTCCAGTCAATTAGAAATGGAATTTAAGAGGAATCGACAATATAGAATTAATCAAGAGATTGATAAATTAAAAAGTTCAAAAAATAAAGAATTTTATTTGCCACGATTTATGACCAATTACAAAAACTCAAAAAGTATAAAGGATCAAATAAAAGCTTTGAATGGAGAATATAATAATATAATAAATGAAGCAATTAATATATTAGAAAATCCAAATAAATTTGATTTGATTTACAAAGAGCTTAATAAAATTTTTAGTTATGATTCTAAATTTAACCTAAATGAAAATCATATAGACTATGACGAAATAATAAAATTAGCTGAAAAAAGATTTCATATTGGTAATCCTCCAAGAAAAAATAGGGATATAAATTGGGGTGATTCAATACATTGGGAATGGATTATTAATTGTTTAAAAAGGAGTAATCAAAATCTTATTATTGTCACTAGAGATTCTGATTTTGGTATTACAATAAATAAAAAAGTTTATTTAAACGATATGTTAAAAAATGAATTAAATGAAAGAGTTTCAGATATTATTAAAGTTGTTATTACAGCTGATTTAGTAGAAGCATTAGAATTATTAGATATTACTATTCCAATAGATATGAAAGAAGAACAAGATATAATTAATAATAATCAATTTAGATTTGAAGATTTTTATAGTTTTCCAAATTATTCGGGTTCAACTTTTTTAGGGAATAATAATCAACACTCTTCAAATATTTTTCAAAATCCTTTAAATATAAATTCATTAGAAAATATTAATAATAGTTTAAGATTTGCTCCTATTGGAATTCAAGGTTATAATAGATTTCAAGGTATTCAAATGAATGATCCACAAGATGCTTCTGATGAGTTAGGATATATAACAGTTGGAAAACAAATACCTTCCAGTGATAAAGTATTAGAAGTTGATGAACAACAAAATATTAATATTGAAAATGAATCACAAATAGAAAATTCAAAAATAAATAAAGATGCTTTAGTTAATAAAACTATAAAAAAGAAAAATAAATCAAGCAAAAAGGAAAATTCTGCGAGTTCAAAAAATAAAAAATAATTAATTATAAAATAATTGAACACTTATATAGTTGTAAAAGAAATAAAAAAGAAGCCGTAAATACCATTCGAGACGGCGGAAATTTTCTTCGAGAGGGTTTTGGGCTTGTAAAGTGCTATGATAGACGTAGAAAATGCTTGGGAGATTCTTCACTTCGTTCAGAA
>JAUIIX010000152.1 GCA_030431515.1 bacterium
TACTAGATGGGTGCGTACTTATGAACAAAATCCATATATTATAAATTATAGTTCAGTAGAAGTAAACCCAGAAACAGGTGTACGCACCCCATTACCATATAATCCATTGGAAGATGAGGATAGGATTACTAATAATCTTACTGGGAAAGCATTATGTGTGTATGAAAAGTTGGCAGAATTAGAGTTATTTAAATCAACTATAAAAAAATTTGATAATAATACCGATTATCACCTGGTTCTAGAACCAGGTACTTTAGAGGATTGTGGAAATAGAGCAGGGACGGTAGCTTGTACTGATCCTGAACTTCTTAAATCTGAAGGAATTCTAACAATTTATATTGTTGATGTTGCTGTTCCTAACTTAGAAATGGCTTCAACTATTTTACATGAAGGGATTCATGCAGAAATATTTAAGTATGTAGATGAACACCATAATGGAGAAATTGACCCTTCAGATAGGAAGAGGTTGTGGCAGTTATATTCATTCTATGGAGCACAAAATGGAAAGGATGTAGGAACAACAGAGGCTCAACATAGGTATATGACAGAAAAGTTTGTGGAGCCAATTGCTCAGGCACTTCGAAAACTAGATTCTAATAAATATGATCTTAGTTTTTATATGCCTTTTGCTTGGGGTGGTTTGGAATCGTATGGTTTAAGTGGGTTTTATGTTGATGGGGTTAAAAGAACTTTAGATGATTCTGAATTTGAAGAAAAATTAAGAGTAGTATTAAATTCAAACAACTTTCATAATGTATGTAATTAGAAATATTTCAACCATTTTAATTGTTATTTTAATTCTCGGATCTTGTTATGAAAAAAGTGAAAGAAAAGAATTAGAGTCTGTAGTATCTGTGGTGTTAAATGATTTATATAAGCCTTTAGGTACACCTCCTCCGTATCCTAAAACTTTCAAAATAGATAGTATAACAAATGATTTTACAGTTAAAGGAACGTGGAGCTCAAAGAAAGACTCAGTAACATATTTTAGAGAATTAGAGAAGATTAATGAAAAAAGCATTATAAAGGACACAATCTTTATGAAAATAAATATTAATTATTTTCATAAGGAAATAAAAAACACCCAATGTATGCAACATATGTTTGCATTTCATAAAGAGAGGGTACAATCTAAAAAACATATAAAAATTGCTAGCCTGAATAATTTAGAAAATAAAAATTTAATTATTTTACCTTTATCATTAAAAAATCAGTTTAATGGCTATTATCCAGAAGTTATATTTTCAAACTTATACTTTAATGAAAAGTATAATAAATCTATAATTATAGGCTCTATATCTAGAGGCAAACTAAATAGTATTTCAATTATTTTTTATTTAGAGAAAATAGATGACCAATGGGAAATAATTTGTCGTGAAGGGTTATCTATTTCTTAGAAATAGAGTTTAACCACAAGAAACATAGGCTTATTAGTGGCTGTAGATAATATTTTTGACGAGCATTATAAAGAATTTGCTTCGGCAATTAGTGCTCCAGGACGTAATTTTTCACTAACTGTTATTGGGAATTTTTAACTACTTAAATGCCGCAATTCCGGTAACATCCATACCAGTAATCAATAAATGGATATCGTGTGTACCTTCGTAAGTAATGACAGATTCTAGGTTCATCATATGGCGCATGATAGAATAATCGCCCGTAATTCCCATGGCACCTAACATTTGTCTGGCTTCTCGGGTTATTTTTAACGCCATATCTACATTGTTTCTTTTTGCCATAGATATTTGTGCAGAAGTTGCTTTTCCTTCGTTACGCAAAGTACCCAGGCGCCAAGTAAGCAATTGCGCTTTGGTAATTTCGGTAATCATTTCGGCCAATTTTTTTTGCTGTAATTGGAATGCAGCTA
>JAUIIX010000153.1 GCA_030431515.1 bacterium
AACAGGTTGGCTGAAGCCCACCTCTATTCATAATACAATTTTTCTCTTTGCTCTGAATGACCTATTTTTATAGAAAATTGCAGTATTTGCAGTTTTTTGCAGTGATTTTTACCAATTCTGAGAGACCCCATCTAAATCTTCCCCAAGGGGAAGACATGAAATACATAGAGTTATGTCATTTCTGCAGTTTTTGCAGTAAAATAGGTGTTTTTTTGTTTGATTGATTAATTATTTGCGTTATGTTACTAGTTAATTGTTTTGTTCCTTGTGATAGATTCTCTGTTTGACAAATGTTTTCAAATTCTTGCTCGTCAAGTTTCTCGTATAGTTTTAAGTATTGTGAATATGTTTGCATTAGTTTGTAGAGTTTTTGAACTGTTGTAAATTTGTCGTCTTCTTCTTTGATGATTTCGTCTGGGTCGATCTGGCTCAAAATTTTCATTGCTTTGATTATATTTTGTTTCATTTGGATTATGTTTTGAAGATGCTCTTTTTCTTCTTTTGATTCTTGTTGTAATTCATTTTTGTAGAGTGTTTCTCTAATGGTTTGGTCGAAGTCTGCGGCTCTTTCTCTCCAAAAATATTTGTTTGCTAAGTCATATAAACTTCTTTCACTTTTGTTGCTTTCTTTTGTGAAGTTTTTTATACTTCTATTTTTACCTGTATTCAAATACCATTTGAATAGTGAATAGTATGAGTTATTCTCGTTTGGTAGTTGCTCTGGGTATGCTTTTTCTAATACTTGCTCTATCATTTTGTTTTTCCTTATAGTTGTAATATTTTTTTACAAATATAAGCGTGTCGTTTGCAAAGATAAAGGAATTTATTGTTAATATATTTTATAATAATTTTAGAATATTTGTAATTTATTTTTAAAAATACGTGGTTTTCTTATATTTGTGATATAGTTTTTGATAATTATTAAAAAGGTGGGGATATGAAAGGGATAGTTATTTTGATTTTAATTGTTGTAGGAATAAATTATAGTTTTGGTCAAGATAGACAAGAAGATTATTTTCCAGTTCCAGAAGTTATGCCTTTATTGAATACACCCAATCCACCTAAATATGTATATGGAATTTATGGTGGAGTAGCTATGTCAAATATTTTAGGAACAAAAAATGATTCAGAATTAAGATTTACTAATGAATATTACACTAATTATAATTTAGGTGTAAGCGTTGAATTTATTAGAATAAAAGAAAGTCTATCATTTACAGTTGAGTTGGGACTATTTTATATTAGGAAAGGCACACTTGTAAGTGATTATGTAACACTTGACCAGAATGGACAAATATTAGCTGACCCTATTGATATTAAGAATATCCTTAATTATTTACAATTACCAATAAATATTAATTATAATATGTTTTATTCACAAAATGGAGCTATAAATTTAATTGGAGGAGTATTCGTTTCTTATTTGTTATCTAATGAATTAAAATATTTAGATTTTGAGAATACATTTGATAATGAAATTAAAAATAAAGTTGATGTAGGTTTAAATTTAGGTTTAAATTATGAGTATCGAATAAATAGTAATGGATTTGTAGGGATTTCATACGATTATCAATATGGTTTTATAAGTCCAATTGATAACAATTATAATAATTCAAGTCATGTAATTAATTTATTTTATAAGTTTTATTAGTAAAATGTTTAAGAATTGGTTTATTGATTTAGTTGAAGTAACTAACGAAAATGCGGAAGAAGCATTCGAGATGGCGTAAGGAGTTAAGAAGAGGGTTATGGTGTTGGAAAATATTATGAATGACGTAGATAATACTTGGGAATTTCTTCACTTCGTTCAGAATGACACTCTCTTATTTAAGAAAGAAAGGGAAAGCAGTCAGTGGATTCTTCGCTT
>JAUIIX010000088.1 GCA_030431515.1 bacterium
ACTGCATTGATTGCAGCGTCAATTGGGCTTGTTCAAAATGATATTAAAAAAGTTTTAGCTTATTCAACTGTAAGTCAGTTAGGGTTTATGTTTACTGCTCTTGGAGTGGGTGCCTTCTCTGCTGGTTTATTCCACACAATGACTCACGCATTTTTTAAAGCATTATTATTCCTTGCGGCTGGATCTGTTATTCACGGTATGCACCATGAACAAGATATTAAGAAAATGGGTGGATTGAAAAAATATATGCCTATTACTTATAAGACATTTTATGTAGGGGCATTAGCAATCGCAGGGATTCCATTCTTTAGTGGTTTCTTCTCCAAAGATGAAATATTATGGCAAGCATTTTCTTCTGATCAAGGTAGTATAGTTGTATATATTATGTTAGCAGTAGCGGCAGTATTTACTGCATTCTATATGTTTAGATTATTATATCTTACATTCAGAGGAAAAGAAAGATTTGATGCAAGTCATGTTCATCCTCATGAATCTCCTTCTTCAATGACTTCAGTTTTAATAATATTAGCGATTTTATCGGCAGTAGGTGGTTTCCTAAATATACCTTATCCTTTAGGATATTTTATTAGTGATCATCCTGGATTAATGAGCAATTTTTTAGAGCCAATATTTAAAGATGCTAATGTAATACTTGGTAAAAGTTTGATTCATGAAATTCATGCAATTGAGTATGTTATGATGTCAATAGCAACTGGTTTAGCTTTCTTATCTTGGTATCTTGCTAAAAAATGGTATAATACTGATGAAAATTGGTCAACTCCAAGAGATCTAGTTCAGAAATATCCAAAACTTTACAATTTACTTTGGGAAAAATGGTATTTAGATCAAGGTTACTATAAAGGATTTGTTGACCCTGTATTAGTAACATCTAAAACATTCCTTTGGAAAATTGTAGATGTTAATATTGTTGATGGAATAGTAAATGGATTAGCTAAGTTAGTAGAATTTTTTGGAAAAGTAATTAGGGGATTACAATCAGGTATAACTCAGAGTTACGCAGGATTGATGATCGTCGGAATTATTGTGATTTTAGTAATTATGGCAATGTAATAATTAATTAAGGTGAAATTAAAAATATAAAGTTATGGAATTATACTTAACTCTCTTTTTACCTCTAATTGGTGCTTTTCTTCTATTTTTTGTAGGAAAAGATAATACCAGTTTGATAAAGAATATAACACTCGGAACGTCATTATTAGCATTCGTAGTATCCTTGAGTTTATATTTTGGATTTGATCATAGCAATCCAGATTTTCAATTCTTACAAGAATTTGTCTGGATAGAGTCATTAGATGCTGGATTTAGAATTGGTTTAGATGGAATGAGCTTACTTTTAGTATTGCTTACTACATTTATTACTCCAATTGCAGTACTTTGTTCTTTTGATACGGTTCACAAAAGACATAAGGAATATTATATAATGTTATTGGTTCTTCAGTTTGCAATGACTGGTGTTTTTGTAGCATTAGATTTATTCTTATTCTATACATTTTGGGAATTAATTTTGATACCAATGTATTTTATTATTGGTATTTGGGGTGGAAAAGATAGAATTTACGCAACAATAAAATTCTTTATTTTTACTGTTGTCGGTTCATTATTTATGCTTGTTGCTATTGTATGGTTAGGGTATTATGTTGGTACTGATCTTTTGAATTTACCTCAAGGATTTACTACTAATTTTATGTTAATTAAAGAACAAGCTGTTAATATACCAATTGAAATGCAAACTTGGTTGTTTGGAGCATTTGCATTATCGTTTATGATTAAAGTACCTGTATTTCCTTTACATACTTGGTTGCCAGATGCTCACACAGAAGCACCTACTGCAGGTTCTGTTATATTAGCAGGTGTATTACTTAAAATGGGTACTTATGGTTTAATTAGATTTAACTTAGAGTTATTCCCATTAGCATCGGCTGAATATGCAGGTTTCATTTCAGTATTAGCTGTAATAGGAATTATATATGGTGCTTTAGTAGCTATGATTCAATCAGATATTAAACGCTTAATTGCATATACTTCAGTATCTCACTTGGGATTTGTAGTATTGGGGATTTTCTCAATGACAGAGGCAGGTGTTCAAGGTGCAATAATCCAAATGGTGAGTCATGGAATATCGACAGGTATGCTATTCTTACTAATAGGAATGATATACGAGAGAAGACATACAAGAGCAATAGCAGACTATGGTGGGATAATCAGAGTGATGCCTGCTTATGGTGTATTCTTTGGTATAGCAATGTTTTCATCAATAGGTTTACCAGGTTTAAATGGTTTCGTTGGTGAGTTTTTAACTTTAAAAGGTGCATTTGATTCTCCATTTTTAAATTCATATTGGTACACAATATTTGGAACAACAGGGGTGATTTTTGCTGCTGTATATTTACTATGGATGTATCAAAGAGTATTTTTAGGTGAATTAGATAAAGAAGAAAATAAAGTTTTAACTGATTTGACAAAACGTGAATGGACAATGTTAGTGCCTTTAGTGATATTTATTGTTTGGATTGGTGTTTACGCTACTCCTTTTTTAAGAATTTCTGCTGCATCAACAGAGAAATTAGTAAATAAAATAGAAACAATCACTAATGTACAGAAAGCAAGTACTATTTTAACAAAATAATTAAATATTTCGGAAAAAGTAATGAACGAATTATTATTAACATCACCAATTATTTCAATATCATTATTAGCAGTAATATCATTGATATTCGATGCCATGAACGAACAAAATAAGAAGTTTGGGTATTTATTTGTCCAAGGGTCATTAATCATTGGATTAGTACTTTCACTTGCTGGATTGTTTAATTATTATGAATTAGTTGATTATGTAAATTGGAATGAATCTTATACAAAACATTCTTTGAATTTTACTCAAGTCTCATACTTCTTTGATGCAATTTTCTGTATAGCAGGAATATTCACTCTATTAGCATCAAGACCGTATTTGATAAGAGAAAATGTAGAGGAAACTGAGTATTATAACTTAATATTATACGCTATTGCAGGAATGATGATAATAGTTCACTCGAACCACATGTTAACAGCATTTATTGGTATTGAAACTATGTCATTAACTTTTTATGTATTAGCAGGTTACTTTAGATTTAATAAAAAATCAGTAGAATCAGCAATGAAGTATTTTTTACTTGGTGCTTTTGCAACTGGATTTTTAGTTTATGGAATGGCAATGATTTACGGAGCAACGGGTTCTATGCAATTTGATATTATAAGTAGCCAAATTGCGTCAGGTGAGTTAAATTCAATTTTATATTTGAATCTTGGATTCGGAATGTTAGTAGTTGGATTAGCTTTTAAAATGGCAATATTTCCATTTCACCAATGGGCTCCAGATGTTTATACAGGGGCACCAACAGTTGTGACTGCATTTATGTCAACAGCAGGTAAAGCAGCCGCAGTTATTATTTTTATATTAATAGCAAAAGCATTATTACCATTAAGTGAAGTTGCCGAAGTAATTAATAATACTGAGAATGCCAAAACTGTTCTTGCAATTTTATCAGCTGTTACAATGTTAGTAGGGAATATTACTGCAGTAGTTCAGAAAAATGTAAAACGTATGCTTGCATTTTCATCTGTCGCACACGCAGGTTATTTAATGATGGGATTAGTAGCAAACACAGCAGAAGGTTGGAAAGCAGCTATATTTTACATCACAGCTTATGTATTTATGCAAATAGGTGCATTTATTTTGGTTTCAATTTTTGAAAGAGACAAAAAGAAGAATTTAGAATTTTCAGATTATTCTGGTTTATATAAATCAAATCCGATGATGGCAGTTATGATGGCAATATTTATGCTTTCATTGGCTGGTATTCCGCCATTGGCTGGTTTCTTTGGTAAATACTTATTATTTATTGCAGCAATCAAAGCTGGCTTTACTTGGCTTACTTTAGTAGCAGTAGTTTCTTCAGTTATATCAATGTATTTCTATATCGGATTAATCAAAAGTATGTGGTTTGATGAAGCAGAGGAAGGTGTTACAATGGAAAACACATCATTGTCTGCATCAATACCAGTTTACCTATCTACAATTTTTGTTGTAGTATTTGGTATTCTACCTTTCTTGTTAGATGATTTTATCGCAAAAATAATGTAAGTTTAGTTTGACAATAAATTTTAAAGAAAGCCCAAGCAATAGTTTGGGCTTTTTTTGTTTTAATATTATTTTGTATTTTTGTAAATTACTTACTAAATATTAAGACGAATAAATGAATAAGATAATTGAAAAATATAAAGAAATGGTAGGGAAGTCAAAGAATATAGCAATTATAATTCCTTATCTTTTATTATCGATTGGGGATTTAATCTTATTCGAGAATTTTCATCCAGATGAAAATTTAGCTTTATACTTAATTATATTAAAAAATTCAGGTAATGTAATTTTCGCATATTTTCTTGGTAACTATCAACATAAAAAGTATAAAGAATATTTAAGAGTAAATGGAATATTACAAGGTAGTGGAAATTAAAGTGTTTTTGTATTAAGGTTCATAACAACAATTTTTTATAATTTCTTTTAATGAATATTTAATAAACTGCACACATTCATTTAAATATACATTATATCTTTCAAAATATTCATTTCTATTAAAATTATCATTGAAAATCAAAGCACTTCCAAATCCTTCGTTATTATAGTAATCTATAGTTAAATAATATTTGCCATTAAATATTTTAACAATATAAATGTCACAGTTATATGTAATTTTATTATCAAATTCCATAAAACTAAAGTCGAATATAATATCACCATCTTTTAAAAATGTACCTTCTCTTTGTGATGGATCATTTTTTGTAATAACAAAATCTCCATACAAAACTGAACTAGAATCACAAACAATATTTAATGGAATTCCACTTTTATAAAATTGCAATTTCCTTGATTTTAATTCATTACAAATATCATCTAAAAATGTGAAATTTTTAATATCATGAGACATAGATTTTTCAAAAAAATATACATTTTGAGATGTTAAGTTTACATTTTGAAAAAATATAATAATTATAATTGAAAATAAAGTTTTCATGTTTAAATTATTTTGTGAGTTAATATTATAAGTTTATTCAAAAATAAAAAAAATATTTGAATTAGAAACAATTGAATTAGATAAATTTAAAATTACCATTTTATTTTATTAATTTTGTAATAAATAAAAAGGACAAAATGGTAAAAATTGGTGTTGAATATTTAGGTGATTTGATGTGCTCGGTTGAGCATACTCCCTCTGGCAATAAGTTCTTGACTGATGCACCTTTGGATAATCAAGGGCAGGCAAGATATATTTCGCCGACAGATACTCTTTGTGCATCGTTGGCTTCTTGTGTTGCAACGATTATGGGCATAAAAGCAAATGCGAATAATGTTGATATTAAAGGGCTTGTAATTAATGCTTATAAAGAAATGACTAATGTGCCGTTTCGTAGAGTGAGTAAAATAAGTTTTGAAATTATTTTTGCTAAATCACTTGACGATAAGAACTTTACTATCATGAAAGAAGTAGTGAAGACTTGCCCTGTTACTCGATCTTTGCATCCAGATATTGAATTAGAATACGAATTTAAGTTTAAGGAGAATTGATTATGAGATTTTTGCAAGAAGATACAGTATTAGTAGTTATAGATGTTCAAGAAAGGTTGTTTCCACATATTAACGAAAATGACTTTTTGAAAAGAAACCTTGAGATTATCATCAAAGGAATGAAAGCTTTAGAAGTTCCAATTATGTACACTCAACAATATACCAAGGGCTTAGGGGAAACTATAAAAGCAATTCAAGATTTGTCAATTTGGGAATTTCAACCAATTGAGAAAATGGCGTTTTCTTGTGTAGATGAAATTAACTTTGTTCAAGAACTTGGTAAATTAAATAAAAAAAATGTAATTTTAGTTGGAATAGAAACTCATGTTTGTGTTATGCAAACCGCTTTAGATTTAATTTCATTGTCTTACAATGTAATGGTAGTCGAAGATTGTGTTTCATCTCGTAAAGACTCAGATAAACAAATTGCACTTAAAAGAATGACAAATGAAGGTGTGAAACTTGGATCTTATGAGTCTATTTTACTTGAGTTATGTAGATATTCAGGAACAGATACTTTTAAACAAATTTCACAGTTAATAAAGTAAACATATAATTATTATTTTTAATTATCTAATGCTTCTTTGTAAGTTTTAATTGCCCTATCCCTTGCGAACTTATGTTCGACTATGGGTTTAGGATAATTTCCTATTTGGTCTATTTCTTCAATCCATTGCTTGATATATTGATTTTTTGGGTCAAACTTTTGGCGTTGCAATTCTGGGTTGAATACTCGAAAATAGGGAGCAGCATCACAACCACTTCCAGCCGCCCATTGCCATCCACCATTATTTGATGAAAGTTCAAAGTCAAGTAATTTACGAGCAAAATATGCTTCACCCCATCTCCAATCTATGAGCAAATGCTTACATAAGAAACTTGCAACCACCATTCTAACTCTATTGTGCATAAAGCCAGTAGCGTTTAATTCTCGTATGCCAGCATCGACAAGTGGATAGCCCGTTTTGCCTTGAGTCCATAAGTAAAACTGCTCTTCATCATTTATCCATTTTATATTGTCATATTTGGGTTTGAACTCTTTTGTTTCGACTTCTGGAAAATGAAATAATATCATCATATAGAAATCTCGCCAAATCAACTCATTAGTATATCGAAAATTATCAGGAGTATCAAGGCAGTTTCTAAAAATTTCTCTTATTGATATTGTTCCAAATCTTAGATGTACACTTACTTTTGACGTTCCTTTAATATGAGGAAAATCGCGAGTATTTTCATAGTTTTCAACAATAGTTTCATTAAATATGAATGGATCAACAGAAATACTTGATTTAGTAAATGACATATCTACCAATGAAATCAAATCGCTTTTTTCAGTTTTATACAAGTTATTAAAATATTGAGAAGTATCATAGTTTTGGTAATGTGTTTCATTCAAAATTGACCTATATTTTTTCATATAGGGAGTAAATATTGTATAAGGAGAACCATCATCTTTCAACACTTCATTTTTATCGAGTAGGGTGTGGTCTTTAAATGAATGAAATGAAATATTCTTAATGTTTAGATAATTGCATATTTCTTTATCTCTATATACGCCATAGCTTTCATAATCATAATTTGTATAAACATTTTTGATAGAATATGTATTTGTTAGCTCTTTAAATATTTCAAATGGCTTACCATAATAGACTTTTAAATCACTATTTAATGCCTGATATTTCAGCTTTAATTTAGCGATTTCATTATGAATAAATGTTACTCTTGCGTCATCTTTATCTTCAAGTTTATGTAAAATATCGGAGTCAAAAATGAAGACAGGAAGCACATTTTCATTTTCTTTTAGTGCTTGGAATAAGCCATGATTATCATGATTTCTTAAATCTCTTCTATACCAAAATATTGTAATCAAATTTTAAATCCATCTCTTAAATGATTATATTCTTGATGTTTATCAAGGAATCTCTCAGAAAATTTACAGACAGCAATAACTTTGTAATTATTATCTTCTGCATATTTAAGAGCGTTTTTAACTAATGCTTTTGCAATGCCTTGTCCTGTTAATTCGACAGGGACTTCGGTGTGTGCGAGGATCATTTTTTTAAATTTGATATTATATTCTAAATAAGATATTTGATTTGCTATATGAATTTCAAATCTGCATCTATCGGTATTATTTATAACTTCCATTTCACTCAATTTGTTAATATTTTATAAATTATTGACGAATATCAGTGAAATGTAGTTAAAATCATTTCGAATATTTTAGGAAAACATCTAAAATTATATCTCGGTTATTTTTCCAATCGTAGTTTGTAGTGGCATCGATTCTTGCATTTTTTGTAATGTATTCGGTAAGTTCTTTATTATTAAAAGCCACTTGCAATTTTTCTACAAACTCATCTTCATCATAAGTTTTGAATAGCAAACCGTTTTCATTGTCTTTTATTATTTCTTTTTGCTGTCCAATATCTGATGCAACAATCGGCTTACCCATTGCAAGATACTCAAATATCTTCACAGGGGAGTTTATAAACTCACCCTTCTCGTTTGGAACACAAGGAGATACAAGTACATCACAAGCCGCCAAATATTGAGGCACTAAAGTTAAATCAACAAGCCCAGCCATAATGATTCTATCTCTAATTCCAAGTTTATCAATCTTTTCATCGATTTTTCCACGCAATTCGCCATCACCGATTAAAAGCAATTTTGCATTAGGAAGTATTTCGAAAATCTTTGGTGCAGCATCTATCAAAAATTCTATACCGTGCCACTTTGCAAATGTCCCTAAAAAACCAATTATGTCGCCTTCAAGATTAAACTCTTTTTTGATTTTATCGCCACTAATATCAGGTCGAAAATGCTCTGTATCTGCTTTAGATGTAATTAGATGTATGCGAGAATTATCAATTCCGAAATTATGTAATTGCTCTTTCACAAAATTAGAAACAACAAAAAACTCATCAACTCCACGCCAAGATTCTATTTCCATTTTCCTAAGAAGTGATGGAAAATAAGTTTTACCCCAGTTTTCTTTTACCCATTGCAAAATTCCTTCTAACTGCATAAATACAGGAATATCATACTCTTTCGCAATGTTATTTATCTTGTAATTGAAAAATGCTTGAAAATGATAAATCAAATCTGGTTTTTCAATTTCGATAATTCGGCGTAGTTCTTTTTCAGATTTCGCATTGTAAAGTAAAAGCGGAATTTCTGGTAAATTTCTAAACAATGAATTATGCTTGATTTCGTAGTATTTTGTTCCTTCTGGCTTTCTAAGAGGTCCCGAATGAACCCACGCCGTTTCTATTCCAAGTTTATTGAATGACTTAACTGTTTCGTAGAAAGTTGTAAACAAACCACCTTCGGGTGAAGCATTATAAAAATCGGCTCTCCAAAAAAGTATTTTTTTAGGTAAATTCATATTTTCTCGGATTTAAAAGCAAAAATAATATGGTAGTAAATAACTACAAATACTGATAGAAAAGACTCAAGAAAGAATTTAGGAAAGTCTTTTAATAAAAACTTAAATTTACTAAACTTAATACTTCTACCAGATTGGTCAATTATCTCACCGGGTAGATTGTTGAGAAATAAAAATAACTTCATAAAAAATTCAAATCGAAGGTAATCAATTGAATAAACAGAGAAGTAAAGTTTATCAATCTTATCTTGTTTAATTAATGAATTTATAAACGAAAATCTTGACAAATCTTTCTCGTCAATCTTCTTGATTTTTATATCACTTTCTAAATTATTAACTTTAATAATTTCTGATTTTTTTCCACTTACAATTAGTAATAAGTTCATTAGATAAAAATAATATGTTAATTTTGTAATTATAATAATTCAAATTTATTAAAAAATAGGAGAATAATCATTATGACACCATTTAAAAATGAAGTTGTATGGGATTTTAAAGATCAAGAGCAGTTAAATAAGCAAAAAGAAGCGATTGCGAAAGTAAAAGCAAGTTTTGGGAAAGAATATCCTAATTATATAAACGGAAAAGAATCTTTTACAGATAAAAAAACTAAGTCTTATAATCCTTCTAATAAAGAAGAATTAATCGGTATTTTCCAAAAAGCAGGTCAAAAAGAAGCAGAAGAAGCTCACCAAGCAGCACAAGAAGCATTCAAAACATGGTCAAGAGTTGCTCCAGAAGAAAGAGCTGAATACTTGTTCAAAGCTGCACAAATAATCAGAGAAAGAAGATACGAAATCAATGCTTGGATG
>JAUIIX010000154.1 GCA_030431515.1 bacterium
TTGATGGTAAGAAAATGCATATGAAAGTGGCTTCTTTAGGGTATGTATTAATGGATGAAGCTAGTGGAAACTATTTTGGGAAAAGATTAATTCGTGATTATTATTATGGTTTAATGCCAAACTATATAGTAGAGAAATTTGAAAAAGAATTTGTATTAGACCCTGATACCATTAAGCAAAATATTTATAGAGAACCAAATCCAAATATGTATTTAGCTTCTTTTGCACAGTTTATGTTTGCCTTTAAAGAAGAGAAATATGTAAGAAGATTAATGAGAAAAGGATTTGAAAAATTCTTTAAATTTAGAATACTTCCTTATCAAGTAGCAAAAGATACACCTATCTATTTTATAGGTTCTATAGCTTTTTATTTTAGAGAAATATTAGATGATGTAGCAGCTAAATACGATTTAAAGATTACTGATGTTATTCAGAGGCCTATAGATAATTTATTGGCTTACCATATTAAAAATATGAGTTAGTTTTTTAAAAAATCTCGAATCTCGACCATCGAACATCGAATTTCGAACATCGACCATCGACCATCGAACATCGAAAAATGACTTTCGAATATAATTATTAAACAAGCTATGGATTGTAAATTAGAAGTTTGGAAATTAGCACATCAATTAACTTTAGAAATCTATAAGGTTTCAAAACAGTTTCCAAAGACTGAGGTGTATGGATTGGTTTCTCAGATTAGAAGAAGTGCAAGTAGCGTGCCAACGAATATTGTTGAGGGAAATGGAAGGCAGCATAAAAAAGAGTTTATTCAGTTTTTATACATTGCAAAAGGATCTTTAGAAGAAGTGAATTACCAACTATTTTTAGCAAAAGATTTAAAGTATATCAATGAAGAACAATATACATCTTTATTTGAAATGTGCACAAGAATTAAAATGATGCTTTATAAATTGATTAAGTCACTGAAGTAAATTCTCGTCTATCAAATAACGACCATCGATCATCGACTTTCGAACATCAAATATTGACTCTCGTAATTCGACTCTCGAAACTCGAATAACAATCATTGAACCACGAACATCGAACCACGACCATCGAATATCGAATATCGCACAAAGAATAACAAAAATCGAATAAAATTAAATAAGGTCTAAGACCCTTTCCAAACGCATTCCTCTTGATCCTTTAATTAAAATTGATTGCTGTTTGATAGGATTTTTATCAATATAAGATTTGAAATCATCAAAAGTTTTGAATTTTTTATGCGCTGTAGTTACTTTATAAAAGTGTTCTCCTATAAAGTATTGATTTTCTAATTGAAGTGAGCTTGCTAAATCTGCAATGACTTGGTGCTCTTTTTCGCTTTCATTACCAAGTTCAAACATATCACCTAGGATGATTAGTTTATTTTCTTTATTTAGAGAATAAAAATTCTCAAGCGCAACTTTCATACTTGAAGGATTTGCATTATAAGCATCTAATAGTATTGTTTTTCCATTTTTCTCTAAAATTTGAGAACGATTATTCTCAGAAACATAAGTTTCTAGAGCTTTAATAATTTCTTCTTCTGATACATTAAAAAGTTCTCCAAATGTAATAGCAGCTGTTATGTTGTTAAAATTATAGGTGCCTATAATTTGAGTTTGAATAGTGTTAGCATTGTAATGTACGCTTAAAAAAGGGCTGGTTTCTTTCAGTTGAATTTTATCTCTATCAAAGAATATTCTTTGAATCGTTTCTGTTTTTTGAACCTGAATTTTATCATCAGGA
This sequence comes from bacterium, assembly GCA_030431515.1. Lineage (GTDB taxonomy): Bacteria > Bacteroidota > Ignavibacteria > Kapaibacteriales > UBA2268 > JAJRPT01. The sequence goes on from JAUIIX010000154.1 coordinate 1,735, forward strand.
TTTACAATCGCTGTCTTATGGTTTTCTTTTAAATACGTATATAATTCGCTTTTCCCTTTTATCACACCTTCAACGCCTCCAAAACCTTCTAA
>JAUIIX010000155.1 GCA_030431515.1 bacterium
TGATGCTATAGCAATGGCTGTAAGGTTTAACTGTCCTATCTTTATAGATTCTTACATATTAGACGAGAATGCAGTAGAAGCTACAGATGATTTTGATGATGAATCAAATGAAACTATTAAAAATACTACAGATGAATCTCTAGTAGGTCAATCAAAATTGCAACAGCTTCAAGGTAAGCTTGACAAGGCAATTAAAGAAGAAAATTACGAATTAGCAGCAAAATTACGAGATGATATAAAAAGAATGCTTGAAAGTTCTTAAAATTTTCTTATTTTTGCATTCGAAATTTTTGCCGGAGTAGCTCAGCTGGTTAGAGCACTGGAATCATAATCCAGGTGTCGGGGGTTCAAGTCCCTCCTCCGGTACATAAAAAGGTCTTTACTTAATTGTAAAGACCTTTTTTTGTTTCTATACTTTATCCTCATCTCTCATATTACTATAAAATTTCAAGAATAAAATGTAGATTAGGTATTAGTATATTTAGAACAAGAGAATAATAGTTTGAAAATAACAATTAGTATAACGCTTTTTCTAGTACTCTATCTAGTTTCTTGTGATTCCGAAGTATCACAAAAAACAACGGAATTTTATGGTGATTCAGGTAATTCACAGAAGATAACGGAATATTATAATGATTCTATTATGATAGAAAATACTTCAGAAAATGATATGTTTATCCTCGTAAATGATTGGTTTATTCTAAATGGTAGTAGTCTTAAAAATAGAGACCAGTTCAATATTTGGAGTACTGATTTTGTTAGCAATAAACTACATTTTTCGAAGTTTGAACATAAATTCCAGAAAATTAGTATTCCTGGATGTTACTTAGAGTCTATACTTTCAAGTGTTCCTTTATTTTATAGAATTAAACCAAAAGAGAACTTCAAAATTCATATCAGTCTAAATACTAAATATATAGAGAATGACTTGAATTATTTAAATTATCATATCTGCTATTTTAATGATATCAATATACTGGATAGTCTTAGTGAATATAAAATTAGAAATTCTAATAGTTTATCATTAGTATTTGATACAAATATTTTAAGAATTTCTAAGTTTCTCGATACAATCAGTATTGAAGACCGAGAATTGTTGGAATCGATTGAACATCTGGATATAATCGAATCTAAATTAATTAGAAATTATAAACTTAGAATAAATTAAATTATGAATATATTATCAATACCGATTATAATAAAACTAGTTTTAGTTTTAATAGTATTATATTTAATACTATTTGGACTAATAAATTTTGCAACAATCAGAACAGCTGAAGTGCCAATCAGTTGAGATGATTCAAAGTCAAATGGAACTTTTATTTCTGATTATAAACTATTGGATTCGATTATTAAAATAAATGATGAAATATATACAATTAATGGAATTTGGAGTGCTTACGGTATTGCATCATTCTATAATATATTCATACGAGCCGATGTTGAGATTTTCCAACCAGAATTTTTAATTAATTTAGAAAATGGATTTCATTTTATAATAAAACACATGGATTATAAATTATTTTTTCCTGATTTTTCCGAAAAGCCATCATATCTCGGTGGAAATGGAATAGAAGAAGATTTTATCTTGAATTATCAATTACAACATAGCGATACATTAAAATTAAAATCTCTTGAAACAGTTAAATTTTATTTAATTGACCCTCAAGGTATTAAAGTAAATGAATTTACACTAATTAAAAAGTAAGTGAATATCAATCGCTTTTAAGTAAACCCTCACTCCAATATCCTAACAAAATCATTTACCAAATCTATTAGCTCTTCCCTATTCT
>JAUIIX010000156.1 GCA_030431515.1 bacterium
TTTTGTCATGTATTAATTGTAATCATTTTCTATTCCTATTAAAGATAGGAATCTGTTGTTTTATAACCTAATAAAAGTGAAGTACTGGTTATAAATTTAATACAAAGCTACGGTTTTAATATTAAATGATGTTTCTAAAATGTTAAATTACTCAATAACAATTTGTTTAGTTGCTTTTCCTTGATTGGTTTCTATTTCTACTAAATACATACCTGAAGATAGGTTAGTGGTGTTTATTATTTTTTCTTTAGATGTGCTAACAAACTGACCTAAAGTATTATAAATAGTAACTTTTTTTAAAGTAATACCTTCTTGTAACTGAATATTTACTTGGTTTTGTGCTGGATTTGGATACAAACTAAATTGAGATAAAACAAATTCATCTGAAGATAGAACTTCACTTAAATCGTAAACTTTAACTTGACCAGCAAGAGTACCATTTGTAATATTCCAAGGAGAACTTATAGCAATTATAGAACCGTCTGATGATAAACTAACATTTGCTCCTAATTGATCTTCAGCTGCTTCTCCATTAATATTATTACCTATTTGTGTCCAAGTATTATTTACATTTTGAAAAACTTTTACTTGTCCTGATCTATTACCATTAGCATCATTTGAAGGAGCTCCAATACCTAAAATAGAACCATCTGATGATAAACTAACACGATAACCAAAACCATCTTCAGCTGCTCCTCCATTAATATTTTGACCTATTTGTGTCCAAACATTATTTATGTTTTCAAAAACCTGAACCTGACCTGAATTAACTCCATTTACATCACTACTAGAAGCACCAATAGCTACTATATTACCATTTGAAGATAAAGATAATCCAGAACCAAAAAAATCTCCAATATTAGATGCATTTATTGTATTCCCTAATTGATTCCATGAATTACTTACATACTCATACATTCTTACATAGCCTAATTGAGGATTAGAACCTCCATCTTTAGGAGCAGAAACAGCTATTATAGAGCCATTTGAAGAAATATTTGTAGTATAACCTAATTTATAATAATCACCATCTCCTACTAAAGTTTGTCCTTTTTGAGTCCATACATTATTTATATTTTCAAAAACTTTTACTTGTCCATAATCACTTTCACTTTCATCATTTCCATAAGCTCCTATAATAAGAATATTACCATCTGATGATAAACTTATACTAGACCCAAAATAATCTTGTGAACTTTCACCATTAATATTTTGACCTATTTGAGTCCAAACATTATTTATATTTTCGAAAACTCTAACTTGTCCTGCATAATTATTTTTAACATAAGAACCAATTGCAACAATATTTCCATTAGATGATAGAGATATACTATATCCAAAATAATCTCCAGCTTCTTCTCCATTAATATTAGAACCTATTTGAGTCCAAACGTTATTTATATTTTCATAAACTCTAACTTGTCCTGAATTATTTCCGTTTTCATCATTTCCTTCAGAACCAATCGCAACTATATTTCCATTTGATGACATAGATAATCCCCAACCAGATTGATCGAAAGCAGCTTCACCATTAATACCTTGACCAATTTGAGTTTGGCTAACTATTAAAAAAGGGAAAAGAAATAATAAAAGTAAAGTATGTTTCATAAATATGATAAATTTAGGTTCATTCAAAAATATAAATAATTTTAAATTCTAAACTAGTTATCCACATATATATTTACAATCATCTTTTTCTTTTAAAATTTTAAAAAAATATTAATGATTATGATGGGTTGTTAATAACAGGTATAACTTTTTTAAGTTTTGTTTTGAAATTACCTT
>JAUIIX010000089.1 GCA_030431515.1 bacterium
CTGTGATTACTAAAATGAATACATTAATGGACGAGTTAGAAAATCTAATTTAATGAAAATCAGCAACATAAAAATATCTAATCTGAGGAATCATTCTCATTCGGAGATTGATTTCTCAGACTCTATTAACCTTATCTATGGTGAAAATGGGAGTGGCAAAACTACAATTTTGGAGGCAATTTCTATTTGCTCAATGTCAAAGAGTTTTCTGCCAACTTTAGATCAAAATTTAATTCAACATAATCAAAAAAAGTACGAAATATCACTATCTGCTAAAAGTAATTTTGATGTAGAATACAAAGTTGGGGTTAGTTTTTCTGCTTCAAAGAAAAAGATTTCTAATAATGATTCTGAAAACACTAGTCCTAAAAACTTAATCGGTAATATTCCAATTGTAATATTATCACCAGATTATAAAAATATTACTTTTGGTTCGCCATCTGATAGAAGGGATTTTATTGATAAGGTTATTTCGCAGATAAGCAAATCATATCTCAATAAGTTAATTCAATTAAAAAAAGTTCTTAAACAAAGAAATTCCTTACTTCAACATTTCAAAAAGCAAAATCAATATATTGATGAATTAATTGAACCATGGACGGAAAAACTCATTGAACTAAATGCTGATATTGCTATGAAAAGGTATAATTTTATTAATGAATTAACTCCATTATTCAAAAGTACATTTGAGCAGATTGCACCGAATGAAGAAGTTGAATTGGAATATTTACCTTGCAAGATAAGTGCTGAAAATATTGAAGATAGAGATAAAATAATTGAAGAATTAAATAATTATTATCTATCTCGAAAAGAAGTTGAATATCATCGAGCAAGTACGATTTTTGGTCCACAAAAAGATGATTTGCTTATTAAAATAAACTCTGGAATTGCAAAAGATTACGCTTCGCAAGGTCAACATAAAAGTCTTTTGATAAGTTTAAAAATTGCAGAGTTTAACTACCTTAAATCTTATTGCAACGAAACTCCAATAATACTCTTAGACGATATTTTCGCAGAATTAGACGAAATTCGTTCTGCTCATGTTATTGATATAATTAAAGATAATAATGTTCAGAGTTTTATAACAAGCACCAACCCTAAATTGCTTCAATCTCTCAACGCCTCTACAAAACTAATTAATATTGATAATGTTAGAGATAATAGGGCATAAAATAATTATATTTTATTAAACGTTGCTTTTTCATTTCTTGTTAACCAAAGGTCTAAGCGCCATTTTATTTGAAATTAATTGGATCCTTCGCTTCGCTCTGAATGACGGGAGAAAACTTTGAATGATTTAGAAAAGAGAGTTTCTTTACATTTAATTCCACCAGTTATTGTATTCGAGTTCGGATTTTAGTTTTTCCGCAGCATTTTTGTAAACTATTGATTCTTCTGGGCTTTCACTCTCGAGTAATATTGATATATTGCTTAGTGTTAATAGTCGAAGTTCTGCTGGTAACGATATTGCCAAATCGGCTGCTTTTCGTAGGAATTTTCCTGCTCGGGAATAATGTCCTTGTTTGTTGTGAAGTGAAGCATTGATGTTTAGTATAAGACATTCTAAGGATTTATCTTGCTCCTGCTCGAGTATATTCTCTGCTTCGATTATGTGTTTTTTTGCATTTGGGTAGTCGCCCGAGCTTATTTCTAACTTTGCAGTCATTGTAAGTAATAATATGATTTCTCTATTTGTTAGGTATTCTTTTTCATTTGCTAAGTAGTCATTTGACATTTTTGTTGGTTTGAGATATTCGCCTTTTAGATAATCTCTTACGATAAGTTTTCTTAAATCTCCGAAGGATATAAGACTGTTCCCCATTCCATTTCCATTGGAATTTGTGTTTTGAACTGTTAAATTATCTGAGTTAAAAGTAGAACTCTCCCCAAGTGAAATCAATAATTCTTTGTCATTTGTATCTTTAGCCAGTTGTCGCATTTCTGCTGTAGTTTTATCTGCAAGTTCTTCATCTCCAGAGTGTTGAGAATGTGAAATAATATATGCCATTACTTCTTTTTTCTCTTCAGGACTTTCGATTGTGTTTAGTTGCTTTTGAAGAAAATTGCTTATTAAACTATGAATATTCTGCTGTTCTTCATACTCTAAATAACTATTAAAGTAAGTGAAATAAAATACTTGTGTGAATTGATAAACTGTTGTTTTTACTCCATATCGTTTATATGAACCTATGCTTCTAATAATTTTGCTTTTTTCTTGGATTGATTTAAGAGTTCTGATAATTTTTAATATATCAGTGTTCATAATATCTGCAAGTAGGAAAACAGAAAATTCATTGCCTTCTTGTGCAGCAGAAGCAAGTAAGTCTTTTTCTTCTAAAGTTAATTCATTTAAAGAGCTTGCAAGTGCTGCTTTTGCATTCGTTGGTATTAGTTCAGATTCAAGGTTTATCTGCAAATCACCCTTTTCATCGAATGCTTTTATACTTTTGAAATAGTCGAAATACTCAAATAATTCGCCTGGGTTCCCAAGTGTTTTATTATACAGCCAATCATCAAACTCTTCATTTTCTTTGTAGTTATTTATATAAATTTTTGAAAGTCTGATTGTATCATCTTTAGTAAATTCTTTTAACTCTATTTGGTCAAGATCTTTTGACTCAGAAATAAAATGATAAAATGGAATTTGAGGGTTTTCTGCATCACTTTTTCTATATGCTAAGACTATAAGAATATTAAGTTTCGCAATTTTCTTTTTTATTTTTTGAAGCAACTCTACACTTGCACCATCAACAAACTGCATATTGTCCATAAATAAAACAATTGTTCCTTTTTCGGCTTTTAATGCAAAAGCATTAATTAATTCATCTGCTCTATTTTCTTCTACTTCAAATACTTCATCAGTTTTCTCTTTTTTGTATTGTCTCCAGTCACGAGAAAGTTCTTTTGCAGCATAAAATACATCACCGATGAAAGGCAAAGCAGTTAGAGTTGTCAAACTCATATTAAGGGCAAGCTGTTTTTTAGCAGTTATGTTTTTGCTTTCAAGAATAACTTCGAGTGCTTTTGCAAATGGTTTTAATGGTTGCAAATTATGAACATTTACATCTCCTATTGGGATTTCGTTTTGAACATAAACATTGAGAACTCTATTATTTGGCTCATTACATTCTTGTATCATTTGCTTGATAAGAAAGGATTTACCAAAACCACTTTCGCCTGTTACAAGCAAGATACCTCCCTTTCCTTCTTGGGCTTGGGATTTTAATTCATTAAATATTTTAATATTTTTCTTGTTGATTTGCAATTTTATTCTATTTGTATTTTTTTTATTAATTCAAATTTATATTCTTTTTTTCGTAAAATCAAATATTTTCCAATTTTTAATGAATTTATTTTTTCAATATCTATAAATTCGCTCTTATCTAAATCAAATATTATTTCTTGATTATCTTTAATATTATCAAATTTAACAGATAAAGTATAATCGAATATATTTTCATAATATAATGTTTCAATGTTATTTAATAAATCTAAAATATTAGTCATATTTGAAATATCTTCACTTGGTTTTTCTTCGATACTTTTTGCAATTGCAATTGTATAAGTTACTACTAAGGTGTCATTTGCTTTTAAGTCAAATTTGCCAATCCCTGCGATTGCTCGAACATCTGTATTACTTTCTAATGAGTTTTTTCTTTGTAATTGATGATAAATACTTGATTGATTTAGTACAATATCAGGTGAAAGAATATTATAATTTACTTCATTAAATTGATAATTTTTTTTAATTATATAATTACCGTCTTTGATTAAGTTTTTTTGTAAATACCTAAAGCCAAGATAATAAGGAGTTGAAAAGTAAGTAGTATAGAATAGCATATTTTCATCAACCACAATTCCATCATCATTTCTGATATTCTCAAATTCTTTGCCTACTTCACTTAAGTCTGGGTCTAAATAGGGAGAAAAATAACAATCTGTTAAGTCTAAATTATTTCTATTTATGACTTTAGTTTCTACAATGATATAGGGTGCATTAGTGAAGTTTAATATTCTTTGATGATAAGTAAGCAAAAGTCCATTCGAAGAGTCACTGAATACGCTAAATAGGTCGTTATTTGATTGAATAAAAACTGATGTGTAATTGCCGAGTTTTCTATTTGAATTATCATCAACATAAATACCTGGTTTGTCATTTGAATAATTAAATAATGGATAATTATATTCGTTTAAAAATGATTCTCCACTTACTTTATCAAAATATTTAGATTGGTAAAGATTATATTTTTCTGTTAAGTCTTCTTTTCCCATTCCTGATTTGAATATTCTGTCATTATTAATAGAATATGAATTAAAAATTTCATTATTTGTAGAATTTTTTCCGCTGAAAATTAATCCTATTGAGTAAATAAAATTATTCTTTGAGTTTTTAGGGTAAACAAATCTTCCTTTCATGGAGTCAAGTCCAATTATCCCAATATTATTAACTTTATATTCTATTGCACTTGTATTCTCTATTGTGCTTTTTTGTGAAAATAAAATATTTAAAAGAATAAAAAATATCATCTTATTATTTAATTTTGAATTTTTAAAAGAGTAATTTAACAAAATAACAAAAGAAATTGAAATGGGTTACAATTATATATTTGTAGGTTTAGGAAATATTGGTGATGAATATGCTAAAACAAGGCATAATGTTGGTTGGATGTTGATGGAGAAAATTGCAGAGAAGTATAAATTAAAATTTAGAGCTGGAAAAGGAGATTATTATTATGCTGATGCGAGTATTCTCGGTAAGAAAGTTATGTTTGCTTTACCAACTACTTACATGAATAATTCTGGAATAGCAATTAAACAAATACTTAATACTCATAAGCAAAAATCAAGTGATGTTTGTATATTTTTAGATGAATATAATTTTCCAATTGGTAAAATTCATGTGAAAGCAACCGGCTCTGATGGTGGACATAATGGAACTTCTTCGGTAATTCAAGAACTTGGCACAACAGAGTTTATGAGATTGCGACTTGGGATAGATAAGAAATTTAGACCAGGTGAATTGGTTGATTATGTATTAAATAATTTTACTAAAGAAGAGCAAGTTGAAGTAGATGAAATGCTTAAAGATGCTTTAGCTTCTGTAGAGCATATAATCAAAGCAGGTTTTCAACGTGCAATGAGTGAAATAAATAGTGGTAAGTTATTTAATTCTTAACTATCTTTTTCAAGAATAAATTATTATTTATCTCATATTCTAAAATATATACACCAGATGTATATTCACTAATATCAATGTCTAATGAAGTTAAATTATTATTAGTTTCATATACAATATAACCTGACATTGAATAGATTTTAATCCCTTTGATTAATTTATCACTTTTTATGCTAACTTTATCTGATGTAGGATTAGGAAATATAGAAACATTATAAGCAATTTCTTCTTTTTCAATACTTAAGAATGAATTAAATTCTGCAACACCAGAATAATTTCCTTCTAATGTTACAAATATTTCTGTTTCACCTGTTTTTCTATCAGCAAAGAAAAAGTCTGTGATATCAGCAGTGTATTCGTTTTTAATATCAATACCAATTAGGATATCTTCATTTTCAAAATAAGCTAAGTCCTCAGGATAATTTATAGATACTGCTTTATTATGGATATTTAATAATTGTCCAGTGAAACCATTAAAAACATTTAATCTGTGATTACAACATTGTTCAATTGTCCATAATCTATTATCATTATCAAATTCAATTCCTAATATAGAAGGAGAGCCAGATTTGTATGCTGTTTTGTAATCAAACATTCCAGAATTAACATCAAGAACTTTATATAGTCTTCCTTGTGCAGAACCAGATTCTTCATTGAATGTAAACATATCACCATTGAAATTAAAAGTTATTCCTCTCCAAGATCCTTTTATTTCAATATTTGGATTGTTTAATTTAGAAATAAAATTACTTTCTAAATTTTTTGGGTTTACTGTATAAATCTCGCCATTACCTTTTAGAATATATATTAAATTATTTTTAGGATGTACGTCCATTGCTATAGATGAGCCATCAAGAAAATCTAATTTTCCAAGAACTTCGTAATCGTTAGAGTTGCTAACTAAAACTAATTCATTGCTTTGCTTATTTATAGTATAGAATTTAATATCTTGGGCATAGCCAAAATAAATAGTAGATAATATTAAAAGTATAATAATTTTCATAATTTTCTCCTTATAAACAGCAATTTAACAAAAATATTCCAAAATAAATTAAGTAGAAATACTTATTAATTAATTTTTATTAATAATCATTTTGATTTATTCTCTAAATATCTATAGTGAAGTATTTAGAATGAAAATATTTTATTAGGTCAAAATAAATAAAATTTTAATAGTTTTCATAAATATTATTGCAGTATTAGGAAAATTGTATAAATTTGTGGTTTGTATTTTGTAAATTAAAATAATTATTTTTAAAAGGATTTGAAAATGGGAGTTTTCGAAAGAATTAGAACGATGTCGCCTTACTTTTTAGCAACATTTGCAGTGTTATTTATACTGTTTATGGTTATTTCAGATATGGATACTTCTACTTTGATGAATCAAAGTGGAAACCCTGAAAACCAAGCTATAGCTGAAGTTAATGGTGACAAAATTACTTACTTTGAATTTGAACAATTAGTAAGACAACAATTAGAGCGTCAAAGAGCTCAACAGCAAGAAGCTGGTGAAGAAACTGAAATTGATGAAAGTTCAATCCGTGCTCAAATTTATCAAGATTTAGTTGACTTAAAATTAAGTGAACAAATTTTTAATAAAATGGGTTTAAGTGATGGAAATGCAGTTATTGCAGATCAATTAATTAACAACCCTCCTCAAAGTATGAGAAGAATGTTTGCAGACTCAACTGGTCAGTTTAATAGACAGATGTATTTGGATGTAGTAACTAATCCAGAGAAATTAGGTCAATATATGGGTCAAGCTGATCCAAATAGAAAAGCTCAGTTTATTACTGACTTTAGAAAAGACTTAATTACAAAGGGTGAGCAAATTAGATTACAATTAGTAAGTACTTTTGCTAATACTACTCTTAACAATGCTGGTTCTATTGTTTCTCCTACTTATATTAAAGAAAAATATAGAGGCGAAAACTCTAATGCTGAAGTTAATTATATTCAGTTAGATGTAAATACTGTAGGAAATGATAAAATTAAAGTTACAGAAGAAGATTTAAAAGAATATTATAATAATCACAAAGAGTATTTCAGACAAGATGCTGGTGCAAAATTAAAATATGTTATTTTTCCTTTAACACCTTCAAGAAATGATTCTATTAATGCAGAGAAGAAAATTCAAAAGATTAATTTAGAGTTAAATTCAGCTCAAGATAGTGCTGAGAAAGTAACTAAATTCGTTCAATTAGTAAATGAAATGAATGGAGATGAAGTTGATTTTACATTAATAAAAGATTTAGATCCTCAAGTTTCTATGTATCTTGCAGGTGCAATACCTGGTAAAGTTATCGGACCTTTTTTAATGAATGGTCAAACTAACTATATGATGGTAACTAACTCAAGAGAAGGTGCTAATGTAGCAATTAAAGCAAGTCATATTTTAATTGCAACTGGTGATAATCCAGAAGAGTCTAAAGCTAAAGCAGAATCTGTATTAGCAAGAGCAAGAGCTGGTGAAGATTTTTCTGAATTAGCAGCAGAATATTCTGATGACCAAGGAACTGCTCAAAATGGTGGTGATTTAGGTTGGTTTGGTAAAGGTACAATGGTTCCTGCTTTTGAAACTGCTGCTTTTGATGCAGAAGTTGGAAAAGCTACTGATGTAGTTGAAACTCAATTTGGATATCATATTATATTAGTTAATGAAAAATCATCTAAAGAAATCAAATATAGCACTATTGCTATTTCTCCTAAATTGACTGGTGCAACTAAAAATACAATCAAAAGAGATGCACTTTCTTTTTACACTCAAGTAAAAGATGGTGAAGATATTGATTCATTAGCTGCTAAGTTAAATATCAGAGTAACTGAAACTGCTTTCTTTAAAAAAGACCAAACTATATTAGGAAATAACTGGGCAAATCATTTTGCTTTCTCTAATGAAGTTGGAACATTGTCAGAACCACAAGAATTTGATAATTATGGTATTGCTGTATTATATGTTTCTGAAAAAAGAGCTAAAGGTACTATTCCTTTTGAAGATAAAAAAGTAGAAATCGAAACAATAGTAAGCAATAGAAAGAAATTAGATTTCTTAAAACCAATTGCAGAAGATATTGCTAAAGCTGTGAAATCTGGTGAGATGGGTGATAATGTGAAAATGAAATATCCTAAAGCTGAAATAAAAAATGGAAATATTAAAAATAATGGTATTTTAACTGGTGTATCTGGAAGAGAATATGCTGTTACTAATACTGCTTTCAGTATATCAAATGGTAGTGTTTCTAATGCTATTAGAGGAAACAAAGGTTATTATATTGTTCAGTTGATTAATAAATCTATTCCATCTGATGATGACGTTAATAAAGCTTTTGCTGATTACTATGTACAACAAGTTCAAAATAGCGAACGTCAGATTTACTATCAATGGTTCAAAGTAATCAAAGAAAATTCTGAGATTGTTGATCATAGAGCTAAATATTACAGATCTTATTAATTTTAGAATCTTTAATAATTTAAGAAATCCGGCTTTTAGTCGGATTTTTTTTTAAAAGGTATTTTCAATTAATTTAATAATTTTTAATATTATTATTCTTAATTTTGTAGGATATGACATTTAAAATAATACTTATAAAATTGATGACAATTATTCTATTGGGAAACATGCTATTCTCAATAGGGGCTAATCATATAATATATAAATGGTTAGAAAGCAGTATCAAGAAAGAAATTAAGTATAATTTAATGCAAGGGAATTTTGATAAAGATATTGAGCTTATTTCCTTTGATTATGATTTATTCATACAATTAAAATGGGAAAACCCTAATGAGTTTGTTATTGGTGAATATATTTATGATGTACTTCGAGTAGATTTTAATATTGACAAAGTTAATATTTTATGTTATTTAGATAAAAAAGAAAGTATTTTAAGACAAGATTATTATTCATTTTTTACTAAGTTTATTAAAACAAGTACAAATGCACGAACAGTTGTCTTTGCATTTGTTGATTTTATTTTAGCCAAATATTTATTAAATTTAATTTCTTTTGAAAGAGTGTTTTCATTTTCACGAATTGATTTTAATACAGATAATTTCAGTTTGATAGAGATGTTTTACATACCTATTTCTCCCCCACCTGATATATTATTTTCCAAATAGTTTTTATTTAGCCCACAATAAGTGGAATTTTTTAATTAATAAGGAAAATAATATGAGAATGATTATTTATCTTGGTGTAATTTTTATGCCATTTATTATGTTGTCAAAAACAATTATAATAAAAGACGATATTACCAATAGAGTAATGTCCGATGCTTTTGTGTATGGAAAAGATACTAAAGTATATAT
>JAUIIX010000012.1 GCA_030431515.1 bacterium
TTTACCAATAATGGCATTCTTCATTGTCGCTGCTGAAAAGCAAGGAATTAGCCCAGATAAGCTATCTGGCACAATCCAAAATGATATTTTAAAAGAATATATGGTTAGAAACACATATATTTATCCTCCTAAAATGTCTTTAAGAATAATCTCCGATATATTTTCTTACACTTCTAAAAATATGCCTAAGTTCAATAGTATATCTATTTCTGGCTATCATATCCAAGAAGCAGGAGCAACTGCCGACTTAGAACTTGCATACACAATCTGCGATGGAATAGAGTATATCAAAGCAGGTTTAGATGTTGGATTATCTATTGATGAATTTGCTCCAAGATTATCTTTCTTCTGGGGAATAGGTAAAAATGTATTTATGGAAATTGCTAAACTACGTGCAGCAAGAGTTATTTGGGCAAGTATAGTAAAACAATTTAATCCAAAAAATCCAAAATCATTAGCATTAAGAACTCACTCGCAAACATCTGGTTGGAGTTTGACCGAACAAGATCCATTCAATAATGTTGCTCGTACTACTTTAGAAGCAATGGTAGCAGTATTTGGGGGAACGCAGTCGCTACACACTAACTCTCTCGATGAAGCAATCGCACTACCTACCGACTTTTCGGCAAGGATATCACGTAATACACAGCTTTACTTGCAAATTGAAAGTGGCATTACTAAAACAGTTGACCCATTTGCTGGTTCTTATGCAATTGAAAAATTAACTGATGAACTAATTACAAAAGCATTTAAGCATATCAATGAAATCCAAGAAATGGGCGGTATGGCAATAGCAATTGAAGATGGTCTTCCAAAACTTAGAATCGAAGAAGCCGCTGCAGTTCGTCAAGCACACATAGACTCCAAATCTGAAATCATAGTAGGAGTAAATGACTTTATTGCAAATGATGAACAAGAATTTGAGATTTTAGATATTGATAATACTGCAGTTAAGATTGGACAAATCAAAAGAATTGAACATTTAAAAAGCACAAGAAATAATGTTGAAACTCTAAAATCTTTAGAAAATATTACAAAATCTGCTGAAACAAACACAGGTAATTTGCTAGAACTTTCAGTTATAGCAGCTCGAAATGGAGCTACTTTAGGTGAAATTTCTGATGCAATTGAAAAAATTTCTGGCAGACACAAACCATCAATCAGATCTATTTCAGGTGTATATAGCGGAGCATATAAGGATATGACAGAAATCGATAAAGCAAGAGCATTAAGCGATAAATATTTTGAACTCGAAGGACGAAGACCTCGTATTTTAGTCGCAAAAATGGGACAAGACGGACACGACAGAGGTTCTAAAGTTATTTCATCTGCATTTGCAGACTTGGGCTTTGATGTTGATATTGGTCCTTTATTCCAAACACCTTACGAAACAGCAAAACAAGCAGTTGAAAATGATGTACATATAATTGGTGCATCTACTTTAGCTGCAGGACACAAAACTTTAATTCCTAACTTAATTAAAGAATTAGAGAAATTTGGTAGAAAAGATATAATGATTGTAGCAGGTGGAGTTATACCAAAACAAGACTATGATTTCCTTTATAAAAATGGTGTAACTTTTATCTTTGGACCTGGTACAATTATCCCTGTTGCAGCAATTGATATTTTAAATAAATTAATAAAAGAAGTAGAGGACTAAATGAATAAGCAACATATTGTAAACGCTACAAATGCTTTAATCTTAATTGGTGTTGGCTTATTCTCATATTTCTCAAATGAAACAAGACCACTTTCAGCTTTAATTGCTCCACTTGTTGGTTTTATTTTATTATCTTCAAGCTCTGGTTTAAAAAGTGGCAATAAACATATTGGGCACTTAGTAGCAGCGATTACATTATTATTTGCTATTGCTTGTATAGTGCAATTTACTTTATCTCTTGATTTTCCTGATGAAATTGCAAGAAGCAGAAGATTATTTTCTTTTGGAATAATGTCAATTTCTAACTTACTGGCAACAGTATATTATGTTAGAAGATTTATTTGGATAAAAAGAAATATAAATAATTAACTTTTTATTCGCTTAACAAATAACTTAACAGAAAGCCAATGTTTTAGAGCCATCATAATTTTATGAGAAGTAGATACTTTAATCTTCTTCTCCCAGATATTATAATCATTTAACTCAATTTTATCTAAAAGTCTAAAATAAATATCATCCATAATTTCAGCGGCAATAAGTCTATTTCTTTCGTCGGGTCGCATAAATGATCTTGCTCTATGATAATATTCTCTGGCTCTCTTCACTTGAAAACTCATCAAATCTCTAAAATTATCATTATATACTTCATTAAATAAATCTTGTTCAGAATACTTGAATTTAATCAAATCTTCTTTAGGTAAGTATATATATCCCCTATCCTTATCAACCTTTACATCTCTAATAATATTAGTAAGTTGTAAAGCATATCCTAAATTTATTGCATAGTTTTTTGTGTCTTCATATTTATATCCAAATATCTCAATACAAGTCAGACCAACAATGCTCGCCACAGAATAACAATACTCCTTTAAATCCTCAAAAGTCTCATATCTATTTTGACTTAAATCTCTTCTACAACCATCAATCAAAGTCATAAAATATTGACGTGGAATCATAAACCTATCAATTGTTTTTACTAATGGTTTCAATAAATTAGAATTTTCCTTTTTGTCATAAATTTTATTGATAGAATTATCCCAAAATTCAAGTCTTTTTAATTTCTTATCATAATCGCTTTTGTCAATAGTTGGCGTGTCATCTACTATATTATCAATATAACTAAAAAAAGCATAAACAGAATTAATAGCCGCTCTTTCCTCTTTTGGTAAAAAGGAAAAAGAATAAAGAAAATTCGACTTCTCGAATTCTTCCCTACTTACATTTTCGTAATCTGCTAAATTTGATTGAGTTATCACTTCCATTTTATTGCTTTATAAACTAAATTTATATAATCTTTTTTCTCTAATTTTGGTCTTTCTACTAATAATCTATGTTTCATTTCATTACATTGTTTCAATATTTCAAGCCCACCCAGAATCGTAAGTTTCAATTCAAACCTTAGTCTTCTATTCTTAACTTGCTGAATTAACAAACTACCTTCGTCAAATAAATCAAAAGTAATCTTAAATAATTCATCTAAACATTGATTTATTTCTTCATAACTTTGCAAATTTAATAAATCTTTTTCACTTAAACCATATTTCTCTAATAAGTTATTAGGAATATAATTTCTTCCATTTACTAAATCTCTAGATAAATCCTGCCAAAAGTTAGTCAATTGCAGTGCAGAACATATACTATCACTCAAATTTACGTTCTTCTTAATATCATCATTAAAAACTCTTAACACAATTCGTCCGACAGGATTTGCCGATTTTGAACAATAAGCAAGCAATTCGTCTATCGAATCATAACTTTTAAACTCAATATCTGATTTAAATGCAATAAGTAAATCAATTAACAGTTGCTTATCCAATTTTATTTTTTTAATTGTATCTTGTAAAGCCCAAAATACTGGATTGCTTTTATTTTCAACGCTAATATTTTCTTCTAAGAAATGTAAACTTTCTATTTTATTCAATCCATCAATATTTTCATCAGCAATATCATCAGCCAACCTAGCAAATGCATAAATTGAATAAATATACTTACGATATTCTTTTGCAATTAAAATTGATGCAACTGGAAAATTCTCATAGTGTGATTTTGTCAATTTTGAACAAAAAGTATAAGCTTTTTCCAAACTAGAAACTTGGAATCTACCACCATCATTTTTTAATAATTCTGTAATTAATTCTAAATTTAGCATTCAATATAATTTACATAACAAAACATCTATAGACTAAATAATCAATTTACTATTGTATAAATTCACTTTTTTTAACTTCTATTTTATAACTTTATAATTCTATTAATTAATATTAATGTTTTAATTAAATTAATCCACATTTCTATAAATGTATTTGTAAATATGAATAAAATTCCATATTATAGTGTTTTATAAAAAATACAATTCAAATAATATAATTTATGTTTAAAAGAATACTAATAGCTAATAGAGGTGAGATAGCAATAAGAATAATTAATGCAGCAAGAGAGTTGGGGATTGAAAGTGTAGCTATTTTTCATGAAGTTGACAAAAAAATGCCTTTTGTTATGAATGCTGATTTTGCTTATCAATTACAATCTGATACTCCGAAAAGTGGCTATTTAGATATTGAACAAATTATTGATATTGCTAAAAATTCTGGCTGTGAAGCTATTCACCCTGGATATGGTTTCCTTTCTGAAAACGCTAAGTTTAGTCAAGCATGTAATGATGCTAATATAAAATTTATTGGTCCTAAACCACACTCAATTGAAGTGATGGGTAGTAAAACTGAAGCCAGAATACTAATGGATAAAGCTGGTGTTCCTATTGTTCCTGGTACTAAAGAAAAAATTGAAAACTTTGATGAAGCTAAAGAAATTGCTAATAAAATTGGATATCCTATTTTATTAAAAGCTGCGGCTGGTGGTGGTGGTAAAGGGATGCGATTAGTCCATAAAGAAGAAGAATTTATCGAAAGTTATCAAGCTGCTCAACGTGAAGCGATTAAGTCTTTTGGTGATGATTTAGTTTATATGGAAAAATATATAATTAACCCTAAACATATTGAAATTCAAGTAATTGCTGATCAACATGGTAACATTGTACACCTTGGCGAAAGGGATTGCTCTATTCAACGAAGACATCAAAAAGTAATCGAAGAAGCTCCTTCAGTTGTGCTGGATGAAGACCTTAGAAATCGAATGGGTGAAGTAGCTGTAAATGCTGCAAGAGCTTGTAATTATGAAGGTGTTGGTACAATTGAATTTCTCTTAGATTTGAATAAAGATTTTTACTTTCTTGAGATGAATACTCGTTTGCAAGTTGAGCATCCTGTTACAGAATTAGTGACAAATGTAGATCTTGCGAAAGAACAAATCAAAGTTGCTTATGGTTCTAAGTTGCCGTTTACTCAAGAAGATATTAAAATTCAGGGATTTGCTATTGAATGTAGAATTTATGCGGAAGATCCACTTAATAATTTCTTACCATCTATCGGGAAAATCAACTACTTACAATCTCCTTCTGGGAATGGAGTTAGAGTAGATGGTGGAATTGAATCTCAAGACGAGATTAGCATCCATTTTGACCCAATGATTTCAAAATTGATTACTTATGCCCAAACAAGAGATGAAGCTCTTGATAAAATGAAAACAGCACTTAAAAATTATAAAATAATTGGTTTCAATAATATTATCCCTTTCTTGTCTAAAGTTATGGATGATAATACATTTAGAAATGAATGGTTTGATACCAGTTTTATTGATAAAAGTTTTGATAACAGAATTCTAGAAAATGACAAAATTGCAGATAATGAAGACTTAGCATTAATTTCTTCATTTATGTATTTAAAAAATAAAAATAAGAAAATATTACCATCAACTGAGCACAAAATTAGTAATTGGAAAAATCTATCATTTAAAAAATAAGGGGTTTAAAGGGTATGAGTGAAGATGTATCAAAAACATCAAAAGTGAATCCGAAAAATGCTAATAGTAATAGCGATGACTTAATAAACGATTTAGAATCAATAGTTTACAAACTTGAAGAATCAATTGGATATAATGTCAGACATTTTACTAAGCAATTAAGATTCAGAATTCTATCGAATTTTAAAGAGAATGGAATAAAAGTATCTATAGAAGAATGGATTTGTTTAGCTTTTATTTTCAGATATGAAGATAGAAATCAGAACCAACTTGGCGATTTACTTATGCAAGACAAAACTGCTGTTACTCGTTTACTTGATACAATGGAAAGTAAAAAACAAGTTAGACGTTTAATTGACCGAAGAGACAAACGAAATAGAATAATTAAGTTAACTGCTGAAGGGAAAAGGCAGTACAATAAATTAAGACCTATTGTGGAATATACTATTGCAACTGCTAAGAAAAACATTAGCGAACAAGACTACAACACAACAGTTGAAACATTAAGAAAAATGTGTATCAATCTCGAGTAAGGTTTTTTTTAAAAGGATTATTTATAATCCTTTTTTTTATGTTTATGCTTTTTATTTCTTCTTAATTTATCCTTCCTTTTTAATTAATTTTTGATTATTTTATTTTTGGTATTTTTATTGTATTAGCTATGCTGAATATTTTGTGTTATCCTCCGGATGAAAAAAATTGCTGGAAATGCCGGTGTTTTTTTGTTTTTGTAAAGAACTGGATTCAGAATTACGTTGGAAATTTTTGGGAGATTCTTCACTAGGTTCAGAATAACCTAGAGTTTTTTATGGATTCATCGCTTCGCTCTGAATGACGAAACATTTCGACTCCGCTCAATGACCCAGTTTTTTGCAGTTTTTTGCAGTGATTTTTTTGTGCTTTTAGTTATTTTTTGCATTTCTATTCTTTGTAAATTATTGTTATATAAAGTATTATATCATTCCTGCAGTTTTTGCAGTTTTTCAAAGAACTGGGTTCAGAATTACGTTGGTAATTTTTGGGAGATTCTTCACCACGTTCTGAATGACGTAGAGTTTTTTGTGGATTCTTCGCTACGCTCTGAATGACGAAACATTTCGACTCCGCTCAATGACCCATTTTTTGCAGTTTTTGCAATTTTTGCAGTTTTTTTGCATTTTTTCAAAGAACTGGGTTCAGAATTACGATTGAAATTTCTGGGAGATTCTTAGGCTACGCCTCAGAATGACATAGAGTTTTTTGTGGATTCTTCGCTACGCTCTGAATGACGAAACATTTCGACTCCGCTCAATGACCCAGTTTTTGCAGTTTTTGCAATTTCTGCAGTTTTTTTGCATTTTTTCAAAGAACTGGGTTCAGAATTACGATTGAAATTTCTGGGAGATTCTTCACTACGTTCAGAATGACGTAACGTTTTTTTTGGATTCATCGCTTCGCTCTGAATGACGAGACATTTCGACTCCGCTCAATGACCCATTTTTTGCAGTTTTTTGCAGTTTTTTGCAGTGATTTTTTTTAAATATTTTTAAAATAAATAAATAAAAAAAGGAGCCGAAGCTCCTTAGAATAAATATAATTGAAATTTATTAGAATTTCATTGGTGTTGGAGTTTCAGTTGTGTAATCGTAGAATCCTTTTCCATTTTTACGACCGTAATGCCCTGCTGCTACTAACTTTTTAAGCAAAGGACAAGGACGATATTTCGTATCGCCAAGGTCATTATGTAGTACTTCCATAATTGCTAGGCAAGTATCTAAGCCAATTAAATCCCCAAGTGCAAGAGGTCCCATTGGATGTGCGAATCCAAGCATTGCTACCTTGTCGATACCGTCCACTGTTCCAATACCTTCCATCAAAGTGTAGCATGCTTCATTAATGAATGGAAGTAAAATACGATTTGCTATAAATCCAGGGAAATCATTTGCAGTAACAGGTATTTTTTTCAAGTCATTAGTTAGATTGATGATTGTTTCATAAGTATCATCGTTTGTCGTCAGACCTTTGATTATCTCAACTAACTTCATTACTGGAACTGGGTTCATAAAGTGCATACCTACAACTTTTTCGGGTCTATTTGTGGCTGCAGCTATTTCTGTAATCGAAATTGTTGAAGTGTTAGAAGCAAGAATTGCATTACTATTAATTGTTTCGTCTAACATCTTGAATATTTTGAACTTCAAATCTTTATTTTCTGTTGCAGCTTCGATAACAAAGTCAACATCTTTAGCATCACTAACATTGATAGTAGTTTTTATGTTCCCTAAAGTAGCTGCTTTTTGTTCATCATTTATAATTTCTTTTTTGACCATTCTATCCAAAGACTTGCTGATAGTAGCAATAGCTTTCTCTAAGTTGCTATCAGATAAATCTTGTAAGATTACATTATAGTTTTTAGTTGCAAGGACTTGAGCAATACCATTCCCCATTTGTCCAGCACCGATTACCAATACATTTTTAATTTCCATTATATCTCCGTTTTTAAATAATAATAATTATTGTTCTGTTTTAATTAAAATTGGATAGTAATGTTTGTAAACCTCTACCCCATCTAAAAATAAATCGCATTCAACTTCCCATCCACCAATATTTGGAACATAAATAGTTCCTTTATAAAAGCCATCTTTTATAAAAATCGGTGCAGCATTGTTATTAGTTTCAATCACACCATCTGTAACTTTAATAGTAGTTGTAAAATTATTGGAATAACTATACTTACCATCTTCTTTTTCGATAATCGACATATCAAAATCCATCACGCCAATACGTCCATTAATTGGATTTATTTGGCTTATGAAATATTCTTTATTGTCATAAGTAAAGTCAGTAAAGAAGATATTGGAACTAACATCAATTTGCATTGTTTCTTTATATTCTTTGTTTTTATACTTATAAGTTATTTCAAAAAACCATTTATCAATATTATTTTCGGATTTAGTGAAGTAGGTCGGTACTGGAAATATCTTCAAACTGTTTGCTTTATTATCAGGAAATGTTGCTCCATAATATAGTTCATTCCCAGTCATCATATATGTTTTAGTTGAAAAAGTAATATCAGTTACCTTTAATTGTTTCTTTTCATCTCTAAACATTAAATACAAATCATTGTATCCTTCAGTTATCGTTAATTTTTCAGACTTTTGGAATAAAACGATAATATGATCACCTTTATCAATAGATGAAACTGGCACATAATTAGGAATATTTATTAAAATAGTTTTGTCACCTTCTTCGTCTGAACACCCTAATAAAATTAAAGTTAAAAGAAAAGTTATTATAATTGATTTTAATCTTTCCATATACTATCTGAATTATTTTTTTTAATTTCGTAAATATAAACTTTCCAAAATTAAAGGAATATTTTCAATATGCACGAAAATCTTGATAAAAAATTTGAAAAACTTGAAAAAGAGAATAGAAAGTATAGAATATTTAACACACTTCTATCAATCACATTATTTTCTTTTTTAATTTATGGCTTCCAACAAAAAGTAAAATTACCAGATTTTGAACTTCCTTCGATTATAGAAGCAGAAAAGTTTATTTTAAAAAGTGAAGATGGAAAAGTAGCCGAATTTGGATTAACAAACAAAAACGAGGCGTCACTTACATTTTACAAAGAAAATGGTAAGAAAGTAAAATTATCAGTTGGAGTAAATAATGATAAAGCTTATATTTCAATTCCAGGTGAAAATAGTGCTAAAATGTATATTTCTGAGGAAGTGAAAAGTGCTTCATTGTATTTAGGAATGGATGATGGTGAAAGAGAATCTTTTCTACTTTTAGATCCTAATAATTATCAACCATATATTACTTTAAAAAAAGGTAGTACTGGCCCAAGTAATAAAAATGACTTTGCATATTATACTCCTTATGGAAGTAAGATAATAAGAGATTCAATTTATATGGTTTATGGAAAAGACTTTGCATTTAATACTTCAAATAATACAAATGCTATGGTTGAATTGCCCGGAAGTTTTGGAAGTAATGTTTATACAGTTGACAATGTAAATCGTAAATTTTATTTCTCTGATGGATATGATCCAATAGCTAAAAATAGTTATGTAGAAGTTTATAATCCAAATAGTGGCTCTTCTACATCGCTAAAAGTAATTCAAAATTTACCTGGTCTTGTTGGTATTAAAGATAATAAACTTAGATACTTATTATTAGTTGACGACCAAGACAAAGCATCATTCAAGATTCACGACAAAGATGCAAAAGTTAGAACAGTTATTGGTTCTGAATCTATTAATGTATCAGGAAAGCAACAAATTAAAGAAGAATCAAATATAATGTTCTTTAGCAAAGAAGGTAATTTAATTGAAATGTTACCAAAAGAAAATAAATAATTATAAATCAAATAAATATTAAAATGGAATATCAAAACACAATAGAATTTGCGAAGCAATTAGATAGTCAAGATGAATTAAGAGAATACAGAAATAAATTTCATATACCTTTAGATAAAAATGGTGAAGAAACAATTTATTTCACTGGGAATTCATTAGGATTGCAACCCAAACAAACAAAAGATTATATCAATCAAGAGTTAGAAGATTGGGCAAAGTACGGAGTAGAAGGACATTTTCATGCTAAAAATCCTTGGATGCCATATCATGAAATAGTAACAAAAAAATTAGCAAATGTAGTGGGTGCATTACCTAATGAAGTAGTTGCGATGAATTCTTTAACTGTTAATTTACATTTATTGATGGTTTCATTCTTTCAACCTAAAGGAAAGAAATGCAAAATAATGATAGCTAATAATGAATTTCCGAGTGATATCTATGCTGTCAAGTCTCAATTAAAGTATCATAATCTAAATATTGAAGATAATTTAATAATTGCAAAAGCAAAAGACGGAAGTGATGTAATTAGTACTGAAGAAGTGCTTGAATTAATTAATTCTAATGCAGATGAACTTGCTTTAGTTATGTTTGCTGGGGTAAATTATTACACTGGGCAATATTTTGATATGAAAAGAATAACAGAAGAATGTCATAAACACGGAATAGTAGCTGGCTTTGATTTAGCACACGCAGCTGGTAATATTGACCTACAACTTCATGATTGGAATGTAGATTTTGCAGTTTGGTGTTCGTATAAATATCTTAATTCTGGACCTGGTGGAATTGCTGGAGCTTTTGTTCATGAAAAACATAAAAATCATAGTGGCCCTCGCTTCGAAGGATGGTGGGGAACTAAAAAAGAAACTCGTTTTTTAATGAAGCCAGACTTTGAAGCAATTGAAGGTGTTGAAGCATGGCAACTCTCAAATCCTCCCATATTTCAACTTGCAGCATTAAATTCTTCATTAGATGTATTTGAAGAAGTTGGAATGAAAAAACTTAGAGATAAATCTGAAAAGTTAACTGAATACATCTTATATTTATTAGGAACTTTAGATAAAAGTAATATTAATACAATAACACCAAATAATTTTGAGGAAAGAGGATGTCAGATTTCAATTAAAGTGAAAAAGGGTAAAGAAATCTTTAATACTTTAATGGAAAATGGTGTAATTGCTGACTGGAGAGAACCAGATGTAATTAGAATTGCCCCTGTGCCTTTATATAACTCATTTTTAGATGTTTACAAGTTTTATAATATTATTAAAAATATCATTTAATTTTTAACATTAAAAATATATTTTTTTTATTTAAAATATATTACTTAATTTTCGGATAAATTAGTCTTAATTTAGGAAAAAGTATCTATGGCTTTATTATCTAAAGCATGTATTTATGGAATTAGAGCATCAATTTTTATAGCTATCGAAGATGGTGAAAATAAGTTTATACCTATTTCTAAAATTGCAAAAGAATTATATCTTTCTTCTCATTTTTTAACAAAGATTTTACAAGAGTTAACTAAAAAAGAAATCTTTGAATCTTACAAAGGTCCAAATGGTGGAGTTAAGTTAGTTAAACCTGCAAAAGATGTTTCTTTGATGGAAATAGTTGAAGCTATAGATGGAAAAAATTTATTTGAAGAATGTGCATTAGGATTAGAAGGTTGTGGTCATTACTACCCTTGCCCTCTTCATTATAGCTGGGTAGAACATCGTGAATCAATTAAGAAATTATTTAATGATGAAAATCTATACACTTTAGCTGAAAGTGTTAAAACTGCTGGATTTAGATTACGTGCTGTTGATATGAATTTTATCCAAAAAGCTGGTGAAGCTAAAAAGGAAGAAAGCACAGATAAATAGTATATTTGAATATTTCAAAATTTTAAAGGAATTATATTTATCTATAATTCCTTTTTTATTTTAAATTATATGAAATTTTGATTCTAATCGTCAATAGCTTAATAAAAATATATACGGGATATAAAATGAATTTAGAACAATTAGTTAATGAGCAATTAACTACTGCAATGAAAAATAAAGATAAAACAAAGTTAGATGTTTTAAGAGCAATTAAAAAATCTATTATTGAATTTAACACATCTGGCTCTGGAAAAGTATTGGATGAAGATGAATCTATTAAACTGCTTAATCAACAAGCAAAAATGAGACGTGAATCTATTGAAATGTTCACTAATGGTGGAAGATTAGAATTAGCTGAAAAAGAAAAAGAAGAACTTGAAGTTATTGTTGGTTTTTTACCTAAACAATTAAGTGAAGACGAAGTTAAAGAAATTGCTTTAAAAGTTAAGCTTGATACAAATGCGAGTACTATGGCAGATATGGGCAAACTGATGGGAGCTGTTATGAAAGAAGTATCAGGTAAAGCTGATGGTAAAGTGGTTCAAAGCATTGTTAAGGAGATTTTATCTTAATGGAAAATAAGTTTAATTCCATTTTAGAAAGTTCTTTATTAGAGTTGGAATATCATAGTTTACTAAAAATACTTTCGAAATACGCATATTCTGAAAAAGCAAAAGAATCTATCCTTGCATTTAGACCAGATACAAACTCCTTAAATATTACTAATGAAATAAATTATGTTGATGAAATGTATAATTTACTTAGTAATGAGGAAAATTTAACTTTCGCTGGTTTTGAAGATTATACTAAAATATTAAAAAAGACAAAAGTAATTAACTCTGTACTTAATACAGACGAGATATTAGATGTTTTAGAATTGATTGCAGCATTTCGTAGATTATCAAATTACTTTGCTGGTGTAAACCAAATTTATCCTAATCTACTTGCTCTTTCTAATGAGATATATCATAATAGAAATTTAGAAAAACAAATTACTGATATAATTGAATTATCTGGAGATATTAAAGATAATGCTTCTCCGGAATTACGTAGAATTAGAAGTGAAATAAATGATAAAAGTAATAGATTACGAGATAGAATTCAAAAAATATTACGCAAGTCTTTAGATGATGATATTGCTCAAGATGACTTTGTTACCATCAGAGAAGATAGATTTGTAATACCTATAAAATCTTCAAATAAAAGAGCAACTGCTGGAATTATTCATGGCGTTTCGGCAACAGGTAGTACTGTGTTTTTTGAACCACAAGAAATTGTGGAGATGAATAATGATATATCTTTACTTAAAAATGCTGAAAAACGTGAAATTTATAGATTACTTGAGATTTTAACTAAACAAATAGCGATTGATGCTGATAGGTTCAAATATACTACTGAAGTTGTTACTCAAATTGATACTATTTGTTCAAAAGCAAGATATGCTTTAGAAAATAAGGGTGAAAAACCTATAATTACTGATAATGATGAAATAATATTAGAAGATATAAAGCACCCTCTTTTAGTAAACAAATTAGGATTTGCAAAAGTTGTTCCTTTATCAATTAATATTGATTCTAATAATATGGCTTATGTTATTTCTGGTCCGAATGCTGGTGGTAAAACTGTTGCTTTAAAAACAATTGGTATTACTGCATTAATGGTTGCAAGTGGAATTTTCCCAATTGGTAAAGTAAAAATAAAACCAAAATTGGTTTATTCTTCAATTGGCGATAACCAATCTATTGAAAATGATTTATCTACTTTTTCATCGCAAATTAAAAGAATTAAAGATATTATTGATGACGCTGATAGAAACAGTATAGTATTAATTGATGAAATTTGCTCTGGTACTGACCCTCAAGAAGGTTCTGCTTTGGCTTGTGGAATTATGGATACTTTACTTGACTATAATATCAATTTTGTTGTTACTACTCACCAATCATCTTTAAAAAATTATGCTTTGAATAAAGAAGTTGTAAAAAATGCTTCTTTAGAATTTGACGGCGATAATCTAAGACCAACTTATAAATTCCTTGCTGGATTACCAGGTAATTCTTATGCCTTCAATTTAGCAAAAAGCATTGGACTGAATAATGAAGTGATGAAACGTTCTGAAAAATATACTTTTGGTGGTCAACTTGATTTAGAAAAAAGTATTACAGAACTAAATAAAATTAAAAAAGAACTAGACGATGCGAAAATTGAAACTATAAAAGTTAATAGATTAGCTAAAAATAAAGAAATTGAATATCAAAATAAAATCAAAGATTTGAATATAAAAAAACAAGAAATTATTCAAAAATCTAGAGATGAAGCTGCTTCTATTGTAGATAGTGCTAATAAACTTATTGAAAATACTATTCAAAGTATTCAAGACCAGAAGAAATCAATTTCTGAAATTAAAAAAGAATTTATTCAAGAAAAAGAAGTAATAATTCAAAAAGCTCAAAAGAGTGATAAGCCATTAATTTCTAAAGACCAAAAATTATCCATTGGAGATAATGTAATCATAGATGGTGGTGATTCTATTGGACAAATTATTGAAATTGATGCTAGTAATTGTTTAGTAGAATTTAATGGAATTAAAGTAAAAACTAAACTAAAAAAACTATCTAAAACTGATTCTAAACCAAAAGAGATAATCAATAAAATAATTAATGTCGAACAAGATTATAAAATTGGAACATTATCACGTCTTGATATGAGAGGTATGAGAGCCGAAGCTGCAATTAATGAATTGGATAAAGCAATTTCGGATAGTATGACTAATAACAATCCTGAAATTACTATTATTCATGGAAAAGGCACAGGTGCATTAAGGGTTGCAATTAGAGAATTTTTGTCTAACCATCATCTTGTTAAATCGTTCAGAGAAGGAACATTAGTTGAAGGTGGTTCGGGTGTTACTGTAGTAGAAATATAATCAGGTTGACTTGAAAATACTAAAAAATTATAATACTTTAAGAGAAAAAATTTATTCAGATAAAAGAATAAATGATATTATCAGTTTAGCCGATAAAAAAGAATCTATAAATGTAAATAATATTAAGGCATCATTAAAGTCTTTTTTAATATCTGCAATTTCAGATAAATTAAATAAACCATTATATATTATTACTGAAAATGCTGCTATAGCAAGTGCATATTATTCTGATATTGAATTTATTGCTCCCAATGCTAAATTAATATCTGCTTTCAAATCTTCAAAATATCTTAAAAATAGTTTATCTGAAGAGAGTGATAATAATTCTTGGTTAATTCAGGCATCTACCGATATTATTTCTAATGATTCTCATATTGTTTTACTTACAAAAGATATTCTTAATCAAAAAATTAGAGAACCGGAAGAAATTTTCACTTCAAAAATTGAATTAAAAGTTAACCAAAAAATTAATTTTTCAGAATTTACAAATCATTTAATTAAAAGTGGATATAGCAGGAAAGATTACGTTGGTGATGTTGGAGAAATAGCAATTAGAGGTGGAATTGTTGACCTCTACCCTATTTCGTTTAATCATCCTCTCAGATTAGAGTTTTGGGGTGATGAAATTGAATCAATTAGAGAGTTTGACCCAATCTCTCAAAGAAGTAATAAAGAACATTCTTCAGTTTCATTCATTCAATCATTTAATAATTATTCAACTGATTCTGAATTAATTACTTTTAAGGACATTATACCTAAAAATTCTATATTTATTATTGATGATTTAGAGTTTTTAAGAGATGAAGAGTTTAAGTTAATAGATGAATTTAATAAAATTATTTTAAACTCATTTGAAAAAGCAAATGTAAAAATTAATTCTAAAGAACAAATGTTCTTTGATTCTTCTATTCAAGAATTTAGTAAAAAACTACTTTATCAAATTGACGCAGGATTTGAAGTATTAATTAGTGCTGAATCTAAAAATTATTTAGAAAGATTATCAAATATTATTTTTGCACATTTAGAGAATGATTTATCTTTTGATGAGAATAGAATAAACCAACTGTTTAATAAAATAAATTGGATAGATCACTCACTTTCTGCTGGATTTGAATTTAATGATAGTTTATTTGTTTATACTGAACATGAAATCTTCCATAGAAATAGAATTTATAATAAATCTAATAATAAAGCTAAATCTAATAAATCTATTGTAGAGTTAAATTCTTTAAAAAATGGTGATTATATTGTTCACGAAGATAAAGGGATTGCAAGATTTGAAGGATTTAGAACAGTCAAGATTAGTGATAGTTATCAGGATTGTGTACAATTAGCATTCGAAGGTGGCGATGTTCTCTATGTTAATATGAATTATATTAATAAAATTCAAAAATATTCAGCACAAGAAGGTATTCAGCCAAAATTAAATAAATTAGGAAGTAGTGACTGGGATAAGAGAAAAGCCAGACATAAAAAGAAAATTAAAGATATTGCTAGAGAGTTAATCAAACTCTATGCAAAAAGAAAATTACAAGAAGGATTTGCCTTTGATAAAGATTCGACTTGGCAAAAAGAATTTGAAGCATCATTTATTTATGATGATACTATTGACCAAAAAAGAGCAACCGAAGAAATCAAAGAAGATATGGAATCTTCAATGCCTATGGATAGATTACTTTGTGGTGATGTTGGATTTGGTAAAACTGAAGTTGCTATTCGAGCAGCATTTAAAGCTGTGCAAAGTGGAAAACAAGTTGCTGTTTTAGTCCCAACAACAATATTAGCTCATCAACATTTTATGTCATTCATTGATAGACTACATAGATACCCAGTGGATATTCAAGTGATGTCACGTTTTGTTCCACAAAAGAAACAAAAAGATATTCTCTCTAATATTAAAACTGGAAAAGTTGATATATTAATTGGTACTCATAGAATATTGAGTAAAGATATTATCTTTAAAAATCTTGGACTATTAATTGTTGATGAGGAACAAAGATTTGGAGTTAAAGCAAAAGAAAAGTTACGAGAATTAAGAGTTTCAGTTGATACACTAAATCTGACTGCAACTCCGATTCCGAGAACATTAAACTTTTCATTAATGGGTGCTAGAGATTTATCTATTATGGAAACTCCACCTAAAAACAGATTACCTATTCAAACAGAGATTCAACAATGGGATATTGAATTAATAAAAGATGTAATCTCAAAAGAATTAAAAAGAGGTGGCCAAGTATTTTTTGTAAATGATAAAATATTAGATTTAGAATTAATAATGTATGATTTACAAGAAATAATGCCTTCTGTAAAGTTTAAAATGGCTCATGGGCAGATGCAATCAAAAGAGCTTGAAGATATTATGCAGAAATTTATCTCTGGTGAAATAGATGTCCTTTGTACAACCAAAATTGTCGAATCTGGATTAGATATTCCAAATGCAAATACAATGATTATTAATAAAGCACAAAATTTTGGACTTGCCGAACTTTATCAATTAAGAGGAAGGGTTGGAAGAACTAATTTACAGGCATATTGTTATTTATTAATTCCTAATGACACTAAAATCAGTAAAGTAGCTATCCAAAGATTACAAGCAATAGAAGAATTTACTGACTTAGGTTCAGGATTTCAAATCGCACTTAGAGATATGGAAATAAGGGGTGCTGGTAATTTACTTGGTTCTGAGCAAAGTGGTGCTATTTATGATATTGGATTTGATTTGTATCAAAAAGTGCTTGATGAAGCAGTTAGAGAATTAAAAATTGATGAATTTGCTAATATTTTTGAATCTGAAGAACAATTAACAACAAGTTTACTTTTAAATAATGATGTTTCAATTGATACTGTTGATGATGCAATTATTCCTGAAGACTATATCTATACTGATACCGAAAGATTTGAATATTATAAAAGATTGTATTCTATAAGAGAAATTAAGCAATTAACCGAAATTCAAAATGAATTAACAGATAAATTTGGAAAAATACCTATTCAAGTGATGAATTTATTATTTGTTATTAAATTGAGAATACAAGCAATTAAAACTGGCTTCACTAAAGTATCAGTTAAGCATACCAATATGATAATTGAATTACCAGAAGCAAGTAATGAATTATTCTATCAACGTGCTTTTCCTATTGTATTAGATCATATTCAAACGATTGATAATTCAAAATTAAATCAAGGTAGAAATAAAATTACTTTAGAAATTCCAATAAGAAACAAAGAACATTCTGTTGAAATATTATGGAAAATAAACAAATCATTAGAAGAGTTAGACTATGAATAATTTAATTTTATCAATTGATTCTTCATCTAATTTATGTGCTGTTGCTCTAAGCGATAACAATAAGTTAATTGCATCATATTCATTATATTTAAAGAATATTCATGATAAAATATTAACTAAAAATATAAATAGAGTTTTAAAGGATGTTGGTATTAAAGTATCTGATTTAAAATCAGTTGCTATTTCTGCTGGACCCGGGTCTTTTACTGGTCTAAGAGTAGGAATTTCATTAGCAAAAGCTTTAACTTTTGAAAATAATCCTAAATTAATTGCAGTTTCTTCAACTGAAGTATGGGCTTATCCTTTGATTAATCAAACTAAAAACATATCTGTTATGATTAAATCACACGGACCATTTTATTACACCCAAACATTTGATTCTAATTTGAATGAAATTGAATCAATTACACTAATTAACTCTGAAGAATATGATTTTGAACAAGTTAGTAATAATTTAAAAGCAGGTGAATTTCCTGATAATATTAAAGTTGATTATTCGTTTAATAAAATCGATAATTTGGTAGAACTTGCAAATCAAAAATACTTAAATAATGAATTTGAAGATTCAACTAAGTTTGTTCCAAAGTACGTGCAGAATTTTATTCCTAAAACAAATATTAAAAAATGAAAAAAATTAATGAACTAAATGTATTAATAACAGGTGGAACTCGAGGAATTGGATTAGCCACTGCAATATTACTATCTAATAAAGTAAGCAAAGTTTTTGTTTGTGGTAGAAATTATAGCAATGCTGAATTACTTGATAAGCACAAAGTTGAATTTATCAAAACTGATTTAACAAAAGAAAATGAAATAGTTGACTTACACAACTCAATTGCAAGTAAAAATATAAAAATTGATGTTTTAATTAATAATGCTGGATTTGCATTCTTTAAACCATTTTTAGAAACTGATATTAAAGAAGTAAGAGATTTATTTGAAATTAATTTCTTTAGTGTATATAATTGTATAAATTCATTTTTACCAGATATGATTTCAAACAATTATGGTAAAATTATAAATATTAATTCTGTAGTTACTAAAAAAGTATTCCCATTTAACACTTCTTACTCTGCTACAAAATTAGCTTTAAAGGGCTTGACTAGTTCGCTAAGACAAGAAGTGCGAAGCAAAGGAGTTGATATAATTGATGTTTATCCTGGTGCTACAGAAACAGATCTATGGGATAAAAACACAATAGACCAAAGAGAAGGTAGAATGATGGAAATTGAGGATGTTGCTCAAGGCATATATTCTGTTTTAGAATTATCTATGAATAGTAGATTAATTCCAGAAGAAATAACGTTAAGACCTAAACTTGGTGATTTATGATTGATCAAATAATTCCAAAATTAAGAAGTGATTTAAAATATAATCAAATTGAACAAAATGGAGTTATTTTATTTGTTGTTTTTGATGAAATAGGTCTTATTCAACAACCAGTCGCTTTTCACGAAACTGAATTAGCTATATTAAAATTGATTGATGGAAATTCAAGTATCGAAATAATTCTTCAGAATTTGAATAATCCAAAAATAAGTACATATGATTTAATCGGATTTATTAATTTATTAGTTCAAAATAATTTTTTAGATACTGAAGATGTTCTAACTGCTAAAGAAAGAATAAAGAATTATTTAAAATCAAGTATAAAAGAAAGTGTATGTAATGGTAGTACTTACCCGAATGATCCTTATGAATTGAAAAAATATTTGAATTATATGTTAAATTCTTCGAAGAAGTCGGACATTAAATTTGATGGAATAATGGCTCCTCATTTAGATTATAGAACAGGACCAAACACACATTCAACCTATGCAAGAGCATTTAATTCTTTAGACACAGAAGATATAGAACTAATAGTTTTATTTGGAACAGCACATTATAGATCTACAAATGATTTTATGTTTACTAAAAAAAATTACAAAACTCCTTTAGGAATAATTGATACTGACAAAGAATTCTTAAACTTATTAGAAGCAAATTGCAATATTCATTATGATGATTTAGCTCATATTAATGAACATTCCTTAGAATTACACATTGTTTTATTACAACATATATTTAATAATAAAAAAATAAAAGTATTACCTATATTAACAGGTACTACTTATGAATATTTTAAATCTAACAATTCACCAAATAAAAATGAAGAGTACTTAGCATTTATTGATAATTTTAAGAATACTTTAACCCAATATAATAAAAAAACATTATTTTTAGCGAGCGGTGATTTATGCCATATTGGACAAAAGTTTGGAGACACTGAAGATGCTGCTATTCTCGAACAAGATATAAAATTATTTGATGATAAATTAATAAACTCAATTCAAAATAATAATAAAGACGACTTTTTCCAGTTAGTGAATACTCAATTTGAATCAAAAAGAGTGTGTGGTACATTTCCATTTTATGTCATTCAAGATATAATGAACCCAACTCAAATAGACAAACTAAACTATAACTTTTGGTACGAAAAAGAAACTAAATCAGCAGTTTCAATATGTAGTATGGGTCTAAAATATTAGATTATAGTGAATATTTTTTAACCATTTGAACATAGTCTGTTTAAATACAGCCATAATATTTACCCATAAACCACTATTAATCAATCACATTTTCTATATTTTGCACTTTTATAAATTAACCATTTTGGCTAATAAATAAGTGAATGAATAATATTCTCCACATTTTTTATTCATTATTATCAAATCTTTATTTCTGACATAACCACTCTATCTTATTTTTTTACAATTACTTATATATCGCTTTTTTGCAATTTATTTTTTTTGGCACGAATTATTCATTAGTGAATTTTGAGATTTTAAAAAATATTTGTGTTCAAAGTTAAACATAGATAAAAATAAAATTAGAATTGAATTGGCACACTGATTGAAAAGTGTGTTGTATATATTCATTAGAATAAAAAATTTTATTAATTCACACGGAGGTGGAATATGCCTTTTGGAATAGGAGGAAACTCCAGAATCAGAACTAATATTTCCGCACTTAATGCCTACAACTCATTAGAAGTATCTAATAGAGATATATCAAACAGGCAATTAAGATTATCTACAGGTAAGCGTATCAACAACGCTGCTGATGATGTTGCTGGATATATTACATCGCGTGCCTTGAAAGCAAGAAATGGTGCATTAAGTGCTTCATTAAAAGCGGTTGGTGATGCTCAAAATACTTCTTATATCATAATGGATTCATTAGAAAACATTGCGAACTTAGTAGAAGATATTAAAAATTCAACAGCTTCTGCAACTTCAGGTGTACAAGGTACTGCAGAAAAAGTTGCTTTAGCCAAAGCTGCATCTAGAATGGTTTCACAAATTCAAACAATTGTTGATTCAACAGTTTTTGGAGGAAGACAATTAATTGATGGTGGCTTCTCAGCAGAATTCGTAATTGCGACAAATGCTGTAAACAACCTAATTACACTTGCTTTAGATATGACAACGTCGAATGAAGATTTCAACGTTTCTAAAGGAGATTTCAACTTAAATTCTACATCTGTTACAGACTTTGCTGGTATTACCAGTTTAGATATGAACAAATTTGATGAAGTTACAGCTGAAAACCTTGGTATATTTGACTCATCAGTAATTGGATTAACTTTAGTTTCTCTTGCTTCTGCAATTGAAAACATTAATAAAGTTGCATCTTATGTCGGTGGTGTTGTAAATAGACTAATTTCTCAAGAGGAAGCACTAAAAGGTCAAATGACTAATTATAAAGCCGCAATCTCGAGAATTGAAGACTCTGATATAGCATTAGAACAATTAGAATTAGTTAAATCTCAATTCTTACAAAATGCTTCATTGACTTCATTAGCACAAGCAAATTCAAATCCGCAATCTTTCTTACAATTATTACAAAGTTAATAATGATAGTTTGGTGGTATAAATTTATGTTAATCAAGGAGGATAAACATGCCTTTTTCAACAGGTTCTAACTCAAGAATTAGAACAAATATAGCTTCGGAACTTGCATATAATGCAATGTCATCGGCTAATAAACAAATATCAAAAGAACAGTTGAGATTATCAACGGGTTTGAGAATTAATAATGCTTCTGATGATGTTGCAGGATATATAACAGCAAGAGCATTAGAGTCCAGAAATGGTATTATTAAGTCTTCAATTAATATTGTTGGTGATGCTCAAAACGTTGCTAATATATCAATGGATGCTTATGAAAATATAGCAGATATGATAAAA
This sequence comes from bacterium, assembly GCA_030431515.1. Taxonomy (GTDB): domain Bacteria; phylum Bacteroidota; class Ignavibacteria; order Kapaibacteriales; family UBA2268; genus JAJRPT01. Next base: position 22,174 of record JAUIIX010000012.1, read on the forward strand.
GAAATTCGTAAGCATACTGCTACAGCAACTTCTGGTGCAATGGGTACAAATGAAAAAGTTGCACTTTCAAAAGCTGCATATAGGATGGCACAACAAATTCAAACAATTGTAGATTCATCAGTTTTTGGTGGAAGACAATTAATTGATGGTACATATTCAGCTAATTTCTTTGTGGGAACAAATTCACAGAATAGCTTATTAACAATTTCAATAAATCTAAAAGATGATAACTCAGAATTTGACGTAAATTCACCTTCATTCGATATGAATGCAATGAATATAAGTAATTTTGGTGGTGTTACAGGTTTAGATTTAAGAGAACTAAATAATGTAACTTCTAATGATATGGGTATATTCTCAGATACCAATATTGGTTTAACTCTTACATCTCTTGCTAATGCATTAGATAATGTAACTAAAGTTAACTCATATTTAGGTGGTATATACAATAGACTATCATCACAAGAAGATGTACTACAACAACAAGTAGTGAACTATGATGCTGCTATATCAAGAATACAAGATACTGATGTTGCTAAATCTCAATTAGTATTAATTAGAGAGCAATTTTTACAACAAGCATCTTTGACTTCATTATCGCAAGCAAATCAAAATCCTTCTTCTTTTCTTCAATTAATTAGAGGATAAGATTATGATTTTGTATTATTTAAATAAATTAATGAGCTAAATACCAGTTTTCTCCGAATCCTGTTTCAACCAAAACTGGTACTTCTCCAAGTTTTAAAGAGTCCTGCATTAGTTCGACAACTAATTCAGTTAGTTTATTCAAGTCCTTTTTATGCACTTCGAATAACAACTCATCGTGAATTTGGAGTATCATCTTAGCATCTATTTTTATTTCTTGTAATGCTTTGTGTATAGCAATCATTGCTAATTTAATCATATCAGAAGCAGTTCCTTGTATAGGAAGGTTTATTGCTGCTCTTTCGTCTTGTGAACGAATATTATGATTTGAATGATTGATGTTTTTAAAATATCTTCTTCGACCACAAAGTGTTTCTGTGTATAGTTTTTCTTTAGTTGATTCTATTGTATTATCCATAAAACTTTTAATTCCTGGATAAGATTCAAAATAGTTTTCAATTATTTCTTTTGCTTTTGCTCTTGAAATACCAAGTCGTTGAGATAATCCATAAGTTCCTAATCCGTACATAATACCAAAATTTACGGTTTTTGCGACTCTTCTATCATCACTTGTTACATCTTCTAATTTCTTATTGAATAATTTAGATGAAGTTGCAGAGTGAATGTCCACCCCATTTTTAAATGCATCAATTAGATGTGAATCATTCGAAAAATAAGCCATAATCCTTAATTCAATCTGAGAATAATCAGCAGAAAATATAACATAATCATTATTTTTTGGTATAAAAGACTTTCTTATTTCCTTCCCAAAATCTGTTTTAATAGGAATATTCTGCAAATTTGGATTAGTCGAAGATAATCTTCCAGTACTCGCAACTGTCTGATTAAATGTTGAATGTAGTCTTCCAGTCTTTTTATTAATTAACTTAGGTAATGCAGTTACATAAGTAGAGTTTAACTTAGTTAATGATCTATACTCTACAATTTTTTTTGCGATATCAAAAGATTGACTTAACTCAGTTAATACTTGATTGTCAGTGCTGTATCCGGTTTTAGTTTTTTTAATTACAGGTAAGCCCATTTTCTCAAACAAAACATCACCTAACTGTTTTGGTGAATCCAAATTAAACTCCAATCCAGTTTCATCAAATATTTCTGCTTTTATTCTATCTGCTTCTTTAGTGAGTTCAATTTCAATAATCTTTAATTCATTTTTATCTATCTTAATTCCATTAAATTCCATCTCAGTTAATACTTCAACCATAGGAAATTCAATATCATAAGCTAATTTGTGCATTCCTTCTTTTTCAATTTCTTTTTCCAATTTATTTTTTAACTTTAAAGTTATATCTGCATCTTCACAAGCATAATCTTTTATTTCTTGTGGAGTTAATTCCTTCATTGTAATTTGAGTTTTTTTATTCTCCCCTATTAATGAAGTAATTTTAACCGGTTTGTAGTTTAACCATTTTAGAGATAAATCATCCATATTATGCTTATCATCTGGATTTAAAACATAACTTGCCAACATTGTATCAAAAGAAATTGGAGAAACAATTATATCATGTCTTCTTAATATCAATGAATCAAACTTAGAGTTTTGTCCAATTTTATTAATATTTTTATTTTCTAAAATTGGCTTCAATTTTTTAGCAACTAAGTCTATTGCTAATGTATCAACTTCTATTTTTTCAGAAAATAAATCTTCTTTTTGATCAGAACTAAGTCCAATATAATATGCTTCATTTTCTTTAATTGATAGGGCAATTCCAACAATTTCACAAGTCATTGTATTTAAAGAATCAGTTTCCAAATCAAAAGAAATTTCTTTAGCTTTATTTAATTTTTCAAGTAAATTATCTAAATCAACCTCATTAACAATTAACTTATAATTAACCTTATCATCGTTAAATTCTTGAATAGTAATATCTTCTTTAAATTCAATATTTGTTTCACTTTTTAGTGCTTTTTCTTGCCATTTTCTTCTTAAAGTTGTAAATCCAACTTCTTGAAAGAACTTATCTAATGAATGAAAATCTGCTTCTTTCAAAAGTGCATCTTCTAATTTAAAATCAATAGGACAATCAATTTTAATAGTAACGAGTTTTTTAGACAAAAAAGCCATTTCTTTATCAGTTTCAAGTTTAGTTTTTACTGCTTTTTTTGTTATTTTTTCTAAATTGTCATACAATCCTTCCAAAGACCCGTATTCTTGAATCAAAGGAAAAGCTGTTTTCTCCCCTATTCCTTTAACTCCTGGAATATTATCAACGGAATCCCCTATTAATGCTTGAACATCAATCACCTGCTCAGGTGTAACACCAAATTTTTCTCTAACTTCATCATAATCTATTAATTGCAGATCTTCAGATTTAGAAGTAGGTCTTAAAAGCTTTATATTTTCATCAACTAATTGCATAAAATCTTTATCAGAAGTCAAACAAAAAGTTTTAATATTTTCTTTAGAAGCATTTTTTGCTAATGTTCCAATAATATCATCTGCCTCAAAACCATCTAATTCATATTGTGGAATATTAAGATGCTTCAACAACTCCTTAATTTTCAATAGTTGAGGAGCTAAGTCTTCTGGAAACTCTGCTCTATTAGCTTTATACTGATCGTAGATCGTATCTCTAAAAGTCGGTGCTGATGTATCAAAAACAACAACTATATTTTCAGGATTTTCAGAATCAAGTAACTTAGTAATAATATTTGTAAACCCAAATATTGCTCCAGTTGGCATTCCGTCAGGAGAAGAAAGACCAGATTTGAACATTGCATGATAAGCTCTAAAAACCAAAGACATTCCATCAATCAAATATAATTTATTCATTTTTCCACTTTTAATATTATTATTTTCAAAATTACATAATTTTAAATAAATACTAAAAATAATTTCTAAAGGAATTCTATATTGTTTGATTTATTCAATAATTTATTAATTAAGTGAGTGTCATTCTTCGATAAGAATAACGAATGGCATTTCGACTCCACTCAATGACCGAAGAAATTGCATTTTTTCAAAGAACTGGGTTATTAATTGTAATAAATATTTCGCACCTACGGAGCTTTATTTGTTTTTTGATTTTTCTATTTACAAACATTTTGCACCTAAAGACTCAATTTTCGATTAATGTAGAAGGTCGTTTGAATTTTCTGGGAAATTCTTCGGCTACGCCTCAGAATGACTTAGAGTTTTTTACTGAATATTCCGCTTTGCTCTGAATAACGGAAATAGAAAGAATAGATTCAACGCTTCTCTCTGAATTATTATATAAAAAAAGCCGTTGAAATCAACGGCTTTGTATTTTTTCTAACAAACTTTAAAAGATTATTTGAATAAATCTTCAACTGGAATAATTTTAATTTTCTCAGCTTTGAAATTAATTTTATATGTTGAGATTATTTTATCTTCTTCCATTACATCGTCTGGCTTTGGAGTATCATATTCAATTGGACTATCAACATTTGAAACAATTTCTTTTGCAAATTTTCCAGCATCTTTTGTTATAAATGAGAATTTAATATCATTATATTGAATGTATTTTTTAATCACTGCATTCACATCTGCTAATGTTAAATTCTTAATCATTTCTCTATAATGTTTGATATAGTTTCCATTATCTTCTACACCATAAAATTTACTATCAATTTGATAACCCAAGCGAGTGTAAAGTGCTGGTGCATAATGTAAAGCATATTTATACAAGAATTGTTTAGTTACATCAAATTGTGCTTGTGTAAGTCCATTATCAACTACTAATTGCAATTCTCTCATCGCTGCTCTTAGTGCAAAATGTCTGTGTTTATGTTGAATTGGTCTAATCCAAACTTCAAATATTTGCTGAGATCTTGGATTATTTGGCACTGGCATAGAATACGAACCACCATTTAAGAATGCTTCGATATAGGCATAATCACCATAATTTAAACCACGCTCTTCTCTTATAACTTCATATAAATGAGAAGATTGATTTCTATGTTCGCCAAACCAAGAACGGAAAATATCTAAAGCATAATAATCTTTATCTGCTCTTGTTATCGGAATTGGAAATCCAAAACTGATTGCAGTTGAGTTATTATCTTTTTCAATCATTGTTACATCTAAGCCTTCAATTTTCTCTGGACTTATCGCTACTTTAGGATTTTCAGTACCTTCTGGAAGTTTTGCTAAATCACTTTCTAATTTAGCAAGGAAAGTATCATCAAAATTTCCAGCTAATCCGATTACAAAATTATTTTTGTTAAAGTTAGTTTTGTAAAACTCTTTAACATCTACAATTGTAATAGCTTCAAGTGATGAAATAGTTCCATCTGTTAAATGTTGATAAGGTGTACCTTTGAAAACTTCGCCATATAAAACTGCTTTCCCAAGTTCTTCATCAGATGAATAACGTAATTCATTCTTAATATTAGAGATAATTTGATTTTTTATTCGAGAAAAATCTTCATTATCAAATTTAGGGTGAAGCAACATATCAGTAAATAAAGTATAGAATAAATCAATATTATCAGTGTGAATTCTACCTTTGAAAGTAGTCATTTCTTTATCAATTTTAGCAGAATAAGAACCAGCTATTGGGTCAAGTTTCTCTAAAATTGTAGAATAAGGGTTACTTTTAGTAGAGCCATCAACCATTAATAAAGCAGTTAGATTAGCTAAGCCCTCTTTACCTTGTGGGTCATTAACTGAACCAACTTTAAACCAAATATTAAATGCAATAGTTGGGTCATTTTCTACCTTCATCAAAACTTCTTTTGTAATTACTTGTTCTTCCATTTTTTGCTCTTTTTTACAAGAAATTAAAACTGTTGATACCATTAAAATTAAGATTAAATATTGTCTCATTAGTTAGATCCTCCTATTAAAGTAACTGTTGTTCTTGTTTCATTTTTAAGTAATTTAGCAGCATTTCTAATGTCCTCTGGCGTGATTTTCTCCATCGTTTGGAACATTGTTTCTATTCCTTCGATTCCACCAGTAATTGCAATAAATCTTGCCATACTACCAGCAGTTGCATCAGGAGTATCCATATCCATTATGAATGAATATTTTTTCTTTTTCTTTAAATTACTTAATTCTGTTTCGCTAACTAATTCAGTTTGATACTTCTTGATTGTGTTGTCAATTTCTTTTTCAACATAATTCAAATCTTTATCAGTTTGTAGAACTGCATAAATTAACCATAAGAATTGAAATCTATTCATATCAAAACTTGGCTCAAGTGCGATTACTTTTCCTTCATTAACATATAATTTCTTATATAATTTAGAGTTTGAACCAAAAGCCAAATCACCTAATAATTGAGTTGCAATTATATTTTTATTTGCTGGGTCGAAAGCTTCTCCTTTAAAACCTACTGCTAAAATTGGGTTAGTTTTTCCTGCATAATTTAAAGTAGAACGTCTTGGAGCAGTTTGAACTGGTTCAGTTGGAATATTTGGTTTTTGATAACCTTTTTCCCAAGATTTATAATACTTTTCAATCATTGCAAAAGTTTTGTCAGAATCAACATCACCAGCAACTACAATAACGCAATTTTCTGGTCTATAAAATCTAGAATAAAAATCCTTGCTAAACTCATATTGATTTGGCATATCGATAATATCTTTTTCATAACCAATTGTTGAGTGTTTGTAAGTATGAACATCAAAAGCAGTACCTTTGATTTTTTCCCAAAGGTTTCTGAAAGGCACAGTTAAGTTCTTTCTATATTCACCATAAACAGCACCAGCTTCAGTTTGAAAATCTGGCTCTTTGTAGTATAGATTTTGAAATCTTTCGCTTTCAATATCAATTACTTTTTCTAAATCTTCGCTTGCAATATTCAAATGGTAGCAAGTATAATCATCAGTTGTATAAGCGTTTGCATCAGCACCTAATGAAACAACAATCGAATCGTAAACTGTTTTTGGGTATTTTTTAGTACCACGAAACATCATGTGTTCAAAAAAGTGAGCAAATCCACTTTTTCCTTCTTCAACTTCGTCAACTGACCCAGTTCTTACAATAGTGTAATATGAAGCAAGTCCTTCAGATTCCATAGGTATAACATATACCTTCAATCCATTCTCGAGAGTTTTTACTTTATACTCATAAGGAAAAATCTTCCCATCTTTTGCTTGTAAATTACTCGTTAAAGCAGTCATAAATATAACAACTCCTATAAAATGTATAATTTTACTTAACATTTTACTCCTTTTAAAAAATTATAAATTATTTATTTCATTAAATGATATGTATTTTGCTGTATTAAGTTTCAATTCAATATCTAAAAAGCATTGACTTTCTAAATAAATTTAATATTCAATTTTAAAATTAATATCTACAAATTTAAGAAGAAAAAATGAGAAATAAGAAAAGTGGATTGAGATGAATATTGTATCAAAATAATATACTGAGATTTGTTGGATTTATGATAATTATTAATAATTTTGTATATTAAGAATTATTAATCCGTGCAATAACGACACCAAAATGACAGAGTTAATTCCGACAATAAACGAAATCGTAAAATATGGACTTGAATCAAACTTGACTACGCCCCTCAAAGAAAAAGAGTTGGAAAAACACCTTGTGAAAATTTATAGCTTGTATTTTGATATTGAATTTAAATTTGACGAAAAGGAATATCCTGATTTTGAGAAAACTGAATTTGCCTATATTAGACAAAATGTAACAAGTAATTTTAAAGATTTCGGTTTCTACAAAAAAGTGTCTAACATTGAAGTTATTGACAATTTAAATGACAATATAATTGGTGATGCATTAGACGACCTGACTGACATAATTTATGACCTATTAGAAATCAAATTGAGAATAGAAAATAATAGTTTGGCTGACGGACTTTGGTTTTTTGAATTGATCTTTTATAGCCATACTCAACAACATATTCTTGACCTTTTAAAATATATGAAGCAGAGAAATTATTTAGATTAATATTTTTTTTGTAAATCAATATTAAAATTTATTTAGATACGAGTTATAGGGTATTAAAGAATAATGAAGTTTAAGAATTATAAATCGGCAATTCACAATTTTGCACACTCATTTCAAAGCATTGACTACACAAAAAGCGGGAAACTTGCTTTTAATGTTCTTGTCCATTTAAATAATCGCAACCTTACTCCATCCGCCACATTTGACTTCATTAAAAAAACAATCCACCCGACTGATGCAATAAATTATGAAAGTAAACTACTACTCAATGACTATTTAGACTGGTTGCCTTCACATTTTATAAATCACAATTGCGACTTGGATAAACTTGAGAAACTGTCAATTACAATTTCTGCTGGATTTGACAAAGCATATGAGCCACCAGGAATGAATTACTGCAAGCAAATTAGAGTTTCTACTCTGACCTTGTGGAAAGCAGACGAGAAAGAAGAACAGACAATAGAGGTTTCACGGGACGAATTAGTAGGCAATAACTTTTTAAAAATTGGAATACCTGAATTATGAAAGGAACAAAAACGCACGATAACAGCTGCTACCCAAAAGTGGCGATTCAGTGTTTAATTGAAATTTACTATAAATCAATTTTATATACTTTAAATAAACTATTATTTTTTTGAATTATATTGCCATGACAAAGTCAGAAACCTTTGAAAAATTGTACTTTATGAATAGGAACGGGCTTCAGCCCGTTTGTAAGGTGCAAGTAAGAGGTGGCTTTAGCCAAATTCATTTAAGATATTTCTGAAAATTGTTCTTTTTTAGAAACTCAGAATATTCTACATCAAATGTTTTTTTCTTATGATGTTCTTCTTGATTTTTAATATATTCTCTAACTTTATCTAACATAGATTCAGATACTGATAAAGCTAGATACTCATCTTGCCACTCAAATTTCAGTTTAGTCAATTTGTTTTTATTTATCCAAAAAGATGATTCACCTTTTAATAGTTGTACTATCTTTTGAATAGATTGATTTATACCTAAAGAAACTAAGCAGTGGCAATGGTCAGAATATCCGTTCACAAAATCAACAAATATTTCTTTTGAATTAGCATTATCTTTAATGTGGTCCCATACTCTTTTTCTTAGTTCAGGAGTGTTCAAATAAGGTTCACGGTTTTTTGTACTCCAAACAAAATGAATATTAACCTTAACAAACGGCATATTTTTTTCCTGTTTCTTTGGCTAAAGCCATATTATTTTATTGATTTAAAACGGGCTGAAGCCCGTTCCTATTCAAATTATTTCATAAAATTTAATCGTAATTTAAATAATCTTTTAAAAAAATGATTTGTCAATTATTACTATCACTATCTAAATACTCCATAACTTCGTCATTTAAAACATATTCATTAGTTTTAATTTCATCCATTAGCATACCCAAAGTAATATCTTCTAAATCTCCATCACTTAAGTTTTTGACCGAAGCACCTAATTTTAAAGCACATTCTTTAATCAATTTATTCTGTTTGGAATTTGATTTTATCAACAAACTTTCCATATCACACCTTTTTTAATAGTATTAACGATAATCATACTTCATTATTTTTTAACCAATCCAAAGCAGTTTAATCATTAATCACAATTTAAAAATTACTTTTATTTACACACTTCATTCACTTTCAAAACAGTAGTAATAAAGCTCTCAACTTCACTCAATTTTATTTGAACAGCGGCATCACTTTTTGCATTTTTAGGGTCTGGGTGAGTTTCAATAAACAATCCATCAATCCCAATAGCAGTTGCAGCTTTTGCCAAGCCAAGAGTAAATTCACTTTTACCACCACTAACCTCACCAATGCTTGGTTGTTGCACGGAATGAGTTGCATCGTAAACAACAGGATAGCCACTTTCTTTCATTATCATCAAGTTACGCATATCAACTACCAAATCGCCATAACCAAAGAAAGTTCCTCGTTCGGTTAACCATATATTTTTATTACCAGTTGAAGCAACTTTTACAGCTGCTTTGCTCATATCTTTACCAGCCATAAACTGACCTTTTTTGATATTCACAATTTTGTCAGTATTCCCAGCAGCGATTAATAAATCAGTCTGACGTGCTAAAAATGCAGGAATTTGGAGTACATCTACATACTTAGCCGCTAATGTAACTTCTTCTACACTATGCACATCAGTGATAGATTCAAGATTATACATCTTAGCAGTTTCGCTCAAATATTGAAGAGCTAATTCATCACCAATACCAGTAAAAGAATCTAAACTCGTGCGATTTGCTTTCTTGTAAGAAGCTTTAAGATATAACTTAAAATCATATTTAATACTTAATTCAGATAATTTAGATGCAACTTCTTCGATCACTTCTTTTGATTCTAATAAGCAGGGACCTGCGATTATAAACATATTATTCTTTATTTTAAATTAAAATTCACACAAAATTACGAATAAAAAATGATATAAAGATTATAGATCTTGATGGTAGTTGAAATGGAATAATAAAGAATTAGTATAGTTTATTTGAAAAGATTTTTTGCTTTTCAAATATTGTAATTAAAAAGAATTGTGAGATTCAACAAAATTTCTATACAAATCAATCAATTTTTTAATAAATAAATAGAAGCAATTTTTTCTATTTCTATTTTTTTCATATTTTGCAAAAAAAATATACCAAAAAGGAATAGAAATGAAAATTATATACTTATTTATACTATTAACTTTCTCTTTATCTGCTCAATATGAAAAGCCATTTATTGAGAAACATGGCATTTCTACCTTTGGAAAAGAATTCATTTTTTCCCTTCCTTCTATTTATTCTAATAATCAAAGTGTTGCTAAACTTATCTTATATTCTGAAATTAATTGTGATGTTAATATTAAAGGTAATTCGTTTGAGTATGATGTTAAGTTAAAAGCTAATGAAAAAAAAGTTTTATTAATTCCTACCGAAGATATTATATTTAAAGAGATTACAAGTGGAAATTATTTAGCAAGTAATTCTGAAATAAAGCAAAACAAAGCTATTGAGATAATTTCAACTCAACCAATTCAATGTTTTGTCTCACATTCTGAAGGATTTATTGGTGAGGTAACTCAAATATTTCCTAATAGGATATTGGGCAATGATTATATTTTGCAAAGTTATACTGGTAGAAAGGTTAATAATAATAGTTTATCACCTATTTTTACAATAAGTTCAATTGAAGACAATACTTCATTGAAAATTACTTTAGGTGGTGAAAATAATACGACAATTAAATTAAATAATGTTTCTTATGACTTTGGGCAAGAAATTGATATTGTTTTAAATAAAAAAGATGTTTTGCAAATATTAAATTTTCAAAGTTCATTAACTGAATTTAGTGGAACAAGACTTACTGCTAATAATAAAATAAATGTGATAAGTGGACATTTCTGTGCAGATGTTCCAAATGGTATTCCTGCTTGTAATTATTTACTTGAAAGCAATTTACCTATAAATTCTTTTGGAAACAAGTATTATGTTCCTTATTTGAATAATAGATTATTTGGTGGTTTAATTAGAGTTTATGCTGTTGATAAGAATACTAAAGTCTATGAAAATGGTGTAGAAGTTTTGAGTTTATCTAACTCAAAACCAGGTTTAAAAGGTAATAGTTGGGGTGAATTTAGAGTAAACGAGAAGTCTTCTTCTAAGAAATTCTCTGTAATTACTTCTAATAAGCCAGTTGGAGTATCATTTTTAAATACAGGAGCAAATGAAGATAATAGTGGACATAAACCATTTATTGCAAATTTAATTCCCATAGATTTTTATTCTAAGTTTTCTAAAATTATTTATCCTTCAGATTTGAAGAATGACAAAGATTCTAACTTTGTAAAACTCATTTTACCCGCTAAAAATCAAAGAATAGATAATGAAGTTTATTTTAGAAATTCTACATCTAACGAATGGTTTAGATTAAATGAATATTATAATAATTTTGATATTTATGATAATGATTATGTAATATTGAATGACTTTGATGTTAATCAAGAAGTAGAGATTTGGTCAGAAAGAGGACATTCTGCATTTTTATATGGTAAATATAATCAGAATGGAACTAACTATGGTTCGAATGTTGTAAATTCATATTGGGATTTAAGCAAGAATGACACTATTCCTCCAAGTATTAAAATAATCGATTCTTTAAGAGTTGACTCTATTTTAACTATGAATTTTGAAATAAATGATAAAAAATCTAATTTAATAAGGTATATTTTAGAAAAAGAGTCTGAATCATATTCTGAGTTTATTCAAGATTTTGATTTATTAACTGCTGAAAGTAATACTTTTTCATCAACTTTTACAATTACACCAAAAGAGAATATTTTATATAATATATATGCTATTGATGAAGCAAATAATTATACGAAAGTAGAGCTTGGAGATATGTATGTAGAAGCGGAAGAAGAAATTATTATTGAATATGATTCGTTGATTTTTGATAAAGAATATTTAGATTTTGAATTAGTAGAGTTAAATGATAGTTCAATTATTGAGTTAGAAGTTACTTCAATATCTTCAACCAATACAATGATTAATAATTTATCTATAAATTCAGATGATAATGTTTTTGAATTTATTGACTCTCCTACTTTACCTTTAAATATAGATGTTGATGAAAAACTAAAATTGAAAATAAAATATACGCCGACTATGGAGTTTACTCAAAGGGCTGAAAATTCAACTTATGGAAAAGTGGATTATGGTCAACTTTTAATTGAATCGAGTAATACTGTAACTAAATTTGATATTATTGGAAAAGGAGGAGTTGCTAGGATTAATACCCGTTATGATAATAATATGTTTATTGATACTATGTCTTTTGGTTCAAGTCATTTAATTAGTGATGATAAGTTTTTTATTGAAAATTATAATATCTCAACTAAAATTAATGGAACTTTTGATCTTAAGATAACTGCTTTGAACTTAGATAGTTTATATGATTTGGTAGGAACTAAAGTAGTCGCCGATAATATTCTATTTAAGGGTGAATTAGAGTTAGATGAGGAAAATAATTTAGTCGAACCAGTTCTTATAAAACCAGGTGAAAGGGTATTTTTTAATGATGTAGTAGAATTTCAAGGAACTCGAGACGGAAGTTTTTATTATAAAATACCAATAGTTAGTAATGCAATTAATTCTAAAGATTTAGGATTTATACTGTTTGAATTTATTGTATTTGAGAATAAACATTCAAATGTAAAATTAAGTAAGGATGATTTTAGAATAGAAAATAGTAATCTAATTATTAACAGTGAGAATTTTAAAAGTCATTCAGAGTTTAGTATGATAGACTTAAATGGTAAAAGAATAATTGATAAGACAAGTATTAGAGCTATGAATATTATAGATTTATCGGAATTTAAGAATAAAGTATTATTTTTAGTTATTATTGAAAATGAAGATATTAAATACACAAAGATTTTGTTAAATTAAAACTTTATAATTTTACATTCGTATAAAATATATTCTTTTCGTAATTTACATTTTTTTATAAACAATTTAGGAAATTTATGAAATATATTTTATTGATTGCATTGTTCGTAATTGGAGCTTCTACTGCTTCATCACAAATTAAAGTTGGAATTGTAAATTTAGAAGAAATTGGTCAAAATATGGCTGAAGCAAAAGATGCTGAAAAAATTATCACAGACTTAGGAAAAAAATATCAAGATACTCTTCAGCAGATGCAAAAACAATTAGAAACTGATTATGCTGCATATCAAAAGCAAAAATCAATGATGCCTTTAGATCAACAACAAACTAAAGAGCAAGATTTACAAGCACAACAAATTGCTTTACAACAATACTATCAAGATAAAATGGGGCAACAAGGTGCAATAATGCAAACAAGAATGGAATTACTTGCACCAATTAGAGAGAAAATTGATGTTGCTGTTTCTAAAGTTGCTAAAGATGAAGGATTAAGCATTGTATTAGATAAAGCAAATCCTGCATTATTATATTCAGAAGATACTTTAGACATTACTTTTAAAGTTTTAGATAAATTGAAACGTGGTAAATAATTGAAATTATTGATTCCTATATTTTTTGTTCTTAGTTCTATTACTTTTGCTCAGAAAGTTACTTATATTTCTTCTGATTTTATTAGAGAAAAATTCCCTGAAGTTAAAATAGCTGAAGAGATAATTCGATCTAAAGTTGATTATTGGAAAAAAGAACTTGAGAATTATCAAACTAATATTGATAATATTCAGTTAGATATTGAAAAGAATAAATTAATATGGACTGACCAAGAACTTAAAGATAATTATGAAAGATTATCTTTGCTTAAAGTAGAGAGAGTAAGTTTTGCTTCTACTCGTTTTGAGTCGGGTGGAGAATACGATAAATTAGTTAAATCCGTTTGGGAGCCAATAGAAAAAAAGATTTTTGCTGCTACTTCTAAAGATAGTTTAGGCAACAAAATTAATGTATTAGATAAATTTAAAAGTGGAAAATAATTGAAATTATTAATATCTATATTTTTTATTCTCAGCACTTTGACTTATGCTCAAAGAGTTGCTTTTATATCCTCTGATTTGATTAGAGAAAAATTCCCTGAAGCGAAAAGAGCAGAACAGAGAATTCAATCTAATGTTGATCAATGGAAAAGAGAACTTGAAAATTATCAAATTAAAATGGATAATATTGAGTTAGATATAAAGCAGAATAAATTAATATGGACTGACCAAGAATTAAAAGATAGAAATGCAGAATTATCTATGATTAAAAGAGAAAGAGCATCTTTTGCTGCTTCTCACTTTGAATCTGGTGGTGATTATGATAAATTAGTTAAAGCTGTTTGGGAGCCGATTGAACAGAAGATTTTTGCTGCGACAAGTGAAGTAGCTGCTGAGCAAGGTTTCGACTTTGTCTTTGATAAAAGTTTACAACCTATCCCCTACACTAACTATAAATATGATTTAACATTAAAAGTTCTTGAAAAGTTAGGATATGATATTTCTCAATTACAAAGAGATTTGCAAAAGAAAATAGAAGCTGATCCTCGTAATCAACAAAAGACTTCAAAAACACCGGAAGGGAGAAGAAGTCGTGATGATTCTAGGTCTCGTTCGAGAAGTAGAACTGATTCAAGAGAAGAACAAGAAATGGAGCCAATTCAAACAGATAAAAAACCTGAGGGCATTGTTCCACCAGACAATTCAAATCCGACTGAACTACCTCCCACTCCAGACCCGGAAGAGAAATCTCCAGAAGGTGAAGGTGGTGGTGCTACTATAACTCCAAATAAAAAATAATAGGATATTATGAAGTTTACTTTATCTTCCTTACAAATAAATGAAATAATAAAAGGCGAACTAATCGGTTCGCCTAATCTATTTTTTTCAAGTTTGCAGAGAATTGAATTTGCAAATGAAAAGGATATTAGTTTTTGTCAATCATCTGATTATTTAGAAATTGCATTGGATAAGAAACCTGGTTTATTAATTATATATCCAGAATCTGAGTATAATGCAAATGATAATCAAGCTGTAATTTATCACAAAAATCCATACTTTGCATTTGCTCAACTATTAATTTACATTAATGAGAATTTTAATAAGCAATCTGGTATAAGCGAAAAAGCGATTATAAGTGAAGCAGCAACTATTGGCAAGAACCCGACAATACTTGAAAATGTTGTGATTTGTAATGATGTTGTTATTGGTGATAATTGCTTTATTCATCAAAATGTTACGATAAAATCAGATACTATAATAGGAGATAATGTAATAATTCATCCAGGTGCTGTAATTGGATCTGATGGCTTTGGTTATTTAGATAATCCTGATGGCTCTTACACTAAGATTCCTCAATTAGGAAATGTAGTAATTGGTAATAATGTAGAAATAGGTGCAAACACTTGTGTTGATAGAGCTTTAATTGGTTCTACAATAATAAATAATGGTGTTAAAATAGATAATTTAGTACAGATTGCTCATAATGTGATTATTGGTGAAAATAGCGCATTTGCTTCTCAAGTTGGAATATCAGGCAGTGCAACTATAGGAAAAAGAGTTAGAATGGGTGGTCAAGTTGGCTCATCTGGTCATCTTGAAATAGCCGATGATGTAACTATAATCGCTCAATCAGGAGTTGCTAAATCTATTGAGAAAAAAGGAATTTACTTTGGCACACCTGTTAAACCAAGATTAGAAGCATTTAAAATTGAAGCAATTATAAAAAATCTACCTGCTATGTTTAACGATATTAAAGATATTAAGAAAAAATTAGATAATTAATTTTTTCCAAATTTAAAAAGATTTTTAACTTTACTCAGAATACCATCTTCATTAGTTTGAGTTGTTTCGGAGTTTTGGACTTCTATTTGTTGTGAGCTATCAATATTCTGAACTTCAATTTCTTCAACTTTGGGTAATAATTTCAGACTACCAAAACCAAATTTGTTTTTCATTCCAATACCACAAGTATAAGCAATATATTGCATTTCTGGACTTGCTTCTATAGTTAGGGGGCAGTAAAAAGAACGAATTTTATACTCTTTTTCAGTATTCTCTTTCATTGTAATTAACTTAGTTACTTTTCTAACTTTTTGATATTCTTCATCAAAAAATAAGTTAATTTCTCCATCATATTCTTTTTTATAAACTAATTCATATTTTATTTTTAAATCATAAATTAATTTTTTTTCAAGAGTGCCATCACCGATTTTATAAAAATGCCCGTAATTTCCAGTAAAGTAACAAGAAGAAGAAGTCATTCTATATTTACTAATTTCTTCAAATTCGACTTCATCTTGTTCAACTACATCAGTTATTATAAATTCTTGATTTTCTCTTTTCGCAGGATAAAAATGAATATCATTTCCTTTAAAAAGCTCTATTAAATAATCTTTTATTTCTTTATCAAATATCGGAGCCGAAAATGTGAGTTCGATATTGCCACTACTTGTGATAGTAGCAGTTGATATATCTATAACTTTATCATTCATAAAATGAATATTCGAAAAATTATAGAGATAGTATCGTCCATTTCTATTTGTATATTTATTCTTTGTTGCCCATTCTTTAAATTCTTCTTTAGCATTATCAAAAATAATAAAAAATGAGATGTAGAGGTAGTATTGATAATTAAGTGGCAAAGTGAAATCGTTGTTTTTTGGTTCTAATGTAAGTGTAAGACGCATATATTTTTAAATTATCTGTTTTTAATAATGCAATTTAATAAATTTTATTTTAATATTAATTTTAGTTGATAAATAATATTAATATTTCGTAAGTTTTTTATCTGTTCAAGTATCAATTAAAGAATTAATAAAAGGTGTTAAATAAAAATCGTGCAAAAATTAATTGTCTTCAAAAACTATACTCTTTAAAAAATTCCTTAATTTTGTGGATAATAATAGTTGTATTCAAGAAACTGAATATATTTTCAATTCGATATATTAAAAAAAAGATACTAAAGGTATTACATTATGTCTAAGAAAAATCAATCAGAAAGATTAACTACTCAACATAAAGAATCAAAAGGTGCAGAAGGTATTTATGGTATCAATGCAAAATCGCACGACTCCTCTGTTAGAGATATATCAAAACTTGTTATTCAAGAACTTGCATCTGAATATCCTAAATTAACTTTTCAATTTAAAAAAAGTATAAGAAAAGAAGAAATAAATGAAGCTCTAAATAAAATTGATTCAGATTTAGGGAAAACCCTTTTCGTTTCAAATTCAAGCATTATTCCTGATGGTGGAATAATTGAAGTGGAAGATGATAAAGGTAATTGGAGAATAGTTCTAGTATCGGAAGCAAAACATCAAGGAAAGGATATTGAAAATATTAAAAATGGTAAATTAGTTGGTAAGAAAAATAATCAAGACTTAATGGCTGCTGGCAATGCAATAGAAAGGTCGCATAAAAATATTTCAGAAATTGCAAATTTAATGTTGGCTGAATCTCATTTTCCTTATGTTTTATTTTTGGAGGGTTCAAATTTTTTAACAGAAACCATTTCAATTAAAAGGCCAGACGAAAGTGTTGTAACACTTGAATATGATTCAGGAACGTTAAACAGATTAGATAGATTGACCGCCGCTAATTATGGAATGCAAATTAATGCTAATTTATGCAAAAATAAGTTTGTTAAGCATAAAGATAAAACTATTATGTTACAAGCAACGTCTATTTATACTCAAGGTAATGGAGAGAAATGGAATGATATAGATATGTTTAATATTATGTTCGAAATTTCAAAAACCTCTCTTGAAATTTTGGAAAGTGATTTATCTAATCAGATAACCAAAATTGATAATTAAAAAGGAATTATTAAATCGATAAAGGTGGATAATGGCAAGAAACGCAACAAATAAATTGCTTCAAAAAGCTAAAAAATCAAAAAGTGACGAATTTTACACTCAAATTTCAGATATAGAAAGTGAGTTGCAATTTTATAAAAAACATTTTAAAAACAAAGTAGTTTATTGCAATTGCGACGACCCAAGAACAAGTAATTTTTTTAATTATTTTGTGACAAATTTCAAGGAATTAGGTCTAAAAAAATTAATAACTTCTTGTTATAGAAAGCAAGAAAACAACTTATTTAGCACCGAAGAAAATGAAAAAGGTTTTTACTTTGAATACGTTGGCGGAGATTTTGAAAAAAATAAACTCAATACATTTGATTTAATACCATTTAAAGGCGATGGAGATTTTAGAAGTGTTGAAAGTATTGAATTATTAAAACAATCCGATATTGTAGTAACGAATCCTCCTTTTTCTTTATTCAGGGAGTTTGTTGCTCAATTAGTTAAATACGATAAAAAGTTTTTGATAATAGGTAACATAAACGCAATCACTTATAAAGAAATTTTCAAATTAATTAAAGAAAATAAAGCCTGGTTAGGAATAAATCTTGGTAGAGGCATTTCTGGTTTTATTGTTCCCGAACATTACGAACTTTACGGAACAGAAGCACGGATTGATAGTGAAGGCAATAGAATAGTTTCCCCAAATAATTGTTTATGGCTGACTAATTTAGATAATTTACAACGGCATAAAGATATAGAACTTACAAAAAGATATTATGGAAATGAAGCAAAATACCCAAAATACGACAATTATGACGGAATCAATGTTGATAAAACACAAGACATACCTTTAGACTATAACGGAACTATGGGTGTACCAATAACATTTTTGCATAAGTTTAATCCTGACCAATTTGAAATTATTAAATTTAGAAAAGGAAATGATGAAAAAGATTTAGCAATTGATGGGAAATGTCCATATTTTCGAATTCTAATCAGAAATAAACGTATCCAAAATAAAATATTTGAAGAAAGTAACAAAAGCCAGCAAGTTTCTGCATATATGTGGCAATAGTCTGGTAAATGTTATAATTGTATTTTAGAAATAATTTTTAATTTAAAAACATATAAATCCATTCTTTAAATTTAGTTTAAAACCACAAATGTAATTCATTTAGTTTAAAAATTAATTGTCTTCAAAAACTATACTCTTTAAAAAATTCCTTAATTTTGTAAATCTTAAATTAAATTTTTGAAATGCAAAAAAAAATTAAAAAAGTTATAATTGGGCTATCAGGTGGAGTTGATTCAAGTGTAGCAGCTAAATTGTTAAAAGATCAAGGTTATGATTTAACAGCTGTATTTATGCAAAACTGGGACGATACTACTGGTCTTCTTGATGGTGATTGCCATTGGGAAGATGATTGGAATTTTGCTCAATTAGTTGCAAAACAACTTGATATTCCTATTTCAAAATTAGATTTATCCGCAGAGTATAGTAAACGTATTGTTAATTATATGTTCGAAGAATATGAAAAAGGTAGAACTCCAAACCCTGATATTCTTTGTAATCGTGAAATAAAATTTGATGCTTTTATTGATGCTGTCAAAGATTTGAAAGCTGATGCAATTGCTACTGGTCATTATTGCGGAACTGAGTATGATAGTTCAACAAATGAATTCAAATTAATAACTGGGATTGATACTAATAAAGACCAAAGTTATTTTTTATCACAGTTGAACCAAGAGCAATTAAGCAAAGCACTTTTTCCTTTAGTTGATATTGAAAAACCAAAAGTTAGGGAACTTGCTAAAGAATTTAACTTGCCTACATCTAACAAGAAAGATTCTCAGGGATTATGTTTTATTGGAAAGGTTGATTTACCTACTTTTTTAAAGCAACAACTAATTCCTCGACCTGGAAAAGTAATCGAAATAGATTTTGAAACTGGATTGAGAATTCACTCGGAAAAAGTTTTTAATAATTTAGATGATAAATGTTCTAACTATTCAATTAATGAAAATGATGGAAAAGTAGTAGGCCAACATCAAGGTGTACAATTTTATACAATTGGTCAAAGGAAAGGTTTAAACTTAGGTGGATTTCCTAAGCCATTATATATTTTAAATATAGATAATGCAAAAAATATTATTTATGTAGGTCAAGGAGAAAACCATCCTTTATTGCATAGAATTGGATTAAAAATAAAAAATGAAGATGTTCATTGGATTAGGGAATCGAAAAAATTAAAAGTTAGCGAAGAAAAAGAATTTTTAGTAAGATTTAGACATCGTCAAAATTTAGAAAAAGCTAAATTAATGCAAAAAGAAGATTTTTTATACATTGTTTTTGAAAAAGAACAAAAAGGTATATCCCCAGGGCAATTTGCAGCATGGTACGAAGGTAGAGAATGTTGTGGGTCTGGTGAAATTTATTAATAATATATTAGGAAAATAGTAATGTCAAGAGATATAAAAATAGCTCCCTCGATTTTATCAGCCGACTTTGCAAACTTAGGTAGAGATATTAAAACAATGACCGAAGCTGGTGCAGACATAATTCATGTTGATGTGATGGATGGTCATTTTGTTCCTAATATTACAATAGGTCCTCTGATTGTGTCTGCGATTAGACCATATTCCACACTTCCTATAGATGTACATTTAATGATTGAAAAACCTGATAATTATTTGGAAGATTTTGCAAATGCAGGTGCAGATTATATCTCTGTTCATGCAGAAGAAGTAAGACACTTGCATAGAAGTTTAAGTAGAATTAAAGAATTAAATTGCAAAGCTGGAGTTGTTCTTAATCCTATCACTCCCCTATCATTTGCTTTAGATGCGGCAGAATATTCTGATTTTATTTTACTTATGTCTGTCAACCCAGGTTTTGGTGGGCAAAGTTTTATTGAGTCATTTTATAGAAAAGCAAGTGAATTAAGAAACGAATTAAATAAACGCGGCTTAGAGAAAGTTGCAATTGAAGTAGATGGTGGTGTAAAAATAGATAATTGCCAAAAAGTTGCAGAATCTGGTGCTGATTGGTTAGTTTCTGGTTCTGGATTATTTAAAGGTGATTTGACAGCTAATATTAAATTGATGAGACAAGAATTAGATAAAGTTAAATAATGAAAGTTGCTTGGCATCAATTTTATAATCACCCACTGAAAGAAAATCATAAGTTTCCAATGAAGAAATATGATTTACTTAAAGAAGAATTATTAAATCAAATTATTATTCAAGAGAAAGATTTATTAATTCCAAATCAAATTTCTGAAGAAGATATTTTACTTGCTCATAATAATGAATATTGGAATAAATTAAAAAATCTGGAACTTAACGAAAAAGAAGAAAGAAGAACTGGTTTTCCTCAAAGCGATAGATTAATCGAAAGAGAAAGACTTATTATGCAAGGTACTTACCTTGTTTCTGAATATGCACTTACAAACGGACTTGGATTTAATATTGCAGGTGGCACTCATCATGCTTTTAGTAACAAGGGCGAGGGCTTTTGTTTACTTAACGATATGGCATTAAGTGCTTTAATGCTAATCAAGTACAAAAACATTTCTAAAGTATTAATAGTGGATTTAGACGTTCATCAAGGAAATGGTAGTGCTGAAATCTTACAAAATAATAAAAATATTTTTACTTTTAGTATTCACTGCAAAGAAAACTACCCTATTATAAAAGAGAAAAGTGATTTAGATATTGAACTTGACCATAATACAGAAGATGAAGAATATTTAGATTTAGTTTATACTAATTTGAATAAATTAATTAATATGTTTGAACCTCAATTTATATTATATCAAGCAGGTGTTGATATTCTTGAATCGGATAAATTTGGTCGCTTAAATATATCTGTTGAAGGATGCAAAGAAAGAGACAACATTGTTTTTGAACTTGCAAGTAAGAATTCCTTGCCAATTACAACAACAATGGGTGGTGGTTATTCGGAAGATATTAATATAATATTAGACTCACATATTAATACTTATAAATCTGCACTAAAATATTATTAAATAATAATTTAACTAAATTTAAAAAATTGTTAAGATTAAATAAAAAAAAATCTGAGTTATTACACTCAGATTTTTTATTTTTCTGCTTTATAATTTTTTTAAATTATAATGGAGCAATTTCTTCGTCAGTAGATTCTGTTGTATCAGCAGCATCTTTTGCAACTTCTTCAGTTGGAGCTTCTTCAGTTTTAGAGTCTGAAGCAACTTCCTCTTTAGGAGTTTCTTCAACTTCTTCATCATTAGAATCTTTACCTTTTTTATCTTTTTTGCCATAATCAGATGGTAAGTCAGATTCTACAAAAAAGTCATCAGATCCTTCATATACAGGAGGAGTATTGATAAATTTATCTGCATTAGGAACAGGGTGATTAGCGTTATAAGCATTTATAACATCTTCATCTTGTCCACGTAATCTTTCAACTACAGATAAAACAATTTTCTTAGCTTCTTTATCAAATTCAACAACTTTTAAAGGTAAATCATCACCAAGTTTGAAGTATAAACTAATATCATCAACTGGAGCAAAAGATAATTGAGATACAGGAACGAAACCATCAACACTTTCTGGTAATTCAACAATTACACCCTTGTCAATAATTCTTTCGATTTTAGCATCTGCTTCTGCACCAACTTGGTATTTAGTTTCAAAGAAATCCCAAGGGTTATCAGTATTTTGTTTGTGACCTAAAGCAATTCTTCTTTGATCAGATTCAATAGCTAATACAATCACTTCTAATTCATCACCTTTTTTAACGAATTCGCCTGGATGGCGGATTTTCTTCGTCCATGATAAATCAGAAATATGAACTAATCCATCTACACCTGGCTCTAATTCAACAAACACACCAAAGTTAGTAAGATTTCTTACAAATCCTTTATGTTTTGAATCAACTGGGTATTTCTTCATTAAATCTTCCCAAGGATCTGGCTCTAATTGTTTCATACCTAAAGCTAATTTTTTATTATCTTTATCAATATTTAAAACAACTGCTTCCAATTCTTGTCCCATAGAAACCATTTGAGAAGGATGCTTAACATGTTGAGTCCAACTCATTTCAGAAATGTGGATTAATCCTTCAATTCCTTTTTCGATTTCAATAAATGCACCGTAATCAGTTAAACTTACAACTTTACCAGAAACCTTAGTTCCTTCTGCGTAAGTATCACCAATACTTTCCCAAGGGTGAGTAGTTAATTGTTTCATTCCTAAAGAAATTCTTCTCTTCTCTTTATCAAAGTCAAGAATAACAACTTTAACAACTTGGTCAAGGTCAATGATTTCTGAAGGATGAGAAACTCTTCCCCAAGATAAATCAGTGATGTGAACTAAACCGTCAACACCACCTAAATCAACGAATACACCGAAATCAGATATTGCCTTAACAACACCTTCAAGTACTAAACCTTTTTCAAGTTTAGACATAATTTCTTTTCTTTGTTCGTGTAGTGCTTCTTCTAATAATACTTTATGAGAAACAACAACGTTTTCACTTGGATGATTTACTTTAACAACTTTTACGTCTATATCTTTTCCAACCCAACCATCGAAATCTCTAACTGGTCTTACGTCAATTTGAGAACCAGGTAAAAATGCTTCAATACCAAGTAAATCTACAACCATTCCACCTTTAATTCTTCTTAAAATTCTTACGGCAGTAACATTTTGAGTATCAAAAAGATCCATAATGTCTTGCCAAATTCTCATGAAATCAGCTCTTCTTCTAGAAAGAACTAATCTACCATTAGAATCTTCAATTTTCTCTACATAAACATCAACGTCATCACCTATACTATAAGTGTCAGCGTTTAGTAGTTCAGAACGAGGAACAACACCAAGAGATTTGAATCCTATATCAATTTGGATTTCATCTTTAGTGATATTTACAATTTTACCTTGAACCAATTCATCTTCTTTAATTTCTTTGATTTCTGCGTCAAATAATTTAGAAAATGTATCATCATCCATAGTTAAATCATTAAATCCATACTCCATTAATTCTTCAACAGTTACACCTGTTGATTCTTGAGTAGTTTCGTTTAATGCTTCTTGTGGATGATTAGTAGTAGTTGATTCTGCTACTTCGTTGACAACATCTTGAGAGTTAGCTTGTTGTCCTTCTACAGATATGTCTTTGTTTTCTTCAGACATTATTTCTCCGAATGCTCATCAAAGTATTTTAATTAGTAGCGAACAATACTAAACTAAAACTTTGAAGAATATATAAATTAATAAATCTTTTTGTTCGCAAAAAATTTTTACAAAATTAAGTATTTTATATCAAATAAAAAAATATAGTCCTATTTTATCCTAATTATTAGTGATAAAATCTTAGTTTTTCAAAAAAAATATGTTTTTAATAAATAAAAAACTAAAGAAAAAATAAAAGCACACAAAACATTAAAGAGTATTTTATCTTTAATATTTAATTATGTTGCAAAGTGTTGTTTATTTCTAATATACTCAATTTTATTACTTTATAAATTTTCATTTTTTTTTTATTTTTTATATGTCTAAATTAATAAAATTTAATTCAAAATAATTTGGATAATAAATATATTTTCCATAGTTTCGGACAAGTTAGTATTAAATAATTTTATATTTTTATTTGGGGTTACTTATGAAAAACGCATTTATATTAATTACTATCCTATTAGGAGTAATTTTACTCAATTCTTGCGATGAAAAATCTAATGAATTGAAAGACAGAAGTTTGGATCTTTTTGAAGTAAAAGGAGAAGAAATAGCTAAGCTAACTGATGCTCCTGAAGTTCCACCAGTTATTACTAGAAAACATCCAACAAAAGTAATTGTTAAATTAGAAGTGATTGAAACTGTAAAGGAAATTTCTGAAGGTGTTCAATATACATTTTGGACTTTTGGTGGAAAAGTACCTGGTAAATTTATTAGAGTAAGAGAAGGTGATCAAGTTGAGTTTCACTTGATGAACCATCCAGACAATAAAGTACCTCACAATATAGATTTACACGCTGTTACTGGTCCAGGTGGTGGAGCAGGTGCATCTTTTGTTGCTCCTGGTCAAGAATCTAAATTTACATTTACTGCAACTAACCCAGGTTTATATATTTATCACTGTGCTACAGCACCAGTGGGTATGCACATTGCTAATGGAATGTATGGTTTAATATTTGTTCAACCTAAAGAAGGATTACCACCAGTTGATAAAGAGTTTTATGTAGTTCAAGGTGATTTCTATACAAAAGGAAAATTTGGAGAAAAAGGACTTCAAGATTTTGATATGGAAAAAGCAATTGATGAACACCCTGAATATGTGTTATTCAACGGAAGTGTAGGTGCAAATGCTGGTGATAACGCAATGCAAGTTCAAGTTGGTGATAGAGTTAGGTTGTTCGTTGGTAATGGTGGACCAAACTTAGTTTCTTCATTCCATGTTATTGGTGAAATTTTTGACAAAGTATATATCGAAGGTGGAACAAAATCTATTAATGAAAATGTTCAAACGACCTTAGTTCCTGCAGGGGGATCTTCAATTGTTGATTTTGTTTGTGAAGTTCCAGGAGTTTTAAATTTAGTTGACCATTCGATTTTTAGAACATTCAATAAAGGTGCCTTAGCTCAAATTAAAGTTAATGGTGATCCAAGATTAGAAGTATTTACTGGTAATCAAGAAACTAAAGTATATATGTTAGAAGGTTCGGCAATTGCTGAGACAGATAAAAAGACTGATACTAAAGTTGCAGTTCAAGGCGATATAGCAGCAGCGACTAAAGATGGAGAAAGATTGTACAAACAAAACTGTATGTCTTGTCACATGGCTGACGGTGCTGGTATTCCACAAGCTTTCCCTCCATTAGCTAAATCTGATTATATGATGGCTGATAGAGAAAGAGCCATTAGTATTGTGCTAAATGGTTTAGAGGGTCCAGTAACAGTTAATGGAACAACATATAACTCTGTGATGCCTAAACTAAATTTAAATGACGACCAAGTTGCAAGTATTGTTACTTACATAATGAATAGCTGGGGTAACAAAGCTGATATGACTACAATTGAAGATGTTAAAAAAGTAAGAGCTTCTGGAAAAGGTGCACACTAATCATAACATAGTATTGTTATTTATAATATTATTTGCTTTTACACTTAGAAGTAAATCTAACAATGATTTTATTCATATTAAGGGTAGTATTTACTACCCTTTTTATGAAAATAAGGATAAATTAAAAGAAGTTGTTGATGACTTTTTAATATCAAAAAAACAAATTACTAACCAACAGTTTCTTGAGTTTGTGAAAGCAAAACCTAAATGGCAAAGAAGTAAAATATCTAAACTTATGTCTGATGTTAATTACTTAAAACATTGGAAAAGTGACACCGAAATTGGAAACCCTAAAATAAATGATTACCCTGTTGTTAATATTTCTTGGTTTGCAGCTCAAGCATATTGTAAATGGGCTGGAGGAAGATTACCTTCTACTGCTGAATGGGAAGTTGTTGCTAATCAACAATTATTTGATGGCAAAAGCAAAGTAGAGACAAATGAAGTTGTTCTGAAATGGTATTCTTCACCTAAGACTGATTTTAATAATTTAGGCAAGTACAAAACAAAAGATGGTGTTGAAGATATGTTCTCAATAATTTGGGAATGGACTCAAGATTTTAATCAAGTAGTTATTAATAATGATTCAAGAGATGATGGAAGTCAAGAATCTGACTTAGTATGTGGAAGTGCTTCTTTGAATGCAACAGACAATAAGAATTATGCTAAATTTTTGAGATATGCTTTTAGAACAAGTTTAAAAGCAAAAAACTCAACAAATAATTTAGGATTTAGAATTGCTAAGAATGTTAAATAGAAGGATATTAAAATGAGTAAATTAATGAATTTTTTTATTATAGTATTAGTTTCTGTGTTTATATTTTCTTGTAATAGCAAGGAAAAAGTTGAAAGTGATGAACACTCACATAATGATACAACTGGTGCTGCTGAATGTTGCTCAACTGATGAAGAAGTAAAAAGCTCCGAATTTGATAGTAATAATTCATTATATGATATTGACCTTGAATTTACTGATATGAATTCTGAAACTGTTAATATCGAAGATTTTAAAGGTAAGTATTTAATTACTTCGATGATATTTACTCAATGCGAATTTGCTTGTCCTACTATTGTTAACAACACAAAAGATATACAGAATTATATAAAAGATAAAGCTGATTTTAAATATGTGATGGTATCGTTTGACCATAAAAGAGATACACCAAGTCAATTGAAATCATTTTACAAAGATAAAAATTTAAATGAAGATTGGCACTTACTTACAGGTACTAGTTCTAATATTAGAATTTTCTCTATGATTTTTGATATTTCATACCAAGAGTTAGATAATGGAGATTTTTCTCATTCAAATGCTATTTTTTTAGTTGATAAAAATGGGAAAATATTAGATATGTATGAAGGATTAAAAATCAATACTAAAGAAGTAGCCAATAAAATCTTAGAAAAAATTTCTAAGAATTAATAATAAGGGGAAATGTTATGTATTACTTAATTATTATTTCAATATTTTTTTCAAATATTCTACTGTCTCAGACTGAATTGCAATTGCAATACAGAAATAGAGGTGAATTTAACAACTCACTTACAAAATTTTCTAATGAAGATTTAAACACTAATTACTCAACTGGACAAAGAACAAGAATTGGCTTTTTTCACAACTCAGAAGATTATAATCTTGGCTTTCAAATTCAAGATGTAAGATTTTGGGGACAGGATAGAAGTACAATAGCTCCTAAATCTGATCCAAGTTCTGACGGGTTATTAATTCATCAAGCATATTTGAATATTAGATTGAATAAATTATTCAATTTTAACTCAGGAATTAAGATTGGACGACAAGAAATAAACTTTGATGATGTTCGACTGTTTGGAAATCTAAACTGGTTACATCAAGCAAGAAGACACGATATAGCAATTTTGAGCTTAGATCCTAATGAAACTAATTCAATTAAAGTTGGATATGCTTTTAATCAAAACAAATTCAAGAGCAATGGTTCTATTTTTAATGGTGTTGGAGGTATTTATCCTTCTGGAACTAATGGTCTTTCTCAGAATTATAAAACTTTAGCATTATTATTTTATGAAAATAGTAATGATATTATTCCATTCAAACTATTATTTGCTAATGATAACTTCTCGGAATTAGATACAAGTATGAATCCAACCACTGAAGTTTTTGGAAGATATACAACAGGTTTAAAATTATCTAAGAAAATTGATGCATTTACTGCAAATCTTGCATATTATCAACAAATGGGTACAACTCCTACTGGTAGTGATCTTAGTGCAAATATGATAAATGTAGATGCGACATATAACTTTGGTAAATTTGCAGCAACATTGGCTTATGATTATTTAAGCGGTACGGATATGGTTGATGGAATTAACCCAACTACTGAAGTAAATACTTTCGACCCACTTTATGGTACTGCTCATAAATTCTTTGGATTTATGGACTTTTTCTATGCACCAATAAATAATGGTTTAAATGGTTTTTCTGATGCTAATTTAAAATTAAATTATAAGCAAAATGATAAATTAAATTTTCATTTAGCAACTCATATATTTAGTTTAACAAATACAGTTATCGAAAATGGTGCTGAGTTAGATGCAATGCTTGGTACTGAAATAGACTTTGTAACAAAATATAAACTATTCGATAAAGTAGAACTTGAACTTGGAGTTTTATTCATGTTAGCTGAAGATAGTTTATATTCTCCATCTGTGATGAATATATCTGACCCAAATAAATCACCTTATATGATTTATTTTATGGTTAATTTGGTTGATGTTTTAAAGTTATAAAAAATAATTTAATTTTTTAAAATTAGGGTGTTTATAAAAAGCACCCTTTTTTTATGTTCTAATAATCTTTATAAAATATAAAATTGTATTTTTGCATCTTAACTTTATAAATTTCGTTTAAAATAGATTAAATTCTCATAATTAATATAATTGATGTCTGAAAAAAGAATAGTAGCAAATAATATATTCTATCTTACCTTAGCAGAAGTTTTGGGAAGAATCTTCCAATTTTTCTATTATAAACATATTACAGTAGCACTTGGAACAGATGCATTTGGTGTATTTTCTTGGTCTGTAACTAATGTTACTTACTTCTTTATCGTAGTTGGTGCTGGTTTAGATATATATGGCATAAGAGAGATTACTAAAGATAAAAGTAAACTCAAATATTACTCTGATGTAATACTCTCATTGAGGTTATTGTTATCAATATTAGCTTTTGCTTTACTTTGCTTTTATGCTTTTATGATACCCAAATCTTATGAAATAAAGTTAGTATTAGTAATATCAGGGATTAGACTATTCGGAGATGCACTTCTTCCTAATTGGGTATATCAAGCTGTTGAGAAAATGCAAGTTGTGGCAATTAGGAATTTTGCATTTAATATAATTAATTTTATCTTGGCTTATATTTTAGTTTCTAATGCAGGTGATATTTATTATGCCGCAGGTATCGTATCATTCAACTTGATTTTAACATCTGTTATAAGTTTGTATTATTTTTATTATAAAATTGAAAAAATAAATTTAATATTTGATTTTAAAAAGTTCTTTCAAATTCTTAAAGATTCAGTCCCCATTGGTTTGTCTGTCCAATTAATTATATTTTACAACTTTGCAGATATTGTGATGTTAGGGTTTTTGAGAGAAAATTTTGAATATGAAGTTGGGATTTACTCAGCAAGTATGAGAATTATTATTTTAGCTTCTTTGCCTAATCAAATATTACATCAAGCATTCTTTCCTAAATTTTCAACTGATGATATTACAAAAGAGAATTCTTATACTAATCAATTCTCTAAAATGTTATATTTTATTGGAACTTTTATAACTATTTTTTTTATAATTTATGCAGAAGAAATAATTTATTTACAATTTTCAAGAGAGTTTTATGCTTCTATCGATTTACTTAAATTTTTAGGATTAAAACTTTTTTTAACATATATTTCTGTATCTTTTAGTTCACCAATGTTAGCAAAAAGTCAAGAAAGAATAATAATGATTACTGTCGGGATTGCATTGCTTTTAAATGTTGTTTTAAATTATTACTTTATTCCAGAACATGGTTATTATGGAGCTGCATATACTACTATCTTTTGTGAATTAATGATTGCTATTGTTTTTATGTATGTTAATTATAAACAGTATAATATTGTTTATTTCAAACATCTATTATTATCGATAATATCTTTAGTTTTAATCTATTTTGTGCATGAATTAACTGATAATTATTTAGGTCTAAATACGTTAATATCAGCTATTTTTAGTATTTTTACATTTTTAGTTTTAACAATTCTCTTTAAAATTGTAAGTTTTAATGAAATAAAATCCTTAGTGAAAAGATGATTTATGATTATTTAATAGTTGGTGCAGGTTATTCAGGTTGTGTTCTTGCAGAAAGAATTACATCTCAATTAGGCAAAAAAGTTTTAATTGTAGATAAACGAAATCATATTGCTGGAAACGCTTACGATGAATACAACGAAGAAGGTATATTAGTCCACCGATACGGACCTCATCTTTTTCATACTAAAATGAAAAAGGTTTTTGATTATCTTTCTAATTTTACAAAATGGAGAGAATATAGTCATAAAGTACTTGCCGTAATTGAAGATAAGAAAGTTCCTGTGCCGTTTAATCTAAATTCGATTGATATTTTCTTTAGCCCAAAACAAGCTGAGAAATTGACTAATTTATTATTATCTAAATATAAACTTGAAACTAAAATTCCTATTTTAAAATTACTTGAAACATCTGATAAAGAATTGAAATTTTTAGCAGATTTTATCTATGAAAAAATATTTTTGGGTTATAATCTAAAGCAATGGGGAGTTAAACCAGAAGATTTAGATAGAACTGTTAGTGGTAGAGTTCCTGTTTTTGTTAGTCGTGATGACCGTTATTTTCAAGACCCCTATCAAGCTGTTCCTTTATTTGGCTATACTAAAATGTTTAAAAATATGATTAACAATAAGAATATTAACGTTTTATTAAATACTGACTATAAAGATATTTT
Source organism: bacterium (assembly GCA_030431515.1). Classification (GTDB taxonomy): domain Bacteria; phylum Bacteroidota; class Ignavibacteria; order Kapaibacteriales; family UBA2268; genus JAJRPT01. The sequence continues at coordinate 53,100 of JAUIIX010000012.1, forward strand.
GAATACAATAAAATTTGATAAAATTATATATACTGGACCAATTGATGAGTATTATGATTATACTTTTGGGAATCTCCCCTATCGTTCTTTAAATTTTCAATATGAGACGAAAGAAAAGGAGTTTTTTCAAGAGTTAACTCAAGTTAATTATCCAAATGACAATGATTTTACCAGAATTACGGAATTTAAGCATATTACTGGACAGAAACATCATAATACAACAATTGCTTATGAGTTTCCTGAAGAGTTTATTATAGGTAAAAATGACCCTTACTACCCTATTCCAAATGAAGAAAATCATAATAAATTTGCTAAATATATTGAGTTGGCAGAAAAAGAAAAGAATGTCTTTTTTACTGGACGATTAGCTAATTACAAGTATTATAATATGGATGAAACTGTTGGAGTAGCTTTACAATTATTTGAAAAAACAATATCGAAGGTGTAAAAATTGTCTAATATTATTGTCTGTGATTTAGATGGAACATTAATAAAATCTGATATGCTATTAGAATCTGTATTTATTCTAATTAAAAAAAATCCGATTTATATCTTTTTATTGCCTCTTTGGTTATTAAAAGGTAAAGCCCAACTAAAAGATGAGATTAATAAAAGAGTTGAATTTAACCCTGAGACTTTGCCATACAATCAAGATGTTATAGACTTTTTGAATATCAAGAAAAGTGAGGGAAATAAGATAATCCTTGCTACAGCAAGTAATCAAAACATTGCAACTAAAATTAGTGATTATTTAGGGATTTTTGACGAATCTTATGGAAGTACAAGTGAATTAAACTTAAAATCAAAGAATAAAAGAGATTTTCTTAACGAAAAATTCGGTAAGCATCAATACTCTTATGTTGGGGATAGTTCAGCAGACTTAATAGTTTGGGAAGATAGTCAATATGCTTATGTAATGAATAATGGACTTTCAGAAAAAAATAATATTAGTAATTTAAAAGATGTAATTGGAGAGAAATCAAAATCTACTCTAAAACTTATTATTAAAGAAATTAGAGTTTATCAATGGGTTAAAAACTTATTGCTTTTTATCCCTGCTTTGATGGCTCATAAAACTAATTTAGATTTTTATTTTACAATTTCTATAGCTTTTTTATCATTCAGTTTACTTGCATCTTCTGTTTATGTATTGAATGATTTACTTGATTTAGATGCAGATAGGCAGCATCCGAGAAAGAAAAACAGACCATTTGCTTCAGGAAATTTATCACTACTTTATGGTTTTGTATTATTACCTATTTTGATAATCATAAGTTTTGCTTTAGCAATAATGTTTTTACCTTTTGAATTTATACTTACTTTATTAGTTTATTATGTCATTACTAATTTGTATTCTTTCAAACTAAAACGAATGGAATTAATTGATATAATTACACTTGCTTCTCTTTATACAATAAGAATAATATCTGGTGGTTATGCAGTTGATGTACCAATTTCACCTTGGATGTTAGCATTTTCAATGTTCTTATTTTTAAGTTTAGCACTTCTAAAAAGATACACAGAATTACTATCTATGATAAAAGAAAATAAAGTAAAAGCAAGTGGAAGAGGTTATCATGTTGAAGATATTGATATGATACGTGGATTTGGAACAAGTTCGGCATACATTGCAATACTTGTATATGCCTTATATGCCTATTCGGAGCAAGTGCAAATATTATATAATAAACCAAGTTTAATGTGGTTAGTAGCAGTTTTATTACTTTATTGGATAACTAGAATTTGGCTTTTGGCACATCGTGGAAAAATGACTGACGACCCTATTGTGTTTACTGGAAAAGACCCTAATAGTTGGATTGTTGGATTGTTAATTGGAATACTAATGTTATGGGCAAAGATATAAATAAGTTTATAGAATATGAGGCATTTGGAAGATATCCTAAAATCTATCCAAAGAATGCAATTAAAATTAATTGGATTGATGAATTATCCAAGATTAAGAACTTAGATAAATATCTGCCTCGTGGCTATGGTAAATCTTATGGTGATTCTTGTCTAATTGAAGATGGAACTTTAGTTGATACTACTAATCTCAATCATTTAATCTCATTTGACAAAGAAAGTAGAATCGTAGAAGCTGAAGCTGGGGTTCAGTTTTCCACTCTTTTAGATTTTTTGCTTCCAAACAAGTCTTTCTTACCAGTTACTCCAGGTACTAAATATATTTCCATAGCAGGTGCAATCGCTAATGATGTTCATGGTAAAAATCACTTTAAAAAAGGAACTTTTGGCAATCATACACTTGAATTTGAATTATTAAGAACTAATGGTGAAATACTTACCTGCTCTCCTACTCAAAATACTGATTTATTTAATGCAACTATTGGCGGGTTAGGTCTAACTGGAGTAATTACAAAAGCAAAATTTAAGGCAATTCCGGTTAGTAATCCTTATATGTATGTTGAAAATATTAAATTTAAAAACTTAAATGAATTTTTTGAAGTTAATGAAGATTCAGAGCAAGATTTTGTTTATACAGTTGCGTGGATAGACTCTACTGCAAAAGGCAAATCTATAGGCAGAGGAATATATAATCGTGGAAATCATACTAATCCTAATTTACATAAAGTTCCTGAAAATGAAGGTGGTTTACCAATTCTTCCCTTTCCATTTGATTACCCTTTTATCAATAATTTATCTGTAAAAGCATTTAATTTACTTTGGTATAATAAACAGATTAAGAAAAAAGAAAATGTAATTGCACACTATAATCCTTTTTTCTATCCACTTGATGGAGTTAATGATTGGAATAAATCTTATGGAAAAAATGGCTTCTTGCAATATCAATTTGTCATACCAACAGAAAAAGGTAAAGTATTGCTCCCTAAAATATTAAATGATATATCTAATAGTGGTTTATCTTCATTTTTAGTAGTTTTAAAAACTTTTGGCGATATTAAATCACCAGGTATGCTATCTTTCCCAGAACCTGGAATAACACTAGCCATAGATTTCAGAATGGATGGCGAGAAAACACTAAAATTACTTGACCACCTTGATAAATATATAGTTGAACTTGGTGGAAGAATTTACCCAGCAAAAGACGCAAGAATGAAAGCCGAACATTTTAAACTATTCTATCCTAATTGGAAAGAATTTCTTCAATTCAAAGACCCAAATATTACTTCTGCTTTTTGGGAAAGAGTGATGAAATAATTTTTTATAAGTTTTATATTTTATATATCATGAAAACATTCTTCTTTACACTATTATTAATTCTATTATATTCATGCAATAAACAAAACAATAAAATAGACAGAGCTATTAAAACGAAAGATTCAAATGAAACATTCTTAGTTATTTTAGGTACTGTTCAAGATGCTGGCTCACCTCATATTGCTTGTAAAAAGGACTGCTGTAAATCACTTTGGGGAAAAGATAACATTGATAGACAAGTAGTTTCTTTAGGATTAATTGATTTTGAAAATAATTTAAAGTTTATTTTTGAAGCTACACCCGATTTTCCAAATCAAACTAAAAAACTAAAATCTTATTTACCTGATGATACAAGAGAAACTCCTAATGGAATATTCCTAACTCATGCTCATATTGGACATTATACTGGCTTAATGTATTTAGGCAAAGAAGCAATGAATGCAAAAAATATTCCTGTTTATGCGATGCCTAAAATGTTAGATTATCTATCTAATAATGGACCTTGGAGCCAGTTAGTTTCTACAAATAACATATTACTATCCCCTATTTTTAATGAACAAGAAGTAATTCTTTCAAACAATCTAAAAGTAATTCCTTATATTGTTCCTCATCGTGATGAATATTCTGAAACCGTTGGTTTTAAGATAATTGGTCCAAATAAAAGTGCAATATTTATTCCCGACATCGACAAATGGGAAAAGTGGGATAAAAGTATTATCGAAGAAATTTCTAAAGTTGATTATGCATTCCTTGATGCTACTTTCTATGATGGAGAAGAGTTAAATAATCGTGATATTTCCCAAATTCCTCATCCATTTGTAGTTGAAAGTATGGAAAAATTTAAAAATCTATCTTCAAATGAAAAAAGTAAGATATATTTTATTCATCTCAACCACACTAATCCGCTTTTAAATAAAAGTAGTAAGCAATACGAAACTGTTATTAAAAATGGATTTAAAATAGCAAGTATTAATGATAAATTTAATTTATAATTTATGAAAGAACTATTAAAAGATATTAGAAATTGTAAAGTTTGTGAGAAATATCTTAAAGATGGAGTTAATCCTGTTTTAAGCGTTAGTAGCAATAGCAAAATCATCATAATAGGACAAGCTCCTGGCAAAGCTGTTCATATTAGTGGAGTTCCTTGGGATGACAAAAGCGGTGATAATCTTAGAAACTGGCTTGGAGTTAGCAAAGAACAATTTTATGATGATAATATTTTCGGAATAGTTCCAATTGGTTTTTGTTATCCAGGAAAAGGTAAATCTGGTGATT
>JAUIIX010000090.1 GCA_030431515.1 bacterium
TAACATTAATACATTTTCTTGCTTCTTTTGTAGAAACATATGTTTCCTCATTCATTTGTTTATTTAATAATAAAACATTTCTTTAAATACTTTATTATTAAACAATTTGTTAAAAACGTATTTTATTTTTAATAAAATCTTTAACAGTTACAAGCCTATAATCAAGAAACATATTTTAAGTATAAAATTATATTAATTTAAATAAAATAATTTTATTGCTTACATGTATAATGTCAACTAACGGTATAAGAGTTACTGACTATGGTAGATTTGTTATAACTGAGTTTGGACGACTAACTGCTACTCAACCTGTACAATCTCCTCAACAATTAACTTATGATATCGGTGATATATTAAGTGGAACTATTGATAATCCACCTAACTCGGGTAATTCATACTCTAATCCTCAAGCTATTGTATATGCAACTGGATCAAAATATGTATGGAGTCCTCGTTTAGATTATACAGATTTTTATAGTCCAGATAGAAGATTACATATTAATGGTATTAATTTTAATACACAAGGAAAAGGTTATAGAATTAAATTAACCGGTATTACTTCATCATATGCTAACGTAGACACATGGACTATTGGATTGATGAGTGGAACACAAATTGCAGGTGATATTAATTACGGTAATGCAGCGAAAGGTTTTGGAATGATCATGATTAAAGTATCTGGTTCTTTTATGCAAGTTCGTTTGACTACTAACACTCAAAGTGTAAAAAGTTCTGTAAATACGAATATTAATCAATATATAGGACAAGGAGATACTTGGGAATTAGAAATAATTAGGGATGTCAATGATCATTTAGTTGCGACATTTATAAAAAATGGAACTAATTCTTATTCTACAAACACACTTTATACTAATATGAGAAATACTAATCAAAATCAAACTTTTACTTTTGCTGATGTTGGGGGATTTTTTATAAACTGGTATGGTAAAAATTTGAGTGTAAACAACGATATTGAAGCAGAGATGATAGAAATTTAATTTAATTTCGTTTATTGTAAAAAAAAATATATATATATATATATATATATATATACGATGACAAACCTTTTAAAAGTGTCTGGTTCTGGTGGTGCTTTTAAAGTATCTGATATGGGTTTTTTCAGGGTAGGTGTTTATACTGCAACTGACAAAGGAGGTTCTACAAACGTATTGGTTAAAGATATACTGTCAGGGACTTTATATAATCCACCTAATTCTTCTACTGTATATCCGACTTCAACTAAAAACACACCGATTGTATTTGATGGAGCAACTTATGTTTATGAAGTAGATGGTGGTGATGGTAATGTAGCTGATTCTACAACAGCAAACATAAATTCTTCTAAATCATCAGTAGAATTCACGCCAAAAAGTGGAGGTACATTTTTTGGTAACGATGGTGATATAATTAGAATTGCTGTTAATTGGCGTAATTGGTCTAATTCTAAGTGGCAAATTATGTTTGCTGATAGATCACAATATGACGCTACATATGTAAGTAATATAAATAATTTTTGTCATTTACAATTAAACGGAAGCGTTCAGGGTGATGCAACAAGATTATTTTTTGGTTATTATGATAATAGTAATTCTCCTCAATTACATGGTTCTCAAGTAATTATGGCCGCTGATACAAAAACAGCATTTAACAATTCAATTTCGGGTAATCCTGTTTTCATAGATATAGAAAGATTGAATAATGCTCAATTAAAAGTTACTTTAAGAGATTCTAACGGTGTTGAATTTCCTGGTCAAAATACTCTTACGTGTAATACTCCAAGTTCAAATTTCACAACTTTAAGTGACACTAATAATGACGGAATTTTTGTTAATGATATTACATATATTTATACAGATGAAGTTGGTTCAACAGGTGGTCCAGAAGTGGATTATACCATTCGTAAAATATAATTAAAGTAAGATTCATTTAATAAAATTTTATATTTTTTTTGTAGTGGTTGAGTATAAATGACCAATGTAAGAATAGATTCTGATTCGGCTCATATAGATCATCTTTTTACTATGTTTCCAACAGTAGAAGAAATTACTGGTGGAAATGTTACGTATTTAAAAGAAAACTTTGTAAATGTATTTATAAGAAGAAATCCCAATGGTTCTGTAAGAACAGATACAACTCCTAATGCGGTCGATATAGTATCACATATGAAAGATATTAATTCTAAATCACAAGTATATTCTTCTGTGAGTACTTATATTTATAATTCTGGGTCATATGATGTGAATATTGTTGCAGGAACAGGTATTACGTTACATGGAACAATGACAATTAGTCCAGGAGATACAGCTTTATTTTTGATAAGAATAGAGAACGATACACCATCTAGTGAATCTGTAGATATATACCGAATTAATATAAATGTGTCTATACCAATAGTTACAGAAAGAACAGTATCTTCAATAATAGATGGAACTTATTATAATCCAGATGGCTCATTATCTACATGGAATACTAATGATGCTATTGTTTTTGAAACCAATAAATACATTTATGTTATTGATGGCTCTGATTCAACTGATGTTGATAATACAACGGATGTTGTTCCTATTGTATTAAAAGTTTCTATGACTTTAAGTGAAGGATTCTTTCAAAATGATGGTGATAAATTAAGGTTTAATATTAATTGGAGAGATTATGCGGATGGAAGACTAATTATTTCTTTTTCAAATTTAAACTTCCATGATGTATCTTTTGTGCGAAATGTAAATACCTTTTCGGATTGTTTAATAAATACAGCTGTTACAGCTCCAAATTATAATATTAATTGGATAGGATATGATAATAATGACCAACCAGTTATTCAAGATACTGCATTGTTACATTCTAATACTAGGAACTTATTGATGACGTCAAAAACCAATGATGATGAGCCTTTAGTACTTGAAATAGAACGTCTAAATAACACTCAATTAAGAGCTAGATTTCTTGATTTTAATTTAAATCTTATTAGTGGACAATATGACATAATATGTAATGAAATAGGCGATTTTTTTAATAATACTAATGTTAATAAAAATCACGGACAAACAAATAATGATGGAATATTTGTTAGTGATATTACATATATATACATTCAAGAAATTTCAAGTAGTGAAATAGATCTTAAAGTTCAACGTAATCCATAATTTTTTTTTTAGTTTTGAATATATATAATAATAGATTGTATTCATACATATCATTATTTTATGATGAATAAGTGTTTATGTATATCGATAAAAATTTTATAGATACTTTAATAAATATGGATATTAATTATACAGAAATAACTGATGTAATATTGAAGTCATATTGAAGATGATAATAATGAAAAGTTATAAATTAAAATCTAATATGTTAATAATAAAAAAAAATTATTACTAACATATAAATGAAAAAATCTTTAAATGCTTCAGGTATAAAAGTGGATAATTTTTCATTACAAGAATACAATAATAAAAGTTTTCTCGTCAGCGAAAATATTAATGATTTAGGAATCTTTTTAATTCCATCTGTAGGAGTTCCAGGGAGACCTCAAGATATAACAGGATATATTCTAACAGCTGCAACAGAAGAAGGAAAAATGGAATGGACATCTGGTGAACAATTTGGTGACGTAAATGGACCTTTATCATCTATCGACAATTCTTTGGTTCGTTTCGATGGAACAAGTGGAAAAATAATAAAAGATAGTTCCGTTATTGTTGATGACATAGGTAATATGAATATATATGGAACATTAAACATTTCTAATGAATTTATATTAGGTAATAAAATTACTTTATCATCCGGAAATCCTTTATCTGATTATTCATTAACATTACCTGTTAGTGTTGGTTCAGCTGGAGAAATACTAAAAACAGATGGTTTAGGACAATTGTATTGGGATTCATCATCTAGTGGTGGTAGTCCAGGAGGTGTTGTTGGAAGTATACAATTTAATAAACCCAATGGGACATTTAATGGTGATACAAATCTTATCTACGACGATATTAATACCCTGCTACGGCTCTCTAGACCTGGTAGTGATAACACAAATTTATCGTTCATACCATCAAATGCTAGTGTCCTAGAAGTTAGAAATACAAACAGTGGACAGGATGCATTTCTCACAGTTGTTGGTGCAATTAATTCAACATCAAATATAATACTCGGTTCACTTGGTGTAACAACGGTTGGTACTATAAGCTATACAAATAGTTCTCAGACTTTGGGAATATCTAATTTAGGTTCTGGTGGTATACAATTATCGTCCATTGGTGGTGATATTAGTATGATTTGTAATGAAAATATTGTTATAAAAAATATTACAGGTACATTATACAAATGGCCAACCATAGATGCAACAGCAAATCAAGTTCTCAGCGCTGGTTCTATACCTGGTACAATGGAATGGAGGACTACACCAAATTCAAATGGTAATGTTAATGATATACAGTTATCAGATGGTATCGGGGGTTTTAATTCTGCAACTTTAGGAAAATTTACATTTGTTGATGGTAATCCTATATCTTATTTGACATTAGGTATAGAAAACGGGGAAACAATAATTAAAGGCCAGGATGCTGTAAATTATAATGCAGTAGGTAGTAATTTGTCTATATTTGGAGGTTCAGGTGGGACAGATGCAAATGGTGGTCAAATAAGCATAGTTACCGGGCAAGGTGGTTCTATATCTGGAGATTCAGGTATACTAACATTATCAACACATGATAGTTATACTAATAGTTTAACAGGAAATATTATATTATCATCAGGAAATGGACAAGGTGGTTCTGGTTTTGTAGACATAAGAACAGGAGATGTGTCATTAGGCAACAATGTAAAAAGTGGTGATATATATATACAAACAGGAAATTCTGTTGATAATGATAATTATTCAGGTAGCATATTTATTAATGCTGGATATTCTAATAGTGGATCAGACCTGGTAGGTAATATATTTATAGAGGGGAGTTTTGGTAACAATGGTAGTAAAGGTGGTAATGTTACAATAAAAGGTGGTGATAATGGAGATATTATTAGTTCATATACAGCTGGAGATGTGTTTATAAAAGGAGGTATGGGTGGAGGAATAAACAAAGGAGGTAAAGTATCAATAGAATCCGGTGAAAACAATGATGTATTGTTAAAGGCTGCTAGTAATATATTGTTAGAAGTAGGTTCGTCTCAGTATACTTGGCCTACAATTGGTGCTACAGCGAATCAAGTCCTTAGTGCTGGATCTATACCTGGTGTAATGGAATGGATAACACAACCAATGTTAGTTTATGCGTTACAAGCAATTTCGATACAAGATGGTGTAGGTAGTAATAATATAGATGCTTTAAATTTACAATTTCTAGGAATTCCTGGAGGAACTTTATATAAGAGATCTTCAACTACAGCTCTACTCAACAATATTGATTTTCCAAATTTTACTAGTTCACAAGAAGAATATGATCCTTTTGGTATAAGAGGAGATGAAGCAACAGGTGATCCATCTGAACTTAATATTGTTAACAAATTAGGTAGTGGATGGTATAAAATCTCCATTAATGTTCAACATCCTTATAGTAACTCTTTAAATATACCTGTTACAAATGGTGGTTCTAACCAATCAGATCAAGGTAATTTTTGTGTAGGTATTAAACAAGGTTTAACAGGTCCTGTCCCTGATTCACTTGATGGTCAGCAAGTAGAGTGGGGTTTTCTCGATTCTTCTTGGTTGATCCCCGAAACAGCTCATTATTCTGGTATAAATAAAATAAATGTAGATCCTTTACGTTTTATAATGTCTGCAAATACTGTTAATACCGAAACATTTATTATTCGTATTGAAATAGTAAAATATAATTAATTTTTTTATATGTAAATAATAAATGTCAACAAAAATAGATTTTGATTCATTACACTCTAAGTATTTTTTACCAATGTTTTCAACAATAAATGAAATCACTGCAAGTGATATTACATATACTGCTGAAAATTTTTTAAATACTTTAATTAATAGAGATCCAAATGGTTCCTTAAGAACAGATACAACTCCTACAGCTTCACAAATAATATCACGTATAAAAGAAATAAATCCAGAATCTAGTATAAATACTTCTATTTACACTTATATTTATAATTCTGGTACATATAATATTACACTTTCCCCTGGTTTAAATGTTCAATTGTATGGTACTATGTTAATTAATCCTGAACAAACTGCTTTATTTTTGGTAAAGATACAAGATGATACACCATCAAGCGAAAAGGTTGAAATTTATAGAAACCAATTATTCTATACTTATATGGATGTTTCTAAAATAATTGATGGAACATATTATAATCCTATTGATTCTACAAATTTATGGACTAATAAAAATTCTATTATTTTTCAACAAAACTTTATATATTATATAAAAGGTTCATATACACTTCCTGCAGACAATACAGATACAAGTGTAACAAATATATTAGGTGTTCTTACGCAAATGAATTCTGGTTTTTTTCAAAATGATGGTGATAAACTTAGATTTTCAATTAATTGGAAAGACTACGCTGATGGAAGACTTATTATTCAATTTACAAATGCGAACACCTATAATGGAGGAAATAGGGAAGTTATAACTTTTGGATCATTAAGAATAAACACTAACACTACACAAGAAAGTTATACTATTTCTTGGATTGGTTATAACAATAATAATGATAGTGTAACGCTATATTCTACTAACTTAGTTAGTGATATTAGGAACTTACTTGACGCATCAAAAATAAATGACAATCAACCTGTTATATTTGAAATTATTAGATTAAATAATGCTCAACTTACAATAAAATGGTACAATTATGAAATGATTCCTGTAACTAGTCAAGCAGATTTGACATGTAATCTACCAACGTCTACTTTTAATAAACCAAATGTAACGGTTGCAAATGGAGAAACAAATAATGATAATATTTTTGTTGATGATATAAATTATTTTTATATTTCAGAGGTTTCTGATAGCGAAATAAATGTTAGTGTTCAATATATTCCAAATTAATTTTTTATATATAAATAATAAATGTCAACAAAAATAGATTTTGATTCATTACACTCTAAGTATTTTTTACCAATGTTTTCAACAATAAATGAAATCACTGCAAGTGATATTACATATACTGCTGAAAATTTTTTACATACTTTGATTAATAGAGATCCAAACGGTTCCTTAAGAACAGATACAACTCCTACAGCGTCACAAATAGTATCACGTATAAAAGAAATAAATCCAGAATCTAGTGTAAATACGTCTATTCACACTTATATTTACAATTCTGGTACATATAATGTTACACTTTCCCCTGGCTTAAATGTTCAATTGTATGGTAGACGAACGATAGGTTTACAAGAAATGTCTTTATGGTTGATAAAGATACAAAACGATACACCATCAAGTGAACAGGTTGAAATTTATAGAATAGAATAAAAATATCATAATTAGTTATTTTAATCATTTTAGTATCGATTGATTGTGTAATTTATTTTTATCGAAAAATAAATGGGTTTTTTGTGTTTTGTGAAAATGGTTTTTAAATATAAATGATGGATAAAAATTTGGAGAGTCGTTTGTTAGTGTTGGAAGAAAAATTGGATCGTATTGATGAGAAACTGAGTATGTTGACAAAGCATGTACAGTTACAAGCCTAAATGATCCAGATATCTTTGCTCTTTCTTGACTAAAAAATTCACGGCAATTTCACTATATATTTTATCATGTATTTGTTTTTGCATTTACATATCAACAACATTTTATTCTATCAATAAAGGATCGATATTTACAAGAACATAAACAGATATAACAATGCCCCAAAGCGATAAGGCATCAACAATAAAAGAAAAAATATAATACCAGCTTTTTCTCTCTTCCTTTTTCTCGAAAAAAGACATAATAAATGGTATAATAAAAAAACACGTAAATATTAAAAAACAAAAAAAACAAACACAAGCATACTCAATTTGCTTCATATCTATCCTTACCTGTCTATTGTATTCTTCTGCAAAAATTGTTCTACCCCATCCTCTTTCCAATATAATAGCCTTTTTCGCCATCAAATCATCAACAGTCTTATCAACATCCGATATCGTCAAAAAACTCATATTTAATAATTGAAATTATTTTATTTTTATCCCATTACTTCTCGCAGTATCTTTCACTATCTCACGACCATTGTACAATACATTCCTCAACGTATCAAGAATCTCAGAACGCCTGTCATTCTTTTCCCTTCGATTGTCCCTATCATCAGCATCAAGGTTATTGTAATCTATCATTAAATTCTCATAAATACTATAAAAAGGAGTATCATTCAAATGATTCTCCACATAATTATCTATATCATCCTTCAATATCTTCTCAATCGCCTTATTTCCCCTACCATCCTCATTGAAACGACCATTTTCAAGCTTCATTACCCTCTTACTACTAGCATTCTCCACATATAAATTATGATTTTCTGGATATTTCTCATTAAAATGTATTATATTCAATAACGTAGCAATCACATCAATATTACGCTTATTTTCTATTTTAAGACTGTCAATATCATCCCTTATAGACTCTATATCAGTTTCCCTAAAATTATTTATATAAATCTTCTGACTAGCATCAATATTTATACTATTGTCCACATTAGTTATATTGGTCACAGAACTATTTTTTAATTCCTTGTTTTCATCTTGCAACTGCTTTATACGCTTTTCTTGACACAAAATAACATGCTTATTCAAATAAGAATTGTACATAAAATCTTTACCACAATGCTTACACTCAAATCTAAATTTCTCATTCAATCTAGACAAACACTCATCTATCGACATATCACTAATTATAGGCCTACAAAGCCTTTTCTTCTTGTAATGTTTACGAACATGAGATTTTTGCTTGAATGAAACACCACAACGTAAACAAGAATGTAACTTCATTCTATCATTTAATATTATTTTTTTTTAAACCATTATCTCCAAAAAAGAGTTAAAATTTGATGGACTTTTTTAAATTTTTGGACAATTTCTATGTTCCTTGGATATTTTTGTAACAGCAATTGTACTACAATTATATGATTGTTTAGAATAATGAAAATTTGTAGTACAAAAAAGAGTTAAAATTTGGCGCATTTTGGAGTTAAAATTGAAAAAATTTTTATTTTTTTCTTGATTTTTTAGATTTTTTTGTAACTGATAGTGTGTTACAGATTTTTAGTGATTTAGGGTGACAAAAAATTTGTAGGACAAAAAGAGTTAAAATTTGACAGATTTTTAGATAGAGAGAGACACGACTTACTTTTTAAAATTAAAACGTAAAGAAAAATATGGAACATA
>JAUIIX010000091.1 GCA_030431515.1 bacterium
CGAGGTATGAGCTTTGCATCTCCTCTTCTAACATTGTCTGAATTATTTGTTCTTTTCCTAAAAGTGCCATATATAAAACATTTTCCTAAATAATTTTCGATTTAACTCACAAATATACGAATTATTAAGGAGATTTCTATGAATTAGTTTTTAACAAATGATACTTTTAATTTATATATTTATTCCTTAATAAACTTATAGTTATAAATTTCGTTTTCATAAGTAAATTGTAGTATATATACTCCTCTTTGATATGAACTTATATCAATTTCGGGTTTGTACTCCAACTCTGTATAAGAGGCAAGAAAATCAACAATTCTTATGTTTTCAACTTGAGGATTAAAAACTAAACTATTATTCCTTTGAACTAATATATTTTCAATTGGGATTACAACTGATTGTACTAATTTTGCTGGATAGCAATCAAAAGTACAATTAACAGGATTAAAAATTTCTTTTAATTCATTTTCAATACTTACACAATTAACAAACTTTTCAAAGTATATCTCTACTGTTTCATTTTGATTCATTGTGTTGATTGTTCTTTTGAATAGAATTTTTCCATTTTGAACTTCTAAATCTTCAAGTTTATTTTTTATATCATTAAACTCACTTTTAATATCTTTCGTTCCAAGTTCTAATGAATCTGAATTGAACATTTTTAATTTATGTGTATATCCCTCAGAATAAGAAAATGGTCCATCACTATAAATCTTAATTTGATAGTCTGACTCGTAAATAATCTCAGGTGATTTTAAAAATGATTTACTTATGTCTGTTGTATCAACATATATGTTTTTACAGTAATCATTATTATAATCTAAATAATCTTGAAGTTTTACAAGATTTTCTTGTCCATAAGATTTCATTGAAATCATTAATAGTATTGTTAGTAAAAGTTTCATTTGTTTATTCCTTATTAAAAATAAGTATTTTTAAATTTGTTTAGATTTATATTTAATCAACCCATGAAATGAAAAAAAGTTACAGATTGAGTAAAATATTTTTAACTATCTAATTATTTTAAAAAAAGTCTTGTCTGTGGTGATTTCAAGTAAATTAATATTATTTTTTAATTCAATTTCAATTGCATAATTATTTGGTGTAATTGATTGAATTTTTCTTCCAAGTAAATCATATATTATAATATTTTTCAAAATGTTAGGAGATTCAATTGAGACTAGATTGTTATTAAATTTGATTATAATATTATCATCAACTTTTACGCTATTCATAATTTCACCAATCTCTTCTGATCCTATACTTCTACTTATTAAATATTCATTATTATAAAAGTCATATTGTGGTTCTTGAACATTTAAGCCCTTATTTTTAACATTACTTTCTTTATCTATTTTTAATGAATCAACATCTAAGAGAGGATTTTCATTCAAATATGCAATATTATCAGAAGGTAATTTTGGTAACCAAGTCTCATCATCTATATTATAAAATAAATTGTTGCTAAATTCAAAAGTTTCAGGAAGAGTATTTGAACCAATATTTATTGGCGAAAAACTAATTTGAGAGTTTACTAAAAATATATTATTAAATAATTTATTGTTTGAACATTGAACAAATCTTTCATCAGTTGATTCTTGTAATATCCTAAATAACCATTTGTTTGGAAATATTATTGTATTATTAATTACTTCTGAATAGGTAGTACCAACAAAAGCAAAAGGAGTTTCAGAGCCGATAAAAATATTAGAATGAACTTTAATTCGAGCAGATTCAAATTCTGCATCTAAAGGTCTGAAATATTCTAAGCCAGTGCTTCCACCAATATTTATAGCTCTTGCTCCTCCATTTGTAAATTTATTCTTTGTAATATAAATATTTTCTGTACCACCTTTATTTTGAATAGAGTTAGAACCCATATTTGTGAATTCATTTTCTGTGATTGTTCCACTATTGCAACCAACCATATCTATACCACTACCACCATTAGCACCATTGATAAATTGACATTTTTGGATAAGAAAATTCTCTAAACCTGATAATTTTAAAAGATCATTATTTCCAGTTGCTTGCATTTCAGAGAAAACACAATTATAGAATTGTATATGATGTGTTGGCGAGTCATAAGTCCCTGCATCATCTATATTAACACCATTTAGATTTTGTTTTGTGAAAGTAATATTTTCAAAGCGAATAAATTCACAGTCTGATAATTGCATAGCAGAATTTCCACTTTCAATAATTACGCTATCTTTGTTATTTCCAATTATTAATATAAAGTTATTAATATTACCTTTCATATTAGATATACTTTGTCCACCACTATAAGTTCCATTTTCAATAGATAAAGTATCTCCAGCTTTTAACACATTAAATGCCTTATTTAATGAGTTTATTTCACAATTTTGGCACATATTATATGTATTGGATTGTAACTTTATTGAGAATAAAATACTTATAACAATTATAATGAATATATTTTTCATATTAATTCCAATTATTAAAAAACCTATTTCATTAATTATGAAATAGGTTTTATCTAATTTTGATAGTAGTCTATTTACTTACTTAATTAATAAAAATTGTAATTTTTTGTAAATTGAATTTAAAATATAATTTCCTGGTGATAAATTGTTTAATTCAACTTTATCATTTAACACATTATATTTACTTTTATCAACAATTTTTCCATCAACCGATATAATTTCTAAACCTGCTTTGTTTTTAAAATCTAATTTAATTTCATTATCTTCTATAATTACTTTTTCAGATACATCAATACTTTTACTTACACTAGTATATTTTTCTATATCAGTAGAATAAATATCTCCTTCCCAAGTACATGCTATTAGTTTTTTATTATATACGAAGATACTATTGAACCAGTCATCAGGATTTTCAAATATCAATTCCCATGAATCACCATAATCTTTTGACATATATATATAGCCAATATCTGTATCATTATTTGCACCTGATAAGAAAATTATGTCGTTATATATTAAACTACCAAAAAAATTAACATCTTTATCAGAAATAAGATTTGTTTTAGACCAATTTTCATTATTATCGAATTTTATAACACTTTGACCATCATATCCAGTTATATGTACAAAGTTATCATTTGCAGTTATTCTATTTGGAAACCCAAAATCTAAACTTTTAAAATTATCATCATTTTCCCAAGTCTTTCCATCATCTTTACTTTCATAAAGGTCTCCAACATCTGAGCCAGTATATACAGAATTTTTAAAGCTACCAATATTATAAAATAAAATCACATGAGTTTCTGAAAGAGGATAATAATCTCCCTCAAAAGTTTCAAAATTATCATTTGAATATGATAAGAATGGAGAGTGAAAGTAATTATCATAACCAGTGATTACAAATGTCCCATTTGATGTTTTTGTAATTTTATTGTTTTCAACTGAAGAAATAGGAAATTTGTACTCTTCAATAAAATTAAATTCGCTATCATACTTTATTACTTTTGAATTTAATAATTTATTATCCATAGCTGACAAGTAAATGTAATCACCATCAGATATAATAAAACCAACTTTGTATAAATTTAAAGAACCTTCTTTCGTTATTTCATTTTTTTCTAAATCAAATATTTTGAAATCACCATTATTCCTTGCCATTTGTATTATACTTGATTTATGTAAAATTTGATAATTATTATAAAAACTATCGTGTGAACTAATATTTTCCCAATTCTCTTGAGACAATAAATTCATATTTAAAAATAGTCCTAAGAAAATTAGAACATATATATTCTTCATCATAATTACTCCAAATTTTATTAAAATTGATTTTTTATTTTCATAAATTAAAAAAGTATATTTAAAAAAACAAATAAATAAATAAAAAAAATAATTTGAACTATATGACAATATTATCATATAGTTTACGTTTATATACTAAAATCAAAGGTAATATGCTTATATTAACATATTTTTTAGCAATAATAATTGGAATATCATTAGGTTTATTAGGTGGTGGTGGTTCTATTCTTACAGTACCAATATTGGTTTATATAACTGGAATAGACCCTGTTTTAGCAACATCTTATTCACTTTTAATAGTTGGTTCAGCATCTGCAATTGCTGCTTTTCAAAAATCAAGACTGCAATTAATAGACTATAAAAAAGCAATATATTTTGGATTACCATCAATAATTTCAGTAACTTTAACTCGAACTTTTTTATTACCAAGTATTCCAGAAACAATAATTGAGTTAAACGGATTTATAATTTCAAAAGATATATTTATTATGATATTCTTTTCTATAATTATGTTATTAGCTTCAATTTCTATGATTAAAAATAAAAAAGAATTGTTAAATAAGTCAAATGATATTAACTACACTAAAATTATTAGTTTAGGGTTTTTAGTTGGCTTAATAGCTGGATTTGTAGGTGCAGGAGGAGGTTTTTTAATAGTTCCTGCCTTGGTTAATTTTACTGGCTTAGAAATTAAAAAAGCAATTGGAACTTCATTACTTATAATCGCAACTAATTCATTATTTGGGTTTATTGGTGATTTTATGGTTGGTGTTGATTTAGATTACAAATTTGTTGCAATATTTATAGCTATCTCAGTTATTGGAATTTATTTAGGTAATTTGATTAGTAAATCTATATCTGGAACAAATTTAAAAAAAGGATTTGGAATTTTTATAATTCTGATGGCAGTATTTATTATTTTAAAAGAAACAAATATTATTTTATAATTTAAAAGGAAAAACAATGTCTAGAAACATTACAAACAAAGAATTTAAAGAAATTCATTTACAAGAAGAAGCACACATTATTGATGTAAGAACAATAAGCGAAGTTGCACAAGGAATAATACCTGGTGCAAAGCATATTGATATTATGAATCCTCAGTTTTTAACTGAAGTAAATAAATTACCAAAAGATAACACTTACTTGGTTTATTGCAGAAGTGGTAATAGATCATCTATGGCTTGTTCATTAATGTCAAATCATGGATTTAAAACAGTTTATAACTTAGGTAATGGTATTATGGGATGGGACGGAGATTTAGTCGAATTAGAAAATTAAAAAAGGAGAAATATATGGTAATTGAACAATTATATACGAATTGTTTGGCTCAAGGGGCATACTACATTGAATCGAATGGAGAAGCAGCGATTATTGACCCGCTTAGAGAAACAAATCAGTATATAGAATTAGCTGAAAAGAGAAATGCTAAAATTAAATATGTATTAGAAACACATTTTCATGCAGATTTCGTATCTGGTCATATTGATTTAGCAAATAAAACTGGTGCAAAAATAGTTTTTGGTCCAAATGCTAATCCTAAATATGATATTTATTTAGCAGAAGATGAAGAAATATTAGAATTAGGAGATATGAAAATTAAAGTATTACATACTCCTGGTCATACTTTAGAATCAACAAGTTACTTACTTATTGATAAAGAAGGAAATGAGCAAAGTGTATTCACAGGAGATACTTTATTTATAGGAGATGTTGGAAGACCAGACTTAGCACAAAAAAGTGATTTAACAATGGATGATTTAGCAGGAATGTTGTATGATTCTTTAAGAAATAAAATAATGACTTTGCCTGATAATGTTATAGTTTATCCTGGTCATGGAGCTGGATCGGCATGTGGTAAAAAGATGAGTGATGAAACTCAATCAACAATTGGATTACAAAAAATATCGAATTATGCATTACAGGATATATCAAAAGAACAGTTTATAAGTGAAGTTACAGATGGCTTAACAACACCACCAGCGTACTTTCCTGATAATGTAAAGATGAATAAAGAAGGTTATGGTAATTTTGATATTATATTAAGTAATGCCTCTACCCCTTTGAACTATAATGAAGTTCAAGAAATTTTAAAAACTAAAAATGCTATAATTTTAGATGTGAGAAGCCCAAAAGAGTTCGCAACAAAACATATAAAAGATGCATTAAATATTGGTTTAGATGGTACCTTTGCTCCTTGGGTTGGAGCCGTTATAAGTGATGTGAATACACCAATAATACTTAATGTAGATAA
Organism: bacterium; assembly: GCA_030431515.1. Lineage (GTDB taxonomy): Bacteria > Bacteroidota > Ignavibacteria > Kapaibacteriales > UBA2268 > JAJRPT01. The sequence continues at coordinate 6,004 of JAUIIX010000091.1, forward strand.
GGAAAATTTAGAAGAGACAATTACAAGGTTAGCAAGAGTTGGTTTTGATAATGTACTTGGATATATTGATGGTGGAATTGAAAATTGGATAATTAATGGTGGCGAAGTAGAAAGCCAAAAACAAATCAATGCTTCAGAATTTTCTAAAGTTTATAATTCTAATATGAATTTATTAGATGTCAGAAAAGCAAATGAATTTAATATTGGACATTTGGAATGTGCAGTAAATATTCCTTTGGACACAATTAAAAATAATATTCATAATATTAAAAAAGATGAAACAGTTTATATTCATTGTTTAGGTGGATATAGAGCAACAATTGCTTCTTCAATCTTAAAACAAATGGGTATTAAAGATTCAGTTGTAATATACGACGATTTTCAGAATATTTATAATTCAGTAACTGCAGAAATGGTTTAAAACAATATTTTTATTAATAAGAAATGATAAAAATAAAGCAATTAATACTAATTAAATTCGTTAATGAATTTAATAATTTAACTAAAAAGGAAAGAAAATGATAAAAAAAATAATGGAAGATTCAATAAATGAGCAAATAGTAAAAGAGATGTATTCTTCTAACTTATATCTATCTATGGCTGCATATTTTCATACGATTAACTTGAATGGTTTTGCTAATTGGATGAGATTACAAGCACAAGAAGAAATGGCTCATGCTTTAAAATTTTTTGATTATCTTTTAGACAGAGGTGCTAATGTAGTACTAGGTCAAATAGATGCTCCAAAACGTATTTGGGATAATCCATTAAATGCTTTTGAAGAGTCTTTAGCTCATGAAATAAGTATCACTGAAAGTATAAATAACTTAGCAGATTTATCTATTCAAGAAAAAGATCATGCTACTCATAATATGTTACAATGGTTTATCCAAGAGCAAGTTGAAGAAGAAGCTACAGTTAATGAAATCTGTGATAGATTAAAATTAGCAGAAGGTTCCCCAGGTGGATTGTTTATTTTAGATCATGAAATGAAACAACGACAAAATACTACAGCTTAAATTAAGTGTTATTAAAAAAAAAGGAAATCTAAATTTAGATTTCCTTTTTTATTTTAACTCAAACTTTCAATTAAAAGTTTACAGTTTCTTTAACTGCTTTCACAATATCAGGAATAGATAATAATATTTTATCCTCATAAGCTTTAGCAAATCCAACGTGAACATCTTTAGAAGCAATTCTCCTAACAGGAGCATCTAAATCATTAAAACATTCTTGTGAAATTAAAGCTGCCAATTCTCCTCCAAATCCACCAGTAAGATTATCTTCGTGAGCTACTACAACTCTGTTTGTTTTTCTTACAGCTTCGAAAATTCCTTCTTTGTCTAAAGGAGTTATTGATCTTATGTCAAAGATATGAACTGAAATACCTTCTTTAGCAAGTTCTTCTGCTGCAAAATTACTCATGTGAACTGCAGTTCCATAAGTAATAATTGTAACATCATTACCTTCTCTTCTAACTTTACCTTTTCCAAATGGAATAACAAAATCATCTGGTGGAACAGGACCAAATGCTGGTTTAAAGTTATATAAGAATTTTGGTTCAAGGAACATTGTAGGTCCTTCTGATCTAATTGCATTTCTTAGTAGTCCAATTGCATCATCAGCAAAAGCTGGTTGGACAATTCTAACACCAGGAACTGTAACTAAAGCTGCTTCAATATTTTGAGAGTGATATAAACCACCTTGAATATATCCACCTGAAGCTAAACGAGATACTACATTTGGACAAGTTTGACCTTTTGTTCTCCAATATTCGTGAGCTAACTCAACATATTGTTCCATTGCTGGCCAGAAATAATCAGCAAATTCAGCACCTTCTACAACTACTCTAATGTCTTTTCTGTAATGTGAAAATCCATTTGCAGTACCAAGTATTTGGTCTTCACAGATAGGAGCATTAAATACTCTTTCTTTTCCAAATTCTTGAGGCATTCCTTTAACTACATTAAATACCCCACCTTTTCCAATATCTTGTCCCCACATAAATGTGTTAGGGTTTCTTCTGAACTCTTGTTTTAATCCAAGGTTAATACCTTCTAAGAAAGAAACAATTTCAGAACTTTCTGGAATTGCAATTTCAGTATTATCTTCAACTTTATAAGCTGGTTCAGGATATAAGAATTGTGTCCAAGAATCAGCATCTGCATCTGGATGAGATTCAGCTTCATCAGCAGCTGCAAATATTTCTTGTTTAATATCTTCATCTAATTGGTCTAATTCTTCAAGAGTCATATAACCTTTTTTCCAGATATGATATCTGAATTGCATTAATGGGTCTCTTCTTTTCATTACAGTAAGTTCTTCCTCAGATCTATATCCTTCGTGTTTATCCGAATTTGAGTGAGAACCTAATCTATCACATTCAGCATGAACTAATGCTGGTCCTTGACCGCTTTGAGCATATTTTTTAGCTGCTTCTAAAGTTCTATAAGAAGCAAAAGCATCTCTACCATCACATTCAAATATTCTTAAATTAGAAAAACCTCTAAAATTATCTGAAGGAATAATATTAACTGAAACTTCATTTAAAGGAACTGAAATACCAAAGAAGTTATTCTGAACAACAAATACACAAGGTGATTTGTCTAAATCTGCGGCTTGAATTGCTTCATAAAAATAACCTTCTGCTGTAGCTGATTCACCACCAGAATAATACACAACTTCATCGCCATTATATCTTTTAACCGCTCTAGCTAGCCCTGCAGCATGTAATGAGTGATTACCAGTACAAGATGAACCATTCATGATATTCCATTCTGGTTTAGCAAAGTGATTACTCATGTGACGTCCACCACCAGCAACATCTGTATCTTTTGATAATCCGTTTAATATAATCTCAACAGGAGTTAATCCAGCTGAAAGTGTTGTTAGGAAATCTCTATAATATGGGAATAAAAAGTCTTTCTTCGCTTCAAATATTTGACCTAAAGCAAGTTGAATACCATCATGTCCAGCTATAGTTGCATGGTAAGACCATCCTTTAGCCATTTTTAAATATAAAGCTGCTTTTTCATCAAGTTTTCTACCTAATGTTTGAAGTCTATACCATTCTTTAACTTGTTTTTTTGAAAATCCAGTAAAATCGAAATTAGAATATAATTCAACTTCAATTTCATTTCCTTTAAAAGGCATTTTAACTATTTTTTGTGAACTATTTTCAGTTCTAAAAACACCATTTCTTAATTCATAAGGAAAGTCTTCAATTACATAAGTACTACAAGCTGAATTTGGAGTTGTTGTTGATTTATTATTTGATTTAGCAGGTCTTCCTCTTTTTCCTTTTGATTCTGTAGACTTTGCTACA
>JAUIIX010000013.1 GCA_030431515.1 bacterium
TAAATTTCTTAGATATTGGTTATGAAGATGGTGATACAGTAATGTTGAAAATATCATTTAAAGCAGTTCCAATTGCGAGAGCTCCTGGATTATTTATTGATAATATGAGAATGGATGCCATTAGTGATGTAGTTAATACTATCAGTACTGAATTAAGTGTTTATCCAAACCCAACAGTTGATGAAATAAATGTTAATTATGAAGTTTTATCTTCTTCAAATATTAAGATTGAAGTTATAGATTTACTTTCTAATAATATTATTTCGATTGATAAAGGATTTATGAAATATGGTGCTTATTCTGAAAATATAAAATTATCAGAATTATCAACAGGAACTTATTTTGTTAGAGTTTCTAATGGAATTCAACAAAAAATGATACCTTTCTCAGTTTCTAAGTAAAATTATATTAACAAAAGAGCATTAATTTGCTCTTTTGTTTTTTATTTTTGTAATTTTGTATTTAACTCCTACCTGCAGCAAATAAAGAAGAACTTTCTCTTGTCTATGGCATAATATTTGCCAACTTTATTTGTATATAAATAATTAAAGAAATGATAAACAGAAGAAAATTTTTATTCTTAAGTGGTAGTGGTCTATTAGCTTCTAATTTGTTAGCAGCTAAAAACTTATCTCCTCAAACAGTTGGTGTTTATGATTCAGTTCCGAATCAGAAAGCTATTTTAGTGCCAAAAAGATTGAGAGAAGGTTCAAAGATAGCCATTACAGCTCCTGCATCACCTACTTCGATGGGAGAAATTTCTAAGGGAGTGAAAACTTTCAAATCATTAGCTTGTGATGTAGTTGTAGGTGATACAATCGCAAAACAAGGGAATAATTATAGATATTTCTCAGCACCTGAAGATGAAAGAGTAACAGAACTAATGGGATTTATTGAAGATGAATCAGTAGATGCAATAGTTTGTGGTAGAGGTGGTTATGGAGTAATGAGAATACTTGATAAATTAGACTATGATATTATCAGAAAGAATCCTAAGATTATAATTGGATTTAGTGATATTACAGCTTTGCTTAATGCAGTTTATGCAAAGTCTGGTTTAGTTAGTTATCACGGTCCTGTCGCATCTTCATCATTTAATAGTTTTACTACAAGTCATCTTAAAGATATGTTCTTTACTACTGAAAATCTTAAGTTTGAAAGTAATTCTGCATTAATTATGCAAGAAGGAGTTACAGAAGGAATGTTAGTAGGTGGAAATTTAAAAATGATAGTTTCTACTTTAGGTACTCCTTATGAAATAGATACTACAGATGCTATATTATTTTTAGAAGATGTAGGTGAGCATCCTTATATGATTGATAGAATGCTGACTCAATTAAGATTAGCAGGGAAATTAGATACTTGTAAGGGGTTTGTCTTTGGAATATTTAAAAATATGAATGAAAGAAAACCATTTTTCCCTAATTACTCTTATACTATTAAAGAAGTAGTAGAACAATTAATTGTACCTTATGGGAAACCAGTCCTAATGAATATGCCAATTGGACATATTGAAAACAAAATTACCTTGCCTATTGGAATTAATGCAATTTTAAATGCAAACAAGAAGTTTATTGAATTAGTTGAGAATCCAGTAGTTTAAAAGCATATAATAGATAAAATTTAATTAAAACACAATATAAAGAATATATTGTGTTTTTTTTCGTCTATAGTTAAATTATTGAAATAAAAAGGGAATAAAATGGATTTAAAAAAAGGTGATATTGCTCCAGATTTTTCTGCTGAAATTAATGGTGGTAAAACTATTAAATTAAGTGATTATAAAGGAAAAAATTTAGTTTTATATTTTTATCCAAAAGACAATACTTCAGGATGCACAAAAGAAGCGTGTGAGTTCAGAGATAATATGGATGAGTTAGCTAATAATAATGTTGAAGTATTAGGTGTTTCTCCAGACTCTATTACTTCACATGAAAAATTTATTGAAAAATTTAATTTGAATTTTAACTTAGTATCTGATCCTGATAATTCAATTTCTACTGCTTATGGTGCTTATGGAGAAAAATCTATGTATGGAAGAAAATATATGGGTATTATAAGAAGTACATTCTTGATTAATAAAGAAGGTGTAATTGAAGATGTATGGTATAAAGTTAGAGTAAATGGTCATGTAGATGCAGTTAAGAAATCTATTTCCGGATTATAAAATGAAGACGATATTTTTATTATTAATTATAAGTACTTATATAATGCAAGCAAAAAAAGAGATTATTTATGTTTTTGACCCTTTCTGTACTTGGTGTTACGCAATGAGTGATGTGGTTGAAAGGATTGAAAATGAATATAGTGAAGATTTTACATTTGTTGCTAAAACAGGTGGAATGATCTTAGGTGATAGTGTTGGTTCTATAAATGATAATTTTTCATTTTTGAAGACAGCTTATCAAAAAGTAGAAGATCATACAGGAACACAATTTGGTCCGAGTTTTAAGAAAGATGTTTTAGAAGTAGGTGATTATGTAATTAGCTCATTAGAGCCATCAATTGCGATGACAGTATTCAAATCATTAGATGAGAAGAATGCTATTAAGTTTTTGCATAAACTTCAAGAGGCCTTTTACTTTGATGGAAAGGATATTAAAGATAAAGTTGTTTTATCAGAATTGGCAAGTCAATTTGGAGTTGATAAATCTGAATTTGTAAAGAGATTTGAAGACCCTAAATATCTTGATATGACAAATGAAGAATTTGCAGAAGTTGGTAAATGGGGGGTAAGTGGATATCCAGCTATATTCCTGCGTGATGGTGAAAATCTATATAGAGTATCTTCTGGGTATCAGTATTTTATGGATTTAAAAAATATAATGATACAGATTAAAGGACAAACGAAATAATAAAAAAAACCTTCTAATTTTAGAAGGTTTTTTTATCTTAAATCTATTACTTCAATATCATCGGAAATATTCGGTTCAAAATTTTTATTTACTTTAATATTAATATTTAATTTTTCAATTAGCCATTCTTCATCCATATCTTCAAAGTAAATTGATTTTATGTTTTTATTTTCATCTAAAAATAACTTATAAGAAAAATCTGTTTTTTCATTAACCAAACTTAATTCATATTTAGCGTCTGACTCAGTAGAATTTATAGTATTCAAACTTAGTACTTTAGATTGATTAATTTCAGAAAAAAATAAATTTTCGATACTAACTGATTTTAATTCTTTAAATTCAGAAATCAAAATAGATTTTTGTGGAATTGAATAATTCCAAACTGTTTTGCCATCACAAGAAATAATTCTACTACCCATTGATATCCTATATTTATTGCCCTTCAAAGCAATTAATTCACCTTTTATATCAGAATTCTGAGCATTTGAGTATGATATTTCAATTGATTCAATATTCTTATATTTTGATTTTAATTCCTTAAAGATTGAATTTTTATCAATTGAATAAGCTTGATTTACAAATAATAATATTAGTAACATCTTAGTTAATTTTAGCATCAATTTTACCTCTCACCCCTTTGTACTTTGTTAGTTCAGCACCAACAAAACCTATTAATATTTGAGTTCCAACTTTAACTGGAATTTTTCTGTCATCATCTGAAAGCCATATAATTATTCTACCTTCATTTTTGAATAGTCCACCTTCTTTTACAAGTGGTTCCACAATTACAGTTCGAAATTTACCAGCTTCTACTTCTATTGTTTCTCTACCTAATATTTTAACATCTAAGTTGTAAGTGGAATCTTTATAAAAGTTTTTTAAAGGAATAATATCTCCTTTTTTCATATTTTTTAAGTCAAGTGTTCTTAAGTAATAAAAAGCACTAACTATATCATGAACATATTCTGGAGTATCATAAGTACCTTTTTTTGTAATAGCTTTGTTGTTTATCTGGTCAAATTTTGTATAAATATCTCTACTATAATTTCCTTCTCTAATTCTTTGAGAATACTCCCATGGAAATATACCATCAATGTCTAATTTTGTGTTATAAGCATCTCTTACTTTGTAAATCCACTCTAATGATGCTAAAGATTTAACAACAAAATTAACATTATAACTTTTTCTGTCATTGACAAGAACAGGATCTTTGGAAACTTCAAAGTAACCAGTACCTGCTTTGAGAAATTTATATCCTATGTCATATTCTAATTTTTCACCTAATCCAAATGCTTCATTCTTTATTTGTCTTAAGTCTTGAGAAAATAAATTAAGTGAAAATAATATAATAATTATTAGTGTTTTCATTTTTTCCTTTTTATATAATACTTATTATTTAGAGTATTTGTTTCAATTGATTTTGATTCCGTAGTAATATTTTAATCCAAAATTAATAAGATATGTGTTAATATCCGAATTATTAATTGTATTATTCAAATTATTTGAAAATGAAATAAATGGTGATATATAAGTTGGATAGTTTAACTGTATATCATAAGAAATGTTAAATGAAATTATTATTAAATTATTTGAATTAAAATTTTCTTCATCAAAAACAACACTTGATTTTTCACCATTTCTGAATGTGTACCAATTTGGAGAAATAACATTTTGTTGAAATTTATGATTTGAGTTTATTTCAAGATTATATGCTAAGGATAAAGCAAGATTAAGTTTATCATAAATCCTATATTTAGAAGCAAGGTGTAAGGATAAATATTTATTGTTTATTTCATAATTATTTTTAAGATTTAGTATGCTTCCATTAAATATAGGATATGATTCATTTGTACTAAAAAAATCCGACATTGTAGAATAACTCGCTATGATATTAAAGGTTAAGTCTTCTCTATACCAGTGTTCAGCTTCTAAATAAATATTAAAATTATTACCTTCGCCTGATTTGAATTGTGCATTATTAATAAGTTGATGATTAATATTAATATTACCATTATGATTAGAAAGTCCGTAAGAAAGACCACCAGCTATATAAGTTTTTGGGATATTGAATGGTAATCTATTATCTACTTCCCAATCAAAAGATTGTGAAGTTAAGTGAATACTTGATAAAATTAAAAAGATTAAGTATTTCATTTAGATATTATTATTGGAATATTATTAATAGAGTCATCGCTAATTATTTTTACAAAGTAAATACCACTTGGGTAATTCGTTGTATTAAAATATATTTTTTCAATTTCATTATTCAGAGTGTAGTAATCAGTATATATGAGACGACCAAAAGAATTTGAAATAGAAATATTAACAGTTTGAGATTTACTTTCTGATTTATTAATATTCAAATAGAAATTATTGATAACAGGGTTTGGAGTAACAGTTGTTATTATTTTATTCTCAAAATTATAGTATATTTGGTCAATATTAGGAATTGAATCTGCTGTAACTTTACCAGATTTAATACTTATTGGTAATAAATCATCACAATTGGCATCTGCAAATTTCGGAGATTCTAATATTAAAGTAGATTCTTTATCATATCCTATAAATGTGTTAAAATATAGATTAATCAAAGTATCAGAATTAACAAAGCTATTGGGTTGAGGCATTAAAATAGATATATTTTTGCTTCCTTCATCTCCTGAAATTGTAGTCAGATTATCAGAATTTAATGAACTGGTATTTAATGTAGAAAATGTTGAAAACTGAATCAAAGTAGGATTATATGTTAACTTGGCTATAAACCTATCACTGTTTGAGATATTACTTTGAGAAAGTAAAATAGGTACTTTTATTAATGAACCTGGCTTAAATTTAATATTCGGAATACTTAACATTACTTCATTTGCTTGAATTAAATTTGCTTTGACTATTATTCTAACAGTATCTTTAGGTTTAGATTGATTTGTAATTAAATAAATTGTAGATAAATAAACTCCGTATTTTTTAATATCAAGTGGTTGAAAAGTTAAATTAAGGGTAGCAAAGTCACCTTCTTCTATTAAGTATCTATCTATTTCTATCCTAAAATTATTATCATCAATGAAATAATCAATTATTTCCAAATTTACATTTCCAGAATTAACTAATTTTATTTCTGTGGCTCTTTCTGTTTCGCAAGGACCAAAAGAAGATATTGTCCCTAAATCTAAAGTGTCAGAAGGAATATTTAACCTAGGTTCTATTCCTCTACCAGTTAATTTAATTCTAATATATTTGTGTTTATTTTCTTGAAAACCACTTATCTTATGCTTTATTAAATCAGTCTCGATTAATAATTCTGAATCAAATATTCCTTTTTCTTTAATTAATAAATCAAAATTAATATCAAATTTATCATCTATTTTTAAATATTTATTAAGTTTAGAAAATGTAGATGAAATATTTTGAGTATTAATTGTAGCACTATTAATATTAAAATTAATATTAGATAAGTTTTGAATTATTGCAGAAACATTAATTTTTTCATTTGTTCTTATATCACCTAAGTTAATTGTAGTCGGTATATTGGTAAATTGATAATTAGATTCAATAATGTTGTATTTAAAATCTACTCCGAAACCAGTGATTTGACTTGTCCTCTCAATTAAAGAATCATTATCAAAAAAAGGTAAATCAGCTGTAAAAGAATATAGAGCAGTATCTGCTCCTCTATCATTTGGTTTATATCGAATATTAGTTAACTCTGGTTCATTTCCAGGGTTAGTTCTTGAAGCTAGTTTGAAAGGGATATTAATTAATTCAGGAAAAAATTCCTGTCCATTTGTAATTGATGTTTTTACAGTAAAAGATTGACTTATTATATCAACAAAATCAAAGGTAGAGTTATTTCTAAAATAAATTTGTTTAGTGATTAATTGGTCTGTATCAATAAAAACCGAATCAAATGATATTGTATCTTTATAAATGTCAAAGAATAAATCCGTAGATCGACCATATAAGAAAAAAGTATCTTGAAATACTAAAGTATTAGGGTCTTGTAGGTCTTTAGATAGACCTATATATAAGAATGCAGCCATTTCACCGATTTCTTCTACTTGTGGAATGCTCAAATTATCAGAAAAAGCTAGTGCAAGTTCATATTTTTCATTAGGTAAAAATCTTTTAGAAGAAGAAGGAACATTTTTTTCAAAAGCAAAGTGTGTATCGCCATAACCTTTAGCTATTACAGTTGCGAAAGTAGGAGCAACATTACCAAGGTATAAAGTATCAGGTGTATTATTTTCAATTACTATATATCTAATTACTTTATCGTTTTTATAAAATCTAATACCAAAGTCAATTGAATCAGAGACTTCTGATTTTGGATAAATTTTTACATTTGCATTCAATTTTAATGAAACAAATACGTTAATAATGAGTATATATAATATGAGTTTTATCAATTTTATTAAAGTTTATATTAATTTTGTTAATTTGGTAAAATTATAATAACAATTTTACGAAAAATGCTACTAAATAAAAAATTTGGAGATTTATTATGAATAAAATTACACTTTTTGCTGGAATTCTTTTTCTATTTACAGTTTCAGCTTTTGCACAACCTAAAATCGAGATAATAGGTGGAGATACTTATAATTGGGGAGATGTAAAACTTTCTGAAGGTCCTTTGAAAGCGACTGTGAAAATCAAAAATTCTGGTACAGAAGAGTTGTTGATTCAAAATGTAAAACCATCATGTGGTTGTACTACAGCACCATTAGATAAAGATAGACTTAAACCTGGTGAAACTGCAAAATTAGATATTACTTTGAAAATTAGTCATGGCGGTACTATATCTAAATCAATAAGAATTGCATCAAATGACCCTAAAGTTCCTAATAAGAATTTAACTATTTCTGCAAATGTTATAGAAATGTTGAAAATAGAACCAACATCATATATTAGATTCAAAGAACTACAAGTTGGTAAAGAATCTATGGCTTCTTTGTCTTTGTTTAATAATGACAAAATGCCTATGAAAGTAAAGAAAAGTAATATTGAACCATCTTATATGATTGTAAATTTTGTTACAGCTAAAGGTGAAGTAATGAATAATGAAGCAGTTATTGCTCCTGGTCAAAAAATAGATTTGAGAGTAAAAGTTACTCCTCAAGCTTCAGGATATTTTAAATCAAAAATTACTTTAACATCTGATCATCCAGATCATAAATTAATAGAAGTAAGTGGATATGGAAATGTTAATGAATCACCTTTATTTAACGCAAAATAAATTGAAATAAGAATAATATTATAAATCAATCCATTACTCGTTTAGTGGATTGATTTTTTATTATTTATAGGAATTATGGATAATAATATACTATTTGCATTTGCTTTAACTATGTTTGCAGGTTTATCTACCGGTATTGGTAGTGCAATAGCTATTTTTACGAATAAGACTAATAGAACATTTTTATCTTTTTCTTTAGGTTTTTCAGCAGGAGTAATGGTTTATGTTTCTTTTGTTGAAATATTTTTTAAAGCGAAAACATCATTAATAAGTGCATTTGGTGAAACTTCTGGTGAAATTTATACTGTACTATCTTTTTTTGGAGGAATTTTTGTAATACTAATAATAGATGCATTAATTCCAAGTGCAGAAAATCCTCACGAAATCCATTTTGTTGAAGAAATTTCCCATGAAGAATTTAAGAATAAAAAATTAATGAGAATGGGCTCGTTTACTGCTTTAGCAATAGCAATACATAATTTCCCTGAAGGACTTGCAACTTTTACTGCTGCTATTACAGACCCTACTTTAGGTATTCCAATAGCAATTGCTATAGCGATTCACAATATTCCTGAGGGAATCGCTGTTTCTGTACCAATTTATTATGCTACTGGTGATAAAAAGAAAGCTTTTTGGTATTCTTTTGCCTCTGGATTAGCAGAACCAATTGGTGCCTTAATTGGATTTTTGATTTTGATGCCTTACTTTAATGATGCTACATTTGGAGTAGTATTTGCCGCAGTTGGTGGTATTATGGTCTTTATTTCTATTGATGAATTAATTCCTACTGCCAGGGAGTATGACTCTGGACATAAGTCTATTTATGGTTTCATATCTGGAATGGGAGTAATGGCTTTAAGTTTATTATTATTCAAATTATAAATGAAATTACTAATTATCATATCATTATTTATTTATTCTGTAAATGCTCAGGTATTACCTGGTGGCAAGACTGATCGCTATGAAGATAAAAGAGAAGTTAGCAAAAATGATGATAGAGCTTTCTTTGGATTAGGAGTAGGAATCTTAGAGATTAATACTTTCACTGGAGTAGAAGGGACTTTGTTTTTTGGAGTGATTAAAAAGTCAAATTTAATCATAGGTGGTGGTATTCACGCAACTTTATTTGATAGTTTTAAAGTTGGTAAAGATAATAATTCATTTTTAAAATATACTAATGGATTTGTAAATCTTGGTTACTTTTTAAAGTTAAGTAATGTTGTTAAAGTATCACCGAATTTAGCTTTAGGTATTGGTAGATTTAATACATCAAATAATCAAATTGGAATTGTTTCTGAAAATAATGGTGATTGGTATTATTTTTTAGAACCTAATATAGCTTTTGATTTTAAAGTGTTTAAAAAGAGTCATATTAATTTAGAATTATCATATCGAAATTATTTTGATGTAGAAGATTATGGCTTAGATAATTCAAAAGTAAATAGTTTATGTTATAAAATAAACTATAAAATGATTATAGAATAAGGGAAATTGTTGAAAAATAAATGAATATATTTTAACAATTAAGATGATTATTATTGAACAATAAAAAATAATATGCCTTGTAAATAGTCAATATCTTAATAATATCGCAAAACTAAATATAGATTGATGCGTATAATAATATTAGAAATAAAATGAAAGTTACTGGAGATTTAATGAAGAAAATTATGCTTATTACCTTTTTGTTATCTTTAGGGATAATAATTGGTGTTTTTGTACAACCCACTATTTCTGGGGATAATGTTTATAGTAATTTACAGAAATACCAAAAGGTTTTTAATACAGCTTATTCGAATTATGTGAAAGATTTAGATTCAGATAAACTAACAGAAGAAGCAATAAAAGGAATGTTAAGTGCTTTAGATGTTCACTCTGTTTATATTGATAAAGAAGAGAAAAAAGGCGTTGATGAAGATTTTCAAGGACATTTCTTTGGGATTGGTATTCAATTTGACATTCTGAAAGATACTATTACTGTTATTTCACCTTTAGCAGGTGGTCCAAGTGAGAAGTTAGGACTTGCTGCTCAAGATAAAATAGTAAAAATCGATGGCGAAAATGCAGTTAAAATTAATAGAAATGATGTTCCAAGAAGATTAAAAGGTCCTAAAGGAACTAAAGTTAGTGTTGATATTAAAAGAGCTGGAGTTGATTCTTTAATACACTTTGACATAATAAGAGATAAAATTCCTGATTGGTCTTTAGACTCAAGGTATATGATTGATGGTACTGATATTGGTTATATGAAGTTTAGTAGATTTTCTGCTACAACATTTGAAGAAATGGAAACTGCAACAAAAGAACTTCAAGCACAAGGAATGAAGAAATTAATATTAGATTTAAGATATAATCCAGGTGGATTTTTAAATCAGGCATTTATGATGGCGAGTGCATTTTTAGACAAAGGTGATACAATTGTTTATACAAAAGGTAGAAGACCTGAGTTTAGTGAAGTGTATCAATCTCCTTATGCTGGGTTTTTAAAGAAAATGCCTCTGATTATATTAATTAATCAAAACTCTGCTTCTGCAAGTGAAATCGTATCAGGTGCAGTTCAAGATTTGGATAGAGGTCTTGTTGTTGGAGAAACTTCATTCGGAAAAGGATTAGTTCAAAGACAATATGATTTAGATGATGGTTCTGCTTTTAGAATTACTATTTCTTACTACTATACTCCTACTGGAAGATCAATTCAAAGACCTTTTGAAGATGGTGATGCTTATAGAAGTTTGGAAGGTAGATTAGAGTTAGAAGATGGTATGACATTAGTTGATGCGATTGATAAATTAAAAGAAATGAAAAAAGACACTGATGAAAATATTGATTCTTTAATATTTAAAACAAGAAAAGGTAGATTAGTATTTGCTGGTGGTGGTATTACACCTGATTATATTATCAAAGGTGATACTAGTAAACTTCAAGGAATGACTGTAAAATTAAGAATGGCAAGAATAGCTACTATATTTGCAGATAATTACTTGAACGGCTCTGGACATTATATTAAAGAAAAATACGCTGACTTCGAAAAGTTTTATCACGAATACAAAATTGATAAAAAAGCATGGAAGGAATTTAGAAAACTTGCAGAAGATAATGATATTGAGTGGGTTGAAGAAGATTTCGAAAAAGATAAAGAGTATATAGAAACATTAATTTTAGCTGATATTGCAAATATTAAATGGACACGACATGAACAAAGAAAAGTATATACAAAGTATGATAGACAGCTTCTGAAGGCAATAGAATTATTCCCAGAAGCAGCGAAATTAGTTAGTTCAAAGTAATTTAAACAAAAGAAAATTAAGGAGTAGGCTTTGGAATATTTCAAAGCCATTTTTTTATGAAAATAATTTTAATAGCATTTTTAACATTGTTCTTTACAATTAGTTCGGAAGGCAAAAGAACAGAAGTATTTCAAGTTGGTGAAGTTTTAGAATATGATGTAAGTTTTTGGGGGGTTTCTTTAGGTACTATCACAGTCGAATCGACTGCAATAGAGGATTATCAAGGTAAGAAAATCTACCGTGCTAATTCTACTATGAAAACTAATAGTGGTATTCCTTTTATTGAATTAAATGACAAATTTAGTACTTGGATGGATCCATCATTAAGTTATACTTATAAGTTTACTGCTAATTCCAAATTAGATGATGACAAATGGGGATTCCAACAAATAGATTTTAATTATTCTGATCAAGAAATAAAATTGCAAGAGTGGAAAGATAAAGTTCTTACAACTGATACTATAATTAGTTCTAAAAGAAAGTTTAATGATGGTACTTCATTGTTTTTTATTGCAAGAGCTTTTTTAGATTATGGTAAGACTATTAAAATCCCAACTATGATTAATGTACATAATTCTACTACAATAATTAACTTTAGAAATAAAGTTGAAAATATTAGTAACAGTCATATAGGATATGATGTTGAGACTATTTATTTTGATGGTCAAGCATTGTGGGAAGGTATTTATGGTTTGAAAGGTAACTTTGAAGGTTGGTTCTCAAATGATGAAGCTGCTGTTCCTATTTTAGCTAAAATGAATGTATATATCGGAACTGTAAACTTAGAATTAAAAAGTTGGAAACGTAAAGGTTGGACACCTCCAAAAGCTAAATAAGAAAAATTTGTTCTTAATTCATTGAAATTGATTAATTTTGCATAAAAATTTGGTGCAAATTGATTTTTACAATTTCAAATATTATAAGTATCTCAAGGATAATAATAACTATACCATTGCTTTTTGCAATTTGGGAAAGGGACTTATTCTGGACACTAATTTTAATTACTATCGGCTTATTTACTGATTGGTTAGATGGTTTTGTTGCTCGTAAACTTAACCAAGTATCTGAATGGGGAAAAATATTAGACCCTGTTGCTGATAAAATAATCATTGGTGCTTCTGGAGTGGTATTGCTTATACAAGGTAGAGTAGCTTTTTGGTTTGTAATTTCGGTTGTGATTAGAGATATACTAATTATGTTAGGTGGTATATATTCTAAAAATAAATTAAAATATGTAATACCTTCAAATTGGCTTGGGAAAATTACTGTGAATGTTATTAGTATAGTGTTCTTATTTGGGATATTTGAATATTATGTTTTTATTAATTATGCCTATTTTATAGGGATAATTTTTATAGTAGCATCATTTTTGCTTTACTTAGTGCAAATGATTAAGAAAATTAGAAATTAATTAAAGAGTGAGGGGATATGGGTTTCTTTGATAAGTTCAAGAAGAAAATTTCAGAATCTGTAAGTAAAACAGTTGAAGCTACTACAGAATCCGTCAAAAAGACGGTCGAAATGACCAGCGAATCTGTAAAAAAATCTACCGAATTCCTACGTTTTGATAGACTAAAAGATGGCTTAAAGAAAACTAAGAAAACTTTTTCTAATTCGATATTATCCTTAATTGGCGGAAGAAAAATTGATGATAAACTTTTAGAAGAGATTGAAGAAATTCTTTTAACATCTGACATTGGATATAATACTGCTGAGTTTCTTATAAATAGACTTAAAGAAAGAGTAAAAGAAGAAAAGATTGAAAATGCTGAATTAATTTACGGTATATTAAAAGAAGAGATTTATAAAATATTAGTTACTTCAGCTAAACATGATCTTGACAAGAATTACGAAATTGATAATGAAAGCAAACCCCATGTTTCTCTAATTATTGGAGTTAATGGTGTAGGTAAAACAACTACAATTGGTAAACTTGCTTTTAATTATAAAGAAAAAGGTAAGTCTGTAATAATTGGTGCTGCAGATACTTTTAGAGCAGCAGCAAATGACCAATTAAATATCTGGGCAGAAAGAGTTGGTGTTGATATTATTCAATCTGAATTAGGAAATGACCCTGGTTCTGTTGTTTTTGAAACACTAAAGAAAGCGAAATCTAATAATAATGATGTTGTGTTAATAGATACAGCTGGTAGATTGCATAATAAATCTAATTTAATGTCTGAATTAGAAAAATTATCTCGTATTGTAAAAAAATATAAAGAGTCAGGACCTGATGAAGTTTACTTAGTTTTAGATGCAACTACAGGTCAGAATGCAATTCAACAAGCGATAGAATTCCAAAAAGTTGCTAATATTACAGGTATAATATTAACTAAATTAGATGGAACCGCAAAAGGTGGTGTTGTAATCGCTATTTCAAATGAATTAAATATTCCTGTAAGATATATAGGAGTTGGTGAGCAAATGTATGATTTACAAGTGTTTGAACCAATTAAATTTGTTGAAGCATTGTTTGGTTCTGAAAAAGGTGAAGAAACTGAATTATTAGAAGGAACTAATTAAATAAGATATGATTGATACGCATTGCCATATTAATACTGATAAATTTGATGAAGACAGAGATGAAGTAATTAAAAGAGCTTTCGATTCTGGAGTTGAGAAAATAATAATTCCAGCTATTGAGCCAAATGATTTTGATGGAATTATTGAATTAGTTAATAAATATGAGCAAGTATATTGTGGTATTGGAATTCACCCGCATAATGTAGCAAATGTTCAAGATTCTGATTTAGAAACTGTAAAAGAGTATTGCAAAAAAGACAAAGTAATAGCTATAGGTGAAATTGGAATTGATTATTTTTATGATTTTGCTCCTAAAGAAAAACAATTAGAGGTTTTTGATAAACAAATAAAGATTGCTTTAGAAAACAATTTACCGATTATTGTTCATAATAGAGAAGCAGATGATGATATTTTGCAAGTGATAGAAAATAATCAAAATGGTAATTTAAAAGGTGTTTTACATTGTTTTTCATCTGATATTAATGTGCTTAAAAAAACATTAGATTTGGGATTTAATGTATCTTTTACTGGTAATATTACGTTTAAGAAAGTGGATATGGATGATATTTTAACATATATCCCTTTAGATAGATTTATGATAGAAACAGACTCTCCCTATATGGCTCCTGTTCCTAAAAGAGGAAAAAGAAATGAGCCATCTTATGTTAGATTTGTTGCAGAAAAAATTGCTGAGGTTAAAAAAATGAGTTTTATGGAAATAGTTAATCAAACAAATATGAATGCTAAAAAATTATTTAATTTAAGTTTAGTTTTATTATCCCTTTTCTTTATAAATAATGTACAAGCACAAGATGATGTATATTATGAAGATGAAGAAGAATATTATACTGAAGACAATTATTTAGATGGCTATGACAAACTGTTTGGTGTAGGATTTATGATTGGAACTACTACAATAGTAGAATCAAGATATATTAAAGAAGGTACTCAAACAATTAGTTATGAAGGATTTTTAGGCTATGGTGGTGAATTTATTTATACACCATTTCAGAGTTTACAACTTAGGTTAGGGTATGTTTACTCTAAAAATACTAAAATACAAGATGATGCTTTGGCAGAAGGAATTCCCGCTTCTGACCCAAATTTTCCGTTGCCGAATATTCACCAAATGTATGAAATTACAGCAAATTATATTCCAAATCCAAAAAACAAAATCAACTTTTTTGTTACAGGTGGGGCAAATCTATTTTTGAATGATATAAATGGTCAAAAAAATCAAAAATTTGGGATTAGTTTTGGTATTGGAGTAACTGGTAATATATGGGAATCTACTTGGGGATTATTATCTGCTACTGGTGAGTTCAGAGTTAACACTGAATTAGGTAGAGAATTATATAAAGATGTATTTATTGGAAAAGATGATATTAGAGATGCAGAAATATCAAACTTAATATCAATGCCTCGTTTTACTATTCAGTTTTATCCGAAATTAAGATAAATTGTTTAAGCACTTAAAAAATATATCTAAGTCTTTAGGACCAGGAATATTATTTGCTGCTGCAGCAATAGGTGCTTCACACATAATTCAATCTACAAGAGCAGGAGCTTCTTATGGCTTTGCTCTTTTAATTTTTGTAATCCTTTCGAATTTCTTTAAATATCCATTCTTTGAATATGGTCACAGATATACTGCTGCTACTGGTGAATCAATTATCTCAGGTTACGCAAAGTTAGGAAAATGGGCTGTATATATTTTTGTACTTCTTAATATTTTTACATCTGTAATTAGTTCTGCTGGAGTTACAATTGTAACTGCTGCAATATCTGCAATGTTATTAAACATATTCTTTAATATTACTTTATCAATAACGAGCTTATCAATAATTATTTTACTTTCTATTTTTATCTTACTATGGTTTGGTAAATATTCAGTAATGGATAAAGTTATTAAGGTACTTATTGCCGTTTTAGCAATTGCTACTACAGTAGCTTTTATTATAGCATTTTCAAATGGAATGCACATTAAAGAAGATTTTATTCAACCAGAATTATTTAACATAGCTACATTTGGGTTTTTAATTGCATTGATGGGCTGGATGCCTGCACCTATAGAAGCTGCTACTTGGTCATCTGTTTGGGCAATTGAAAATCAAAAAGCTAAGGGTGAGAAATTAGAACTTAAAGATGCTTTAATTGACTTTAAAGTTGGATATATCGGAACTGCAATATTAGCCTGTTTCTTTTTGGGATTAGGTGCATTTGTTATGTATGGAACTGGTGAACAATTTTCAGATAGTGCAATAAAGTTCACAGGTCAAATTATTGAACTATATACTTCAAATTTGGGGGAGTGGTCGAAACCAATAATTAGTATTGTTGCTTTAATCACTATGGCTTCTACAACAATAACTGTTATTGATGCTTACCCAAGAACAATAAATGAAGCTATAAGAGTTTTAAAGAATGAAATTGATACTTATAATAAACTATATTGGTTACTATTTATAATTATTTCAATAATATCAATCACAATTATATCAGAGTTTTCTAATAGAATAAAAGATATGGTTGATTTAGCTACAATAGTATCATTTATAGCAGCACCGATATTTGCATACCTTAACTTCAAGTTAGTAATTAGTAAGTATATGCCAGAGGAATTTAAACCTGGTATGTATTTAAGAGTATTATCCGTTTCTGGATTAATTTTACTTTCAGTTTTTGCTTTGTCCTTCTTGTATATTTTAGTAAGTTAAATAACGTTTTTATATAATTTTAAATTTTAACTATTAAGGAATAGAATATGAATTTAGAAGAAAGGATAGTTAAGTTAGAGAAGTCTAATAAAAACTATAAGATTGTAATAGCTTTAAGCTTATGTATGTTTATGGTATCTGCTAAAGATATTTTTATTAAAGATGAGATTAGAGCTAATAAAATATATGCTAAAAGAATTATTTTAGAAGACTCTGATTTTCCATCTGATAC
Source organism: bacterium (assembly GCA_030431515.1). Lineage (GTDB taxonomy): Bacteria > Bacteroidota > Ignavibacteria > Kapaibacteriales > UBA2268 > JAJRPT01. The sequence goes on from JAUIIX010000013.1 coordinate 16,845, forward strand.
TAAAGTTGTTATTGAAGATTTTGGTATTAGTCTTATGGTAAAAGATACCAATTATTCAAATAGATGGAATCAAAAATGGATTAAATTTGATAAATAAAAGAGGTGCATTGCACCCCTTTTAAATTGAAAATTCATCTATATATTAATTTTAAAATTTGTAGTGGCTATTTATGAATAGACATTACTATAACTCTTTTCTTAATTTCCAAGGTTAAACTTAAAATTAATTTTAAACATCATAAATTTGTATTACAGAAATAAGCAATTTATTATAATTCTTATCGTCAATACATTTATTTTTAAATATTGAAGGAAAATTAATGCATAATGCTTTAGTTCCAATGGTAATAGAACAAACTTCCAGAGGTGAAAGAAGTTTTGATATTTATTCTAGATTATTAAAAGACAACATTATTTTTATTAATACTCCAATTGATGACCAAATTGCGAGTTTAGTTATTGCTCAATTATTATTTTTGGCAAGTGAGAACCCTAAAAAAGATATTAATATATATATTAACTCTCCAGGTGGCTCTGTTAGTGCTGGGTTAGCAATTTATGATACTATGCAGTTCGTAAAGAACGATATAGCTACAATTTGTATCGGTATGGGGGCTTCAATGGCTCAGGTATTATTATGTGCAGGAACAAAAGGTAAAAGATTTTCTTTACCTCATTCTCGTATTTTAATGCACCAACCAATGGGTGGTACTCAAGGTCAAGCATCAGATATTGAAATCTATACTCAAGAAATGGTGAGAATCAGAGAAGATTTATATGAAATAATAGCAAAACATACTGGAAAAACTAAAGAGCAAATAAAAGTTGATGCAGATAGAGATAAGTATATGTCTGCTAATGATGCTTTAGAGTATGGAATCGTAGATCAAATTTTAACAAATTCAGACAAGAAAAATGGCTAAAGTGAAAGGCGAGTTGTATTGTTCTTTTTGTGGAAGAACATCAAGAGAGGCAAGTTCTTTAATAGAAGGACCTAATCAAGTTTTTATATGTAATCATTGTGTTGATAGTGCTAATGAGATTATTAAATCTAATTTATCACATCAAGAATCAATGAATTTTGATAAAAAATCAAGTTTGCCTACTCCTTCTCAAATGAAAAAACAACTTGATGATTATGTGATTGGACAAGATTATGCTAAAAAAATACTTTCAGTAGCAGTGTACAACCATTATAAAAGAATAAATACTCATGATGTTACAGGTGATTTGAAAGATGTAGAGCTTGAGAAATCAAACATTCTATTACTTGGTCCAACTGGAACTGGTAAAACATTATTGGCTAGAACATTAGCTCGAATTTTGAACGTACCTTTTGCAATTGCTGATGCAACTACTATTACTGAATCTGGTTATGTAGGTGATGATGTTGAATCTGTTTTATTGAATTTAGTTCAAAATGCAGATTATAATGAAAAATTAGCAGAAAAAGGTATTGTCTATATTGATGAAATAGATAAGATTAGTAGAAAAAGTGAATCTACTTCAATAACAAGAGATGTTTCAGGTGAGGGTGTTCAACAAGCATTATTAAAGATGCTTGAAGGTACTCGAGTTGGTATTCCTCCAAAAGGTGGAAGGAAACATCCCGAGCAATCTTTATTATATGTTGATACTGCTAATATACTATTTATATGTGGTGGTGCTTTTGTTGGCTTAGAGAAAATTATAGCCCAAAGAATGAAAAGTACGACGATTGGTTTTAGTTCTTCTTTAACTGAGGAACTTGAAGTTAACACAGAATTATTAAAAAATGTAGAACCAGATGATTTGAATAAATTTGGTTTCATTCCTGAATTAGTAGGTCGTTTACCTGTACTTACATATTTAGATGAATTATCTGATGAAGCAATGTTATCTATTCTAACTGAACCTAAAAATGCTCTTGTAAAGCAATATCAAAAACTATTTATGATGGATAAAGTCGAATTAGAATTTGAAGAAGATGCTTTATTAGCTATTGTAGCAAAAGCAAAAGAAAGAAAAACTGGTGCAAGAGGACTTCGCTCAATTACTGAAGATATTATGAACGAAATAATGTACGATATTCCCGATAAAAAGAATATTAGTAAGTGCATTATTACTAAGGAAGCAGTAACTGAAAAACAAGCCCCTAAGTTTGAATATAAAACTGAAAAGATTGAAAAGCCATTAAAAAATCAAGCATAAATTAAATTTAAGACATCTATTTTTAGATGTCTTTTTTTTATTAAAAAATAAATAAACTATTTTTAAATTAAAATTAACTTATTACGTCTTACTATCTTAATTTTTTATACTGAGGTAGAATTGGATAAGTTTAAGTTAGAATCAAAATATAAACCAGCAGGCGACCAACCTAAAGCAATTAAAGAACTTACTGAAGGTGTATTAAGAGGTGATAAACATCAGGTACTACTTGGGATAACTGGGTCTGGAAAAACATTTACAATTTCTAATGTTGTTCAAAATGTTCAAAGACCAATAATTGTTTTATCTCCAAACAAAACTTTGGCTGCTCAATTATATAGTGAATTTAAAAGTTTTTTTCCTACAAATAGAGTTGAATACTTTGTTTCTTACTATGATTACTACCAACCAGAAGCATACATTCCCAAATCTGATACTTATATAGAAAAAGATATGTCTATTAACGATGAAATAGATAGACTTAGACTAAGAGCTACTTCTGCATTAGTTGATGAAAATAGAGATACGATTATAGTTGCTTCTGTTTCGTGTATTTATTCTATTGGAGCAAAGCAAGATTTCAAAAATATGCTTTTTTCTATTTCAGTAGGAAAAAAAATAACAAGAAAAGAATTACTTTATAAATTATCTGATTTATACTTTGAAAGAAATGATCAAGAGTTAAGTAGGGGTTCATTTAGAGTTAGGGGAGATGTTGTTGATTTAGTTCCTGCGTCTGAGATTAAACGAGGAATTAGAATAGAATTATTTGGTGATGAAATTGACGCAATCAAATTTATTGACCCTGTTACTGGTGAAGTTTTAGCAAACGAAACTGCCACAACAATTTATCCTGCAAAGTTATTTGTTACTTCAGAAAATCAACTCGCTAAAGCAATGCACACAATAAAAGATGAAATGATAGAAAGATGCGAGTATTTTAGGTCAGTTGGAAAATACGTAGAAGCACAAAGATTAGAGCAACGTACTATGTTTGATTTGGAAATGATGAAAGAAGTTGGTTATTGTTCTGGAATTGAAAATTACTCTATGCACTTATCTGGTAGAGAACCCGGCGAAACTCCTAATACAATTTTTGATTATTTTCCAGATGATGCTTTGATTATAATAGATGAAAGTCATATTACTATTCCTCAACTTAGAGCGATGTATGAAGGAGATAGACAAAGGAAAACTAACCTTGTGGAGCATGGATTTAGATTACCATCAGCACTTGATAATCGTCCATTGAAGTTTGCGGAATTTGAAGAAAAAATCAAACATGCAATTTATGTAAGTGCCACTCCTTCAGATTGGGAACTTGAACAAGCTGGCGGTGTTGTAGTAGAACAAATTATTAGACCAACTGGATTACTTGACCCAGAAATAAGTGTTCGACCTGTTGGAAATCAGATTGATGATTTAGTCGGTGAAATTAGAAAAAGAGTTGAGATTAAAGAAAGAGTTTTAGTTACAACTTTAACAAAAAGAATGTCAGAAGATTTAACAGATTATCTAAAAGAATTAAAAATAAAAGTAGCTTATATTCACTCTGAAGTAGATACTTTAGATAGAGTAGATATTATTAGAAATTTACGACTTGGTAATTATGACGTTTTAGTTGGTGTTAACTTATTAAGGGAAGGTCTAGATTTACCTGAAGTTTCCTTAGTTGCAATTCTTGATGCAGATAAAGAAGGATTTTTAAGAAGTGAAAAATCATTACTTCAAACAGCCGGTAGAACTGCAAGGAATGACAAAGGACTTGTGATTTTATATGGAGATAAAATAACCCGTTCAATGAAGGTACTGATAGATGAAACTGAACGAAGAAGAAAAATCCAAACTGAATATAATTTAAAACATAATATAAATCCAGTAACCGTTTACAAAACTTATGATGAAATAATGAGTTCAACTTCAGTAGCAGATGTACAAGCTAATAGACTAACTATGCAAGATATTAGTCTTAAAAAAGATAGAAAAGTTGCAGAAAATATTGCAAAATATATGACTAATGAAGAAAGACAGAACTTAATAAATCAAATGTATGATGATATGCAAAAAGCTTCAAAAGATTTAGAATTTGAAAGAGCTGCTGAAATCAGAGATGAAATTGAAAGAATAAAAGTGGATATGAGTTAATATTTTTATTTAATTATTTATAATTATTTGAATTTTTCTTAACTTGCATCTTTAATTAATTTAATTTGGATTATTTTATGCGTAATATTTACAAATTAGTTTTATTTATCCCAATATTAATGTTTTCTTGTTTGGATATTCCAGACGACATTAAAGCACCAACTTGGGATGTTGAATTAAACGTTCCTGTTATTGATACAACTTATTATTTAGAAGAAATTATAAAATTAGATGATAATATAAAAATAGATTCTACAAGTGGGAAGAAAGTATATACTATCGAATCAGATGATTACAATAATACTTTTGGAATTTCTGAATTTATTAGAAATCAACTAAATGGTCAATTTTTAGAAAATGTACCAGTATTAACAGGTGATAGTTTAATTGGAATAGCAATTAACTCTGGTGCTAAAATTGACTCTGCACATCTTAAAACTGGAACTTTATCGGTTAATATCTCAAATACATCTTCTGAAGAAGTTGTATTTTTAATAAATATGCCAAAATTTAAGAACAAAGACGGAGTTGTGTTTGGCTTTCAAGGTACTATTCCTTCAAAAGGTTCATATAAAAATGTGTTTAATTTATCTGATTACAGATATAATGCAAGAGATCAAGAAGATAAAAACTTATTGTTTTTCTTTGTTGATTCAAAACCTGAAAATAGCTCAAGCGATTTATTAAATATCGACATTTCATTAAGTCAAACAGATTTCTATTATGTAGAAGGTGTTTTACCATCTAAAAAAGTTAGAGATATTAGCGAAAACGTTAAATTACCTCTAACCGATGACGTCAAAGAATTAAGAAATAAAATTGAATTTACAAATGCTCAAATGATTTTAAAAGCAGATTATATTTCTGAATTTGATGAAGTTTTCACTGCTGAATTTCAGAATTTTAGAATAGAAGGTATCTCAGAATCTGGTGAAACTATATTCTTGACTGACAAAGATGGTAACCAAAATCTTGGGAATGTCTTGATTGATAATGGTAAATTCGAAAGGTTGTATGATAATACTAATAGCAATATCTCAGAATTTCTAAGTTTTATGCCTGAAGATGTGAATGTCCTTGCTGAAGTTGTTCTTAATCCTACTAATGGTAAAGGAATTGCTACTGATAAAGATTCAATTAATGTAACTATGAAGATAATTTCTTCATCTGAAATAAGAATTAAAGAGTTAACTATGACAGATACTCTTGAATTTGAGATTGATGATGATATGAGAAAAGAAATCAGAAATGGTAGATTAGCTGAAATAGTTTATGACATTGAAAATGCAATACCTGTTGAACATAAAATGAAATTAACATTTGTTGATGAAAATGATAATCCATTATTCGAAAAAAACATAGATATGCCTGGTGCTAATGTACTTGATAATAATAAAAATTATAGTGCAGAAGTGATAAAAGATAAGTTAGTTTTAGATGAATCTGAAGTGTTGATGCTTTCTGATTCATATAATATTATCTTGGACTGGACTGTATTTACAGACCAAAAACCTAATACGGCATTCTTTTCTAAAAAACAATACTTTAAGATTAAAACTTATTGTATGTTGATTTATAATGTTAAAATTGATTAATTGGAGAAAATAAATGATTAAAGTTTTAATAATAGTTTTTGCTTTTGCTACTTTGCCTTTATCAGCAAACTTTGGAAGTTTTGGTTTAAATTCTGCAAGAACTGCAGGGGTAGGGAATGCTGGAGTTGCGATGATGGATAGATTATATACTTATCAACTGAATCCTGCAAGTCTTAGAAATTTCAATGACTCAACATTCTTTGAGTTCACTAATATTGCTATTCTTCCTAATTTTTCTATCAATGGTTCTAATAATATTTTACCAATGGAAGATTTGAATTTGTACTTTGCTGGAGTAAATGGCGAAGCTTATGAATTAAAAGATAAAGATAAAGCAAAGTTAGTTTCTAATTTCGATGGTGTTGGTAAAGCATTATTTACAACTAAAATTAATATTCTATCAACGGCATTTCAATTTAGCGATAAAGTAGGTGCTTTTGGTATTTCTGTTGATGAACATATTTCAGCGAGAATGTTTTTACCAAGTGATTTAGCAAGTCTGATATTATACGGAAATCCAAGAGGTGAAGAATATAATTTCGAAGATTTTTCTTATCAAGCATCATGGACAAGATCTATTTCAGTTTCTTATGCTAATAATTTTTATTCTGATACTTTAGGTCTTTTAAGAAATTTGAATGTTGGAACAAGTATCAAATATTATCAAGGTATGGGATATGCAGACTTAGAAACTCAAAGAGCTAGAGTTTACACAAATCAAGATGCTCATATTGAATTTGATTTCTTAGCAACTGGAAGAGCATCTGTTGGTCCTGACCTAAACTCATTTGTCAGTGAAGATGGTGATTTAGAAACTTTACCTGGTTCAGCAGGGTCTGGAATGGGCTTTGACATTGGCGTCTTAGGTGAATTAAAAAATGGAATTAGATTTGGTTTTTCAATTACAGACATTGGTGCAATTAGTTTTACTGAAGGAGTTCAAAGCAAAGAATATAGTCTGATGACTACAATCAAAAGTGTCGATGAAAAAGAAATTGATTCTTTGGTTGATGGTATAAATGAAAAATTTATAGGTGGAAAAGACTTTAGTGTTGCTCCTCCTTCTACAATTCGTTTAGGTGTTGCTGTGCCAATTCATAAGTTAATAGCATTCCCTGGATTGTTCAATGCTTACTTTGATTATACTCAAGGGGTTAATACTAATTTCGCAAACTCATTAACTCCAAGATTTTCTTTGGGAGTTGATTGGCAATTGTACGAATCATTACCTATTGTAATGACTGGGCTTAGTAATGGTATTACCGGCGATATAAGATGGTCTATGGGCTTAGGTTATGAAGTCTGGAAATTAGGTTTTTATCTAAGTACTTATGATATGTTATCTGTTATCGATCCAAACAACAATATTTCAGTTGCATTTAATTTTAGATGGAGATTTTAATTGATAGATTTGAATATTAATATAGACCATATAGCTACTTTAAGAAATGCTCGTGGTGGTTTTGAACCTGATCCAATCTTGGGTGCAATTGAGTCTATTAATGCTGGTGCTGATGGTATTGTTTGCCACCTAAGAGAAGATAGAAGACATATCAGAGATGAAGATGTTATTAAGTTAAGAGAACTTGATACTCGGCTTGATTTAGAAATGGCTGTATCTAAAGATATTATAGAACTTGCTTTTAAAGTAAAGCCAGAATTAGTAACTATTGTTCCTGAAAAAAGAGAAGAATTAACTACTGAAGGTGGACTTTTAATTGCTCCACGTAAAGAGTTTTTGAAAGATTTAAAAAATAAATTTCATGATAAAGATATTTTAGTTAGTTTATTTGTTGAACCAGATATTGATATTATTGATCAATGTTTAGATATTGGAATTGAAATGCTTGAATTTCATACTGGTCATTATGCTAATGAATATCCTAAAAACTTAGAAGTTAATTTGGCTCAAATAAAAAAAGCAATAGATTATGCTAAAAGTAATGGATTGAGAGTTTGTGCTGGACATGGACTTAATTATACGAATACTACTGAAATAGCTGCTATAAAAGGAATTGACGAATTAAGTATAGGACATTCAATTATCTCAAAATCAATTTTTGTTGGTATTTCTTCAGCAGTGAAGGAAATGAAAGGTATTATAGAAAATGCACAAAAGTAAAGATGAAGAAATCTATGAAGTCTTTGATAACATTGCTGATAAATATGATTTAGCAAATGATATTTTTACATTTAGACAACATAGAGTTTGGAAAGATCAAGTATTAGAGTATTCCGAACTACACGAAAATTGCTACTACCTTGATATTGCTACGGGTACTGGTGATTTAGCAATTTATGCTAAAAATAAATATAAATTTGATTTTAATATTTATGCAACTGATATTAATGAGAATATGTTAAAAGTATTCCATAATAAAAATAATACTCAAAAGTTAAATATTGATATTAAAACTGCCGATGCAAGAGAATTACCTTATGAAGATAATTTCTTTGATTCTGTTACAATTGCTTATGGAATTAGGAATATCCCTAATCCAGAGATTTGCTTAAAAGATATACACAGAGTTCTTAAAAATAATGGTGTCTTAGTTATTCTGGAAACTGGAGTACCTTCAGGAATTGTCAAATTTCCATATAATTTTTATGTTAGAAACATTGTTCCATTATTAGGGCAAATAATTACTAAAAAGAAATGGGCTTACGAATATTTGAATCGTTCTGCTCATATATTTCCTTATGGATTTCAATTTAAAGAATTAACGGAAAAATCTGCTAAGTATAAAACAGAAATAGTTGAAAAGAAATTGTTTGGTGCGTCATATATTTATAAATTTAGGGCTGTGAAGTGAATTATCTAAGGGCTTGTTTCCATAGATACTTATTGATTATAATTCCTTCGATTTTTGTAGGAATACCTTATTTTTATAATTCAGAAGAATTTTCATTTAAAAATATATTATTGCTTCTGATTTTTTTATTGAGTATTTCAATATCTACAATTTTATATCGTAGAATTTACAAAATCAAACAATTTGCTCCTTTAAAACAATTCTTAATAAATACAAACATTGAAACGTCAAGTGATAAATTAAGCCCTCTAAAACTAGCTTTGATTTTAGCTATTAATTTATTTATTTCTATAGCTTTATGGCTCTATTTAAGTGTGTTTGGAGGTTTAGAGTTTTTCGTAACTGTTTTAATTGCTTACTTTATAATCTTTTTAGCATTTAATCCAAAAATAAAACTTTATGATAAGTTGTTTAATTTTATAATTATAATTCTATTAACTACTTTTATTCCAAGTTTACTATTTTATAATGTTTTAAAAGTTAATATTGAATATTATAATTATTTTGATTTGTTTTCAATTTCATTTATTATTTTTTCAATTTTTATTTTAAATGATATTAAGAATACTTTTAAAGATCATCAACTTGAGAAAAAGAACTTAACAAGTATTATTGAAATTCCAAAGTTAAAAAATATTCTTTATGGATTAGCTGCGATTCCTTATTTGCTTATAATTTTAAAAGTTATCGTTACACAAAGTCCATTTTATTTAATCCCATTATTCTCATTACCTATGATTGTTAATATCTTATTGAAAACACATAAAACTGTCGGTAATCAAATAAATCTACCTCTAAATATATATTTCACTTACATTATTTACCATTCTTTATTAGTTTCTATATCTAATATATTTACAATTAAATTTAATTTTTAAAAAAAATAAAAAAAAATTTGTTTATATTAATTTTTTCTGTTAAATTTAGATAAATAATTATGAGATTTTTATAAAAGTTTTTACAGATTTAAAATGTTTGCCTTAATTTTAATATTTTGTAGTTTTCTGCAATCACAAGAAGACCTTCCAAAACAGCTTCGCTCTGCTTATGAAGGGAATCATTTTATTGTTGGATTTATGCAAAATGAAATTTGGGGGCAAGTTGATCAAAAACTTCTAATTTCATCTCGTTATAATACTTCTGTGACTATTACTACTTATCCAAATTCTGTTAAAGTATATGATGTAAAACCAAATCAATCTAAAAGAATTGTTATTCCAATGGGTTTTATGATTGAAGATGAAGCACTTATCGAAAAGAAAAACATAGAAATTAAATCTGATAGATTTATAAATGTTGTTGCTTATTCATCGCAATATATGTCTAGTGAAATGTTTACAGTTATACCTGTTAGTAAATGGGGAAATGAATACCAAGCAATTACTCTTGGAAATGACCATTATGACGTTACTAATAATCCATATAAAGACGATTATCAAACTTTACCTCGTAGTGGTGAATTTTTAATATTAGCTAATGAAGATAATACTACAATTACTTTTACTCCAAGGGCTAGGACAAGGACTTTTGAAGGAAATAAAGAGGAAATTATAACTCTTAATAAATGGGAATCCTATTTAGTCAAAGGTTATGAGTCACGGACTAAACATTCTTATGATTTATCTGGTTCAATTATTAGGTCTGATAAGCCAATTGGTGTAATATCAGGACACATGAGAACTGCCGTTCCTGCTCAATTAGATTATAGGTTTGGTGATAGTAAAGATCATATTGTTGAAATGCTTAATCCTTCCAATTTATTTGGAAAAGAATATGTTACGGCTCCATTTGGACAAAGTATTAAATCATATTATTGTTTAACCACAATTAAATCAAATACTGTAGTTGATGTAGTTCATAATGGTGGAACTGAAAAAATTCAATTAGACTTCCCAGGTGCAAAAAAATATATTAGAATAGATGGAGCGGCTAAGTGGACAGCTAACAATGAATTTCAACTTGGTCAGTTCATGGCTCGTTATGGTGAAGATGATGAGCAGTGTAATGACTTTTATGATCCTGCATTTGTGATTATTCAACCGATAGAATATTTTAATAATAATTTGAATTTTTTAACAGTAGATTATAATGAATCAAATTATTCACATTCTGGCAGATTATCAACTTGCGATGAAGAAGTAGAAAATGTACAATATGTTTCTCACCACTTATTATTAATTTCTAAAGATGAAGCAAGATTTAATACTTTAATTGATGGAATGCCATACCAAGTAACTGAATATGAAGGGACAATCCCTGGTACTGACTTTTACTATGGTTATGCTGAGTTATTACCTGGTGATCACATTGTAGTAAGTGATGGTGGGGGATTTCAAGCAATAATGTATGGTAGAGGATTTCAAGATTCTTACGCATATTCTCTTGGAGGTGCGAGTGTACCTTCTACAACATCTGATATTTCAGCTCCAGATCTAACAATATTAAAGGATTGCAGTTCTGCAGATTTTCAATTGTATGATATAAATGAAGATGATACAGGTATTCAATCTGTTGAAATTGATGAATATTATACAAATAATATTAATATTGAAGAGTTTACAGTTAATAAAGATAATGCAACTATAAAAGTTAGACAAAAAAATAAAAGAAAAGATGCTAAAGTAACTATAGACTATTATGATAATGCCGGAAATGGAAAAAGATTTAGTCAAACTTTCTCAGGAGTAAACCCTGTAGTTAATGATGTTGATTTAGGAACATTAGAAATAGACCCTAATTATGTATTTTCAACTACAATTACTAATGAAGGTAATTCAGAAATAGAGATTAGAAATATTGTTTTTGATGATGATAACTTTTACTTACAATTTCCTTTTTCATCTTTCAAATTACAGTCAAATGAAGAAAGACTAATCAATTTTTTAATAAAAGATGATAACATTTCATCAATTCCTAAATTAGTTAAAATGTTTGTTGTTTCAGACTGTGGCGTTATTGATACTGCTGAAATAAAATTAAATTCTGTTTCTTATGGAATATCATCTCTTGGATATGATTTTGAAGAAGTTTTACTTGGAGATAGAGAATGTGGAATTGTTTACTGGGAAAATGCTGATAGCTTAGATTTAACTATTACTGAGTTAGTTTATGATGATTCTCCTATAGAACTTGATACTGCTGGTAAATTTCCAATTAATTTAAAGATTGGAGATCGTTTAAATATTCCTGCATGTGTTCAACCATTTGATAGACAACACATTCCTTTAAAAGTTACTGCAAAGGTTCGTGCAGAATATGGAACTGTTGAGCATTCGAAAACAATTTCTTTTGATGAAAGCATTAATATAAATTATATTCCTGTAGGTGGAATATTTGAAGATAGAATTTGCTCATTTGGTGATGTCTATATTGGCGAAAGTGTCGATAAATTAGTAAATATAATTAATATTGGAAATTATTTTGCTACTCCAATATTAAAAGAATTAAAAATAGTTTCTACTGATACATTAAGTTCTAAGAATGAAAATATTATTAATTTAATTGAAAGTAATTTTGAAATTTCTGAAAATAGAGATTTAACTTTTTACTTCGATGCTGAAGAAATAGGTTATTACGAAAATATATATACTTTTGAGTATTTAGAAGGTGTTATTCCTAAAGAATTTACAATTACTTTAACTGGAAATGTACTTGGCTCTGAAATAACACCTTTAGATTATTGTTTTGATACTCTATGGGTAGGAGAATCTGAAAGTAGAATAGTTGATTACTTAGAATACGCAGGAGATATAGATAGATCTGTCTATTTTGTAAATAAATTCAATGCCTATTTTACAGACCCAATTACTAATGTTAGAAGTAAAATACCTTATTCTATAAGTGGATTAAAAACACCTGTAATCAATCATCCATCTACCTTAACTGATGGTGATATACTCTCAACAGAAGTTATATTTGAACCATTACAACAGGGCTTATATGAACTGGAAATTCTAACAATTACTAATTCACTTGATCAAGATAAGATGTTTGATTCTACTATTACTCTAATATGTGGGTATGGGCTAATGCCAATTCTACCAGAGCTCGAAATAGTTTTTACAAATGAAGAAGTATGGGCTTGTGATACTGCTTTAGGAAATATAAGAGTAACTAACTTAGGCGAAACAGATGTCTCAGTAAAAGAATTAAAATTAAATTCTAAATTCTTTACTGAATTTTCTTCAAGTTTTTCTTTACCATTTTATTTAAAAATAAATGAATCAGTTGATTTCCCAATAAAATTATTTAGATTAAAAGAAGATATTGAAGAAATAGAAGTTAATGTAGTTGCAACTGATGATTTAGACAGGCATTCTTCTACATTTTCAGAGAAAAAATTGATTGAACCAAGATTTACTCAATTAATTTTACCAAATATTGAATTTATTTACAATATTGGTGATAGTTCAGTAGTCAATATATATGGAGATATACCATACAATATAGATATACCTGCAAAGCTTAAGATTAAAATTACTGCAGATTATAAGTTAATGTGGTTATTAAGCAAAAATGCAGAATTAGTCATATCTGATGATACTGGTATTGATCAAAGAATACCTATTAAAGTCAATAAAAACTTTAATGATATTGAGTTTGATTTAGCATTTTTTGAATTTGAAGTCAATCCAAATCAAAGATGGAGTTTAGATTTATTATATAGATTTATGATGACTTCTTATGTTGAATCTGAGATGACAGTCGAAGTTTCTTATGATGATTGCTTTCAATCTGTATCAAAAATATACCCTGTTTCTTTGAAAGAGGTGTGTATTCAGTATGGAAGAGTTATAGAATATTTTGATAAAGGTGATATAAAATTGCATTATGACTACGAAAAAAGTGAAATTAATGTAAATTTAGATATTCCTGTAAGTTCTTATTACGATATATATTTAATAGATATGTTAGGAAAAAAACATCTTTTGGAAGAAAAAAAGTTTGTAAATATCGGAAAATATTTCTTAAATTATGATTTAAAAAATTTCCCAAATGGAAATTATTTCTTGAATGTAGAGACAAAATTTTTAAAAGAACAAAAACAAATAATAATAATTAAATAAGGGGTCATTATGATTAAAGGTTTACCAAAGATTTTATTTATGGTAATAATTGCGTTAGTATGTTTTACAGAGGTTTCGTTTGGTCAAGCCAGTCCATTAGCACCTGAAAGTGAAGGTGAACCATTTTATATAGGACCAGTTTTTGGATATAATAGAGTAATGCATAATACTAATAAACCTGCAATTCCTCTGGCATTAGACGAAGTTCCTTGTCCTAGTTTTGAAAATGGTTCTGCAAATGGATATTTTGCAGGTGTTTCTGTTGAATTTATGATAGGAAAAGCTGCAAATAGTAAGTCTTCAATTATTGGAAGATTACTTTATAACACATTTCCTTCATACTTTGAACAACAAGGTGATGATTTACCTACAACAGTAAATATTGCTCAAAGTGATGGAACTGTTGTTCCAACTGAAACAATCACATCTATCAATTACTTGAATGATATAACATATTCAACGGTTTCATTTGATGCCTTATTCAAATTTAATTTTGTTAATTCAGGTAATTTTGGAATTGGTATAGTTGCAGGTCCAACATTTGATTTAACAATGCAAGCAACTGAAATAAATAGATTAAAATTAGTTAGCCCTGATAATGCTCTATTAATCCAAAATCCTGCTTTAGTGCAAGAAAGAGGTTGGAGTTATCCTGACGGTAAAACTCTTCAGTTTAATGATGGAGATATTACTAATGCTGCTGGGTTAAGAGTAGGATTAAAAATTGGTGGTCAAATTGAGTATTCATTTAAGAAATTCATGGTTGTACCAAATATAATGTATAATTTAGCAATTACTGAATTATCTCCTGATTATGATTGGAGAGTAAATGCATTACAAATTGGTGTAGATGTTAGATTTGCAATTAAATAATCAAATCAACTTATCTTTAAAATAATCCTAATCATTAAATTGATTAGGATTTTTTTTGTTCAAATTTTTTATATTATTAATATCATAATTATAATTCAATTATATAAGCTATGGAACTTATAAGCAAATAGATGAGTTGATTATGCTTTGTCAATATTGTCTTAACCTTAATATCTAATACTATTATTTAAAACAAATAAATGATATTATTTAGTAATAGCAATTCATGAATATAAATTGACATAATCATAATATTAAAAAAGTTGTAATACATAGGATTGAATTTAACTTTATGATATTGAATATATTATAAAAAGAATCAACTCACTCAAAGATTTCAACAATAACAGATCTATTTAATGTTCTACCATAAGGATGGTCATTATCAAAGAAAGAATTAGTATCATATCTAACTGATAAGTTACTATTACTTGAATTAATCAATTTCAGGGCTTCCTCTGCTCTTTTCTTAGCTAATATCTTGTTGTACTCAATATCGCCAATATTATCAGTCATCGGGATAATAACAACCTTCTTATTAGATTGTAAAGCCGACTTGATAACTGCAATAATCTTATTGTCAAGTGCATTGAATTTAGTATCATCAAAATTAAAATAACCTAAAATGTACCTTGATTTATTCTCATCTTCAATCTTATTAGAAATGACTTTTTCTTCTTTTAATATATAGTTTATATTAACTAATAATCTATCATTTAAAGTATTTGTTCTAATAGAAGTAACAGAAGAAGTAGCTAGTAATTCATCATTAAGAGTATTTATATCTAAGCCCTTATTAAGAGTATATTCAAACTCTCTTTCTTGAAATAATTTATTCTTATAATGATAACTAACACTTGAAATAACATCGTCATTTAAACTATAATTAACCTTAAAGTTAAAAGTATAATTATCTGCTAAATATAAACTATTATTCTCAAAATAAGTAAATTCTAATAAGTTATCATTGGAATTATCAAAAGTAAAAATTAGTTTATCTTCTTCAGCTTTTAATTCATCATATCTAAATTCAAGTTTTTCCACTTCATTATAATTAATCCTAACTCTACTCAAATCAATATTTTCTTTAGAAATAAAAGATTTGATTTTATTTATTCTCTTTTCAACTATGTTTTTATCCTTAGCGATAAATTTACCAGTATTAATTAATACTTTAGAATTAGGATTACTTTTTAAATTATTTATAATATTTTCAATTAATGAATTATGGGCTAATTCAAACAGTTCATTTCCAGCGCTATGAAGCAACTCATCAGAATTTTGTTCAAAGTAGATAATAGGTAGTATGGAATATTTTTCTTGAGTTCTAACAGAATTAAACTTAAAATCTACTGTATCATTGTCTTTGATCTCTTTACCTTTATGTTCAGCAGAAAGGTAGAAAAACAACTCTATTTCTTTCGGTGCTTCTGGTTCTTTTAATTTTGGAAGAATTGGGTCTTTAGGTGGAATAGGAGCAACTATCGGAGCATCAATTAAATTATAATTTAATCTTACCCCTAAACTAATACTAGAAAAAGACCAATCTAAATCAGAGACAAGTGGCAGTAAAGCAATATTATAAGACAAGATAGGGGAGATTGTATATTTTTCAGTAAGTTCAATATCATATTTCACATTCGCACCAACATTTACATTAAACTTATTATAATTTGGAATCTCACCTGAATATTGTTCTCTTTCTCTCAAACCATTTTCGAAAGTAAATTCATTTTTACCAAGTGCATTTTCAACTTGAGTAAAGTCATTTCCAATTGAGTACGCTAAATTTAAATTAAATCCCAAATCAACAGGTAACTTAGTATCTAACCATATAAAATTATTAACAGATAAGAAAGACAAAGAAGCATCTAAAGGAACTTCAGAATATATAGGATAATATTCGTTTTCTTTTATAAAATTACCAAGTAATTCTTTTCTATTTAAAACAACTGAATTATTAGAATAAGATAATTCTAAAGAGTATTCAGAGAAAATTCCAAATAGATTATTTTCAAACTTATTATTAAATCCAAAACTAAAAGCAGGGTTTAAATTAGAAGCACCATCATATTTAGAATAATTATAATTGGAAATCCCTTCAAGATTAGTAAAGTCAGTATAATGACTATTAAAATTTAATGATGGACTAAAATAAATACTAAATTTATCTTTAGAATTCAGATTGATAAAAGAGAGTATAAAAATGCTTAAAATTAATAATTTCATTTTCAATTTATTTAATGATAGTAATAGGAATAGACTCAATTACTTTAGAATCAACAATTAATTCAATAAAGTATTGACCATTAGAAATATTAGAAAGATTTAATTCAATTTGTTTTTCACCAATTTCTATGTTTGATTTAAGATTTAATAATTCTAAACCACGAACATCTCTTAATACTAATTGAGATTCTACATTTATTTTAGAATCTATTTTAATCTTTGCATTCTCATTAGTAGGGTTAGGACTTACTGAAATAATACTAATATCTTTATTATAAGTATGAATAACTCTTCTATCTTCATGCAAACCATCGATAATAAGTTTTCCATTAGTAAAAATTGATTTAGTTGACTTTCCAAAATATGTATCACTTTCAACAAAAGTTAAGTTAGATTCATTAGTCTCTGCAATTCCAGCAACACCTTTAATAAGAATCGCAGTATCTGCAATTCCAAAATCACCAAAAGCATTTACTTTGATAATTCTTAAATCATTTTCAACTTTATTTTCAACTAAAGTAGCTTTGCCAAATTTAGAATATATTTCAGTAGGAAAGAAAAGACGAGGATTTATTGAAATTGAAGCATTAAAATTCCTTTCACCTTGATAATTCTTATTAGGCGAATCATTAATTAAAATTGGAATTTCAACATCGGCAGCTGGAGATTCTGCTACTACTTCTGGTATGTTCAAGAAATTAGTAGATTTATATGGTAATAAAATAAATTTATTAGCCAATGGACAAGGATTAGCATTTATGTATAATCTAACCTCTCCTTGATAAACTTTATCCCATTCAATTTCTACTTGAATTGTTTCACCTGCTAATATAAAATTAGGCAGAGAAGAAACTATTTTATACCCATTATTCGGAGCAAAAGTATAACCAATTAATTCAATATCTTTTTGAAATTGATTAGTAATTGTTAATATTCTATTACCTTCCTCTTCAATAAATGGAAGATATTCATGACTTGCTATTAATTCAGAGCCAATTCCATCTATAGATAAAGTTATTTCAAAGTAATACTTCGTTTGATTATTAAAATATAACCTTAGCTTAGCAGTATTCTTAACAGCAAAAAAAGGAGAATATGAAATTGATAAGGCAAGAGTATCATCTTTTGTTAATATTCTTGGGATAAAATCATTTACTTTAAAAAATCCATCTGCTTCTACAATTTCAAAAGAAGTAATATCTAAGTCAATTTCATCTAAACTTTGAATAATATTAATAGTTTGAGTAACTGTATCATTAATGCAAAGTGTACCAAAATCATATTCATCAGTAAAATATTTAACATTACGAGGTAAACCAATTCCACTTAGTGGTACTTGAAAAGATTGGGTGCAATTATCAGAGAATACCAATGTATCATCTAATTTACCAACATCTTGAGGATTAAAATAAATATTAAATGAAATACACTCACCAGGTTTTAACGTATCTTTATATTTATCAAACTTTATATTATAATTAATTTTAGAATTAAACCAATAATTTGATAATTTGAAATCAACTTCACCTGTATTACAAAAATAGTTGCTATAGTAAATAGTATCAGAAGTAAAAATAAATTCTTCAGAAGTATAAATTGAGTCGTAACTAACTTTTGGTTCTATAATACTAATAGTAGAATCACTTATATCAGAAATAGGGAACATAATTCTAAATTTAGTTAATTCAGAAGGATTTCTCGAAGATAAAGTAATGGTATTCTCTGTAGAGGCGAATGAACCAGCAATTACTTCACCTGATGCACCTCCAAAACCTTGAATAGCTCTATTCTGAACTAAATCCCAAACAAGCATTTGCGGAGCCCATTTAGAAATAATGACTAACATAGAAGAGTTAGGACTAAACGATAAGTCTATAGGATCAGATGAACCAACTTCAAAAATATTAAATACAGTTCCAGATTCAACATCTAATAAATAAACAAAAGCTTTTTCTAAAGTTACATCATTAATTTTACCTGCAATAGCTATGAATTTTCCATCATTTGAAAAAGTCGAATTTATAATATAAGGAGTCGCATCTACATTTATCGTTTTGATAATACTGTTATCAATAGTGCTAACTATAAAAATATTACCTGAGTAAGAAACTACAGACATTAAATCTGTTTTCTTGGAAATTGAAACTGATGAAATATGTGTGTCAAAATCGATAGAATCAATTAGACCATTCATATCATATTTAAAAAGTTTTTTTCCATATTCTTGTAAAAGCCAAAAAGAATTATCTTTCTGATCTGTGAAAATTTGCTGAACTGGAGTAACATTACTTACAAATCTGTAAACTGGTAAATTAGTATTTATATTATAAATAAGGAAAGAATCTTTATTTGCCACTTTCTTATTATCTCTGATACCAACTACAAAATGATCATCATCAATAAAACCAGTACCTGTATATTCAAAAGTAGTAATTGAATTACCAAATCCGTATAAACCACCTTGCTCTAATTCAATTATTTTATTATCATATAATTTAATTAAATTATCACTATAATTATACTCCAAATCTAAAATATCATTATTTAAAGAATTTTTGGCACTCGATAAATTTTTAAAATCCTGATTTATTTTTATTAATCCTTTACGAGTAGTATCTTGCGGAATATTCCATACAAATGAATTTGATGTTGATGAACCAATTCTTTCCCAAGTATCTCCACTATCTAAAGAGAAACTAATATCAGTTTTAAAACCATTAGTGCTACCTTCCCAAGTTATTTCTTCATCAAAGCAAGGAGAGAATTTTTCTCCTCCATTTGGAGTCAATACATTAAAGAAACTGCTTAATTCTTCGCTTGTAATTTTTAAATTATTTCCAGTGAAGATTAGATTTGCTTTTGCTCCATCATCAAAATGAACTGTAAAAACATCAAAGTATGGAATCTCTGCTTCTGGCTTAAAAGAAAATGTTAGTAAATAGTTAGAAGAAGGAGTAATAGCTGTTGGAGGTTTTGAAAAATCTGAACTACCTAATTTACCATCCCAAGATGCTTTAAAAAATTTAGTTCGAGTAGTAATACTATCTACTTTAATAGAAACAATATTTCCATCAATCATTCTATTACCATTTGTTCTCATAAAGACTTGTCTAATATGAGTACTACCAGGGCTGGCAACTCCAAAATCTACGGTTTCAATACGTAATCCATCATCTACCTTAGTAAATATTAATCTGGGAGTATTTATATCTGGAAATGATAAATCAACGGAAGAAACATACCCTTTATAATTACAAATAAGAGTACCAGTATAATTCTTCGCATCACGAATAGAAGCATAATAAGGTTTCCATTTAACCTTAAATTTATTCCCTGAGATAATTTCAAATTCAAGAATAAGCTGAGAGAAATTTTTTTCAATTACTAAAAAATCAGATTTAGATGGTATAACATCTTCACCGAATAAAGATAAACTTGCTTCTGCATTAATATAATATTCTTCATCGACATAGGAATTAGAAATATCAAGAACTAATTGTGAGTAAGAACAATAAGTTAGTATTAAAAATAATAGTATAATTTTCATTTTTGTATAAGATTAAAGTCAAAAGACGCTTTGAAAGAGAATTTTGTTACAGAATTTGTTATTTATTTTTCAGAATCATTCGAGTTAATTTCTTGGAAATACTCTTTGATTAGTAATTCATAATCTTTAGAATACCCAAGTTTCATTTTCTTCATCATTTCTTCCATTGCTCTTTTTCTTTCAAATTCATTTAGTTGTAGAGCATCTGGAGAAACTTGATTTTTTTTATTACCTTGTTCAGCTTTTCTTTTTTTAGAAAAATCTCTTTCATTTACAGATTTATAAGCATCTAATAATCTAGAAAGAATTTTTTGCTGTCTTTCAAGAGTTTTATCTGATATTCTTCCAGCTTCAACATCAGCCAATACTTCTTTCATATCTTCAGAAACTTGTTTTAATTCAGCAGCCATTTTCTCTGAGTTTTCATTCTGAGATTTTTTCTGTTCTTCTTGTAACTCTTGAATTGACTTTTGAGCTTCTCCAATCTGATTTTTCAACCTACCTTTCATTCCCGATTTATTTTTACCTTCTCCTTTATCTCCACTTTGACCATCGCCACTACCTTGACCGCCTTCCCCTTGTTCTCCGTCTTTACCCTTTTCTTCTCCATCTTTACCACCTTTGGCTCCACCTTGTTTGCCCATAGACTGCTCCAAAGCATCTTTAAGCATTTGTTGTTGAGCCGCAGCTTGTTGTATTTGTTGTGAAAAACTTGGTTGTTGCCCTTGCCCTTTTCCTTGACCTTCACCCTCGCCTTGACCTCCATCACCTGGGTTCTGACAAGCACCTGCTTGTTTTGCCTGCATATCAGACATTGCACCTTGCATTTTACTTACAGATTTATTTAATGATTCCATTGCTCCTTGTTGAGCATTTGCAGCACTGCCTGTTCTTCTTTCACTTAATTCAGATTCAGATTTACTCATTTGATTCATAGCATTAGCCATTTCTTGAGCTAACTCAGGACTTAAAGCCATAGATTCTTGAGCTAACTTATCCATTTCTTCAGAAACATTACTCAAAGATTGTTTTATTTTTCCTTGCTCTTTTTGAATATCTGGTAGTTGAGTAGAATTATGATCTAACTTCTGCATTTTCTTTCTTAATTCTTCTTGCTGCTGAGATAATTTAACAGCATCTGAAATACTTTTCTGCATTTGATCAATTGCCTTTTGCATTTGATTTTGTTGCATTTTTTGTTTCATTTTCTGCATTTGCTGAGCAAATTTATTCAAATTCTTTTTTGCATTATCTTGATTTCTTTTAGCTTGCTCTTTATTATCCTTCTGCATATTCTCTTTAGCTTGCTGCATTTGTTCTTTCGTATTTTCTGGATTCAAGTCTTCCAAAGATTTCTGAAACTCTTCCATCAACTCTTTGTCTTTCATCTCTTTAATGTTTTCACCCAACTTCGCAAGGTCTTTTTCCAAATCCTTTACTTCTTCTTTTAAATTCTCTTGCTTTTTATCTAACTCTTCTTTATTGTCTTTTGCATCCTTCTTATTCAAATCTTCAGATAATTTATCTTGCTTTTTCTCCATTTCCTTTGCTTTTTTGCTCAACTGATCCATTTTCTGTTCTGTTTGCAACTTTTTAAGCAATTCCATTGATCTTTCGATTTGCTTTTTGAATGCTTCTTCATCAAGTTTCATTTGCTCCATCGCTTTTTTCATCTCTTCTGGAGTCATTTTATTCAATTCATTATTAATCTTTCTAGCTTTTTCCTTCATTTCTTCAGTAGCAACTTCTTTCATAAGCTTCTGTAATTCTTGAAACTTCTCTAAAGTTTCAGGTGAAAGCACATTATTATCTTGAAGTTTCTCTGTGGATTCTTCTAATTTCTGTTGCATTTCATTAAACTTATCTTGAAGCTTTTCTTGTTTGTTAGCAATATCTTTTGCTTTATTTAACTTATCCCAATCTACTTTATTCTTGTTTGGATCTTTACGCATCTCATTTTCAAGATCATCAATATCTTTTTTTAGTTTTTCAGTTTCCTTAACTAAATCGCCCATTTCTTTCAAAACTTCATCTTGAGTTTGCTCTGATTGTGCAAAGACCTCATCTAAAGAAGGTAATCTTAAAGTAATTATTTTACTTCTACTTGATTTAGGTCCTGAAACTATATCATTGTCGAATACTTCTAAATAAAACTCGTATTCATTCTCTGGAACAATATTTAATTTATTCAAATCCCAAACATAAGGAATCTCTTGAACCAATTCATTTGCTATAATTGAAATTTCTTGAATAGTAAAATTCTCTTCAGCTTTTGTATAAGCAGAAGCACTCAACCGATAATTCAAAGTCAGTTTCTTAAAACCATAATCATCAGATATTTGAGTAAGTATTGGTAATATTGCACTCTCATTGACTGTAACATTATCGTCTGGGTTAATTAGTTTAATCTCTGGATTCTCATCATTTAGAGCTACAATCTTATAAACTATCGGTTGAACGCTTTTGTTATCTAATTCATCTATTATTTCAAAAAAGTACTCACCATTTTCTTTAATAGAAATACTGCCTTTAGCAGAATTACCGTCTATTTTGAGTTCATTTCTAACTATTAAACTATCTCCGAATATTGCTGGTTTGAATACAAAACTTGCACTCTTTAAATTCTTATTAGAACTAATCTCATAGCTATATGTAGAACCTTTCAAAGCTGTAATATCAGCATTTGTTTCGTCAATTCTAAAACTTGCTTGTCTTGCATAATATGGAAGACTCACATTCCCAGCAATAGATTTAATTATAGGCAAATCATTGACATAAACTTTACCAACTTTAGTTTCTGTTGTCTGTTGGTAGTAAGTTCCAACAGCATAAAACTCAAAATCATTCTTAATTGAATTAATAATAAAAGTATATTTACCATCAACTAACTTACTTGTAAACTCATCAAAATCACTTTGTCCTTTTTCTTTAAGCATAATATTCACTTCTTTAGGCAAATCGCCTTTTCCAAGAATATTTATGGCAACATCTTCACCTCTTAAAAAGTGATATTCACTCTTTTCTAATACTAATTGATAAGGAATTGCAGGTAAAAAACTCTCTTTGTAATTTCTTACTCGATTTAAACTTGCAAACATATCACTTGGGAAAGCTGCAAACAAACTAACATTCAATAAAGCAGCAACTACAAAGTAAACAGAACTTCGTTTCAACTCTTTTTTATTAATTACCACTTCAAAATTCTTATTCTTACTTTGCTCAAAAACAATTTTAAAAGCTGATTCTGACAAATCAGAATTAGAATAACTATGCTTAGTGCCATCTAACTTAATTGGAGCTAATTGAAGGACATTTAGGAGCTTATCCTTTATCTCAGGGAAAGCATTACCAATTCTTAAAGCGTAATCATCAAGATTAAACTTATATTTTTGAGAAAATAATTTCAATAGTAGCTTATTATAAAATATTCCACCACCAGCAATTAATACAAATGAAGAGATTCCAACCAAATAAGTTCTAAATAAACTATCACCTTCAGCATAATATTCAACTAAAGTTGTCGTAAATATCAATAGCAAAGCAAGTGACATCAATTTAAGACTTGCACTAAAGAAATCAATTATGTTTTGCTTCTTTGAAACAAGTTTTATTTTGTTTAATAATAAATTATATGAGTTTGAATTGTCGAACATAATTCCTTAATTACTAAGTGAATAAACAATAATATTAACACCCATCTTCAGAGCTTGTTCTCTGATTTCGGGAGGGTCGTTGTGAATCGATGGATCTGCCCATCCGTCTCCAAGATTACATTCATAAGTGTAATAAACAGCCAATCTTCCATTAATGAACATACCAAAACCTTGTGGATTTTGTTTGTCATGTTCGTGAATTTTAGGTAAACCATTAGAAAAATCAAAATGGGAAATATAAATTTTATGAGTAAAAGGCAGTTCAATAAATTCTTGATCTGGAAAAACTCCCTTCATCGCTCTTCTAATATAAGGATCCAAACCATAGTCATCATCGATATAAAGGAAACCACCATTTTCCAAATAAGCCCTCAAATTATCCTTCTCCTTATTTGAAAAAGAGACATTTCCATGACCTGTGAGCCATACAATCGGGTATTTGAAAATATCATCAGTAGATAAATCAACAAAAACATAATTAGTGTTAGCATCAATATTAGTATTATTAACAAGGTACTTAAGTAGATTTACATCAGAAGATGGGTCATTATACCAATCGCCTCCGCCACCGTATTTCACACGAGCAAAAGTCAAATTACTTTCCTTAGCTGACAAGTTAAAAGTAATTACAAATAAAAAAATAAAAAGTATGATTTTCATATAACTATTGACGTTTGCATTTCTAAAAAATTACTTATTATTACAGATTGTTAATAACACTATTAACTTACGTTAAAAATAGAAATTAGTTTTATCAAATGCAATCAAAGTAGTATAAACATATTAACAATCCACAAATCATATTTTTACTCCATTTCCTCATCCAGAGCTAAGAATATAATCCATTGTATTCAGAGATTCTTTGAGAAAACTGTCGGAAAGATTGAATTTGATTTTTAAGTCATTTAACCAAGTCAAAATTAAATTTCTCAATATAGCAACATAAATCAAAAAAAATCTAAAGAATAATAGTTCTTTTAAAAATGAAATCAAGAAGAAAACTAAATTAAAACTATAAACTGTTTAATTATTATTTTAAAAAGTAATTATTATTAATAATATATAGTATTTTTAAATGAT
Source organism: bacterium (assembly GCA_030431515.1). Classification (GTDB taxonomy): domain Bacteria; phylum Bacteroidota; class Ignavibacteria; order Kapaibacteriales; family UBA2268; genus JAJRPT01. Next base: position 42,036 of record JAUIIX010000013.1, read on the forward strand.
TGTAAAATAAAATGAATATTGATTGACTTTATTATTTATTATTTTTAAACTAAAGATTTTAATATTATGTTCGATAAGTAAGGTGTTATTAAATTAATAAACTATTTTAATATATATTTAAATTTAATATATATTTAAACTCAAAAATTTATTGAATCTTTATTTTTTAACTTAAGTTAAATAATATTCACTAATACATTAAAATGCAAAAAATTTCAATATTAATATTTATTACATTTATTTCAATTATAGGTAATCTTTATAGCCAATCTAATTGGGAAGAAATTCAAAGGTTTCAAGAAACAGTTCTAGTAGCTGATAATCGATTTGGAAGTTCAGTATCAATATCTGGAAATTATGCAATAATTGGGTCTCCTTTAGATGATTCAGAAGGAGCTAACGCTGGTGTAGTGTATTTCTATGAATTGATTAATGGCACTTGGGTAGAAATGCAAAGGGTAACTTCTTCAGATGCAGATGCTGGAGATAATTTTGGTGTATCAGTTTCAATATCTGGTACAAAAGCTGTTGTAGGAGCTAGTAATGAATCTGGAACTGGAGCAGCATACTTTTTTGAATTAAGTGGAGGAACTTGGTCAGAGGTCAACAAAGTTTTTGCTTCTGATGCACAAAATGGTGATGGTTTTGGTCTTTCTGTATCTATATCAGGAACGAATGCTGTAATCGGTGCGAATGGTGAAGATTCTGGAGGTCTTACAGCTGGAGCAGCATACTTTTTTGATTTAAGTGGTGGAACATGGTCTGAAGTTAATAAAGTTATAGCTTCTGATTCACAAAATAATGACCAATTTGGAAGATCCGTTGCAATTTCAGGAACAAATGCTGTTGTAGGTGCATATTTAGAAGACACAAGTTTTCCAAATAATGGGGCAGTTTACTTCTTTGAGTTAAGTGGTGGTACTTGGTCAGAAACCCAAAAAGTATTAGCATCAGATCAAGAAAATAATGCTCAGTTTGGGATTTCAGTTGCAATATCAGGAACAAATGCAATCGTTGGTACATGGTATGAAGATTCAGGAGTAAATTCAGATAATGGAGCTGTTTATTTTTATGAATTAAATGGTGGTACATGGAGTGAAGTAAATAAACTTATTGCTTCCGATCCTGATGATGCTGTAAATTTGGGAACAACTGTAGCAATTGATGGAAATTATGCCGTATCAGGTGCAAGGGAAATATTTAATGCTACTGGGAATGATGAAGGTTCAGCTTATTTTTATAAATTTGATGGATCTACTTGGTCAGAAATTAATAAAGTAAAAGCATCAGATGCAGAAGCATCAGATGAATTTGGAATTGCAGTTGGAATTTCAGGAAACTATGCACTAATTGGAGCAAGGCGAGAAGATACTGGAGGAAATGATGTTGGAGCTTCATATTTCTTTAAGCATTATTTTGCTCCAACTTTAACATCATTTACTGCTTTAGCAAATAATAATTTAGTTGGAGATTTAAGTGTAAACGTTGACGATAATGAACTATCAACTACATTCTCATTTAAATATGGAATTAGTTCTGGAAATTATACTAATGAAAGTAATACCATTATTCTAGCTGGTGATGATATCATTAGCAGAGAAACCGCACAACTAAATGGATTAACAGAACATCAAACATATTTTGTTATAGCTGAAGCAACAAATAGAATTGGTACTACTATTAGCCAAGAAGAAGAATTTACTGCCTTAATTTCAACAGATGATGTAGATGGAGATGGAATTATTGATAGTCTTGAAAGCTTAGCTCCAAATTCTGGTGATGGGAATAATGATGGGATACAAGATTCACAACAAGCTAATATAGCGAGTTTTGAAAGTATTTCAGGTTCATTTGTTACTATAGAAAGTATAACCTGCGACTATCTTTTTAATGTTAAGAATAATACGAAAATTAGCGATGGAAAATTTGAGTTTCCGTTTGGAGTTCTTTCCTTTTCAGCTCCTTGTTCAAGTGCAGAAGTAAAAATATATTTCCACGGTATTGTTTCATTAGATGGATTTACATATCGCAAACTCCTACCAAATGATAATTATGGACAATTTGAAAATGTAATATTCTCCACAGAAACAATCGAAGATAATCAAGTAGCTGTTGCAACCCTTTCTCTTATAGACGGTGGCTTAGGTGATTATGATGGTATTGTCAACGGCGTAATTTATGACCCCGGTGGACCTGCTCTTCCTATTACTGCCAATATTCCAGTATGGGATTGGTGGTGGGTGATTGTTTTATTTTCATGTGTATTAATAATTTACAAAAGAACTACTTGATTATTTAAGATTTTTTTTATTAACAATGGACAGACTTTGAAAATATTATTATTTACTATTATATTATTTTTTACAAATTCTTTATTTTCAACGGAAGTTGTTGAAATAGTCAAGACAGTTAACTCTGATAGATTAGCTGGTGACCAGTTTGGAGTAGGAGTTGGAATAAGTGGTAACTATGCAATTGTTGTAGCAAGACGACAAACTTTAGATGAAAATGGACTTAATCCTATAGCTAATGCAGGAGCGGCATATATTTATGAACGTGATCCATCTACAGGCGAATGGTCTGAGTTGCAAAAATTGGTTACAAGTGATAGAGCAATTAACGATGATATGATATCTGCTGATATTAGTGGTGATTATGCAGTTGTTGGTACTAAATTGCAGGATTATGATGAAAATGGGGGGGCGTTTATAAATGATGCTGGGGCAGCTTATGTTTTTAAACGTGATCCTAATTCTGGTGTTTGGTCAGAACAACAAAAGATTGTTGCAGGAGATAGAGGAACAACAGATGACTTTGGGATATTTGTTGCGATTGATAATACATATATAGTCGTCGGAGCAAGATATGAAAATGAAGATGCCGCAGGAGGTAATTTTCGTAATGAAGCTGGTTCAGCATACATATATGAACTAAATAGCGGAACAGGAGTTTGGGAACAAGCTCAAAAAATTGTTGCAAGTGACAGAACTTCAGGAGATAAGTTTGGAGGTAGGTTAGCAATATCTGGGAATTATGTAATTGTAGGCGCAGTTGACGAGGATCATGATTTAAGTGGGAATAATTTTTTAAACAATGCTGGTTCTGCTTACATCTTTGAAAGAAGCAACCTTGGTGTTTGGAGTCAAGTACAAAAGATTGTAGCAAGCGATAGAGAGGCAAATGCATGGTTTGGGATAAGTGTAGATGTTGATGAAGATTACATAGTAGTAGGAGCAGTAAACCAGGATACAGATGAAAATGGAGCTAATGTTCTTAATGATGCAGGTGCAGCATATATATTTAAAAATGTAAGTGGAGTTTGGACTGAAGTTCAAAAGATTGTAGCAAGCGATAGAGCAATAGGAAATGTTTTCGGGGGTTATTTATCAATTAATGATAGCAAAATAGTAATTGGGGCTGCTGGTGAAGATGAAGATGCAGATGGAAATAATACAATTAATAATGCGGGTGCAGCATATTTATTTGAGTTAAATGACCAATCTGGAGTTTGGTCTGAAGTAAAAAAAATCGTTGCAAGTGATAGAGATGCAGATAATATATTTGGATCTACTCTTAGCATAGATGGAAAAAATATAATTGTAGGGACAATTAAAGAAAGTGAGGATGAAAATGGGAATAATACATTGGTTGATGCAGGAGCAGTATATTTTTATATTTTAAAAAAACCACCAACTCTAACTTCATTTAATATTAATTCAGTCAATAATTATAGCGCTGGATTATCCATAAATATAGATGATGAAGGTGAAGCAACAACTCTAACTTTTAAATATGGTACAAGCTCTGGTAATTATACAGAACAAACGCCTATAATTAATCTAACAGGTGATGATATTGAAAGTACAGAGTTTGCTCTAATTACAAATCTTGTAAGAAATCAAATTTATTATTTTATAGCAGAAGCTACTAACAGTACAGGTACTACACAAAGCAATGAAATTGAATTTAGTCCTTTGAAAAATGTAAATGATAGTGATAGTGATGGAATCAATGATTCTTTAGAGAATGAAGGGCCTAACAATGGAGATGCTAATTTTGATGGAATTCTAGATTCAGAACAATCAAATGTTACAAGTTTACTATCAAACAATTCTTATGTAACAATTGAAATAATTGGATGTGACTCAATCTATGATGTAAGTGAAAAAACTGAATTTGTTGATAACAATTTTGTTTTTCCTTTAGGACAAATGGAGTTTAAACTTCCTTGCTCTAATGCAGAAGTAAAACTATACTTCCATGGAATTACTTCTTTAAATGACTACTCTTACCGGAAAAAATTCCCAGATAACACTTACAAGCAATTTGAAAATGCAATATTCTCAGCTACTTGATTTCCACCAATTGTTTCAGTTGAGAATATTGCAATTTGAAAATGCAATATTCTCAACTGAAACAATTGGTGGAAATCAAGTAGCTGTTGTCACTCTTTCATTAACTGACGGAGGACCTGGTGATTATGATGGTATAGTCAACGGCGTAATTTATGACCCCGGTGGACCTGCTCTTCCTATTACTGCCAATATTCCAGTATGGGATTGGTGGTGGGTGCTAATAATAATTCCAACCACAATTTACTTTAATAGAAAGTATAGTTTAAATAAAGAAATTAATCACCTTTAAAAAGCAAGAAAAAAATCCATATTTATTTCTAAATATGGATTTATAATAATTAAATAAGATTAACTTATTTATTCAAGAACGAAGAATACATCCAAACTAATTTCTCTTGTTCACGAATGTAATCGCTCATAAGTGCACTCGTTCCTTCATCATTAGCATCATTAGCTAATTCTAAAATATCTCTTTGGAGTGTAATTATAATTTTAAATGAAGTAAGAATACTTTCCATGGCCTTCATACCATCAGAAACTTGATTGCTATCTTTAATTTCTGAATTTTTATGATAAGCAGCATAACTATGTTCTGGAGTATGACCTAAAGTTAAAATTCTTTCTGCAACTTCATCTATTTTAAGGAAAAGATCATTATACAATTCTTCAAATTTAATATGAAGTTCAAAAAACTTCTGACCTTTTATATTCCAGTGATATCCTCTAACATTCTGATAAAAGATAGAATAATTTGAAAGCAAAACATTTAATTTATTAGACAATTCTTCTACTTTTGAGCTATCTAATCCGATTGAATTTAATTTTGACATAAGTTCCTTTTTTAGTGTATATAAAAATAGCTTGTTCTAAGCACTATATAGTAAACGAATTAATAAAAATAATATTGTAAAGTGACAATTGAATTTAGTTGTTATTTAATTTATTTACTTAAATCAACTTCTACAAAATTTCTTTTAGAATTAGAAAGTGTTTTATTCTTAGATTTAGCATAATCATAGCAATTATTTATTGCCTTTTTTATATTAGGATAATGATAATATCTACTATGCCAAGTATGTATTGCTAATTCATCTTCATTATTGTCAAATATTAAAGTAGGGGAGTTGTAATACGGAACTATCCTACCTATTGGAGCAATTACAAAATATTTTTCTTGATCGAAAGGAGTTGCATTATTAAAATAAGGAATCAGCCCTTCTTCCAATAGCCAAAAAAACTGTTTGTAGAATGGTTCATACAAATCATATTTTAAAGCAGAATGTGTAAATCTAATATGCTTTTCATATTTCTTTTTTAATTCATCAAGATTATATTTATTAGTACTTCTATATTTTTTCTCAAGTTTATTAATCTTTTCAACATTAAATAAATTAAAGAAAGGATTAGATACTAAAGGGTTATGGATTCTAACAGGAATAGAACCACCATCTTGAACACCACAATAATCAAAGTTATTATTTTCTAAAAACTCTATTAAACTATATATTTTTTTATAATCTGTCAAAAAACAATCTTCATCTAAATTTAATACCCATTTAGAATTAAAGTCATTTGAAAAAATATAATCTATATAATCATAAGCAGATGAATTAAGAACTCTTATGAAATTCCAGTCTGGGTCACTCAACTCTAACATTTTCTGATAAAGTTTTGGATTCATTGACCTTGTAATACAAGTAATTTTATTCATTTACTTCTTCAATGGTATATTTATATCAAATTTATCGGCATTGTCGATTGCTCTTTCGTATCCAGCATCAGAATGTCTAATTATTCCCATATATGGATCATAAGTCAATACATTTGAGAGTCTTTGAGCGGCTTCTTCAGTTCCATCTGCCACTACAACCATTCCTGCATGTTGAGATAATCCCATACCCACACCACCTCCGTGATGTAAACTAACCCAACTAGCACCACCAATTGCATTTAATGCAAAATTTAAAAACACCCAATCTGATACAGCATCAGAACCATCTTTCATTGACTCAGTTTCTCTGTAAGGCGAAGCAACCGAACCACAATCAAGGTGATCTCTACCTATTACAATAGGAGCTTCCAATTCACCGCTTTTTACCATTTCGTTAAACATCAAACCTGCTTTTTCACGCTCTCCATAGCCCAACCAACAGATACGAGATGGGAGACCTTGGAATCCAATTCGAGATTGTGCATTATTAATCCAGCGATGAAGCGACTTATGCTCAGGAAATAGTTTCATAATTGCTTCATCAGTCTTTCTAATATCTTCAGGATTGCCACTCAAAGCAACCCATCTAAAAGGACCACGACCATCACAGAATTGAGGACGTATAAATAATGGTACAAATCCATGAAAATCAAAAGCATTTTCAACACTACCTTTATCTTTAGCAATTCCTCTTATATTATTCCCATAGTCAAATACTATAGCACCTTTTTCTTGGAAAGCTATCATTGTTTTAACATGTTTTGCAATTGATTTATAAGTTAATTCTAAATATAATTCTGGATTAGATTTTCTTAATTCATCAGCTTTTTTCATGCTCAATCCCATTGGATAATAACCATTTAAAGGGTCGTGAGCAGAAGTTTGGTCAGTAACTACATCTGGAATTATGCCTCGTTTCAGAATCTCAGGTAAAACTTCAGCAGTATTCCCAACAAGACCAATAGCCCATGCTTTTTTCTCTTGTTTATATTTTTCAACTTTTTCTAATGCCTCGTCTAAACAAAGCACCTTCTCATCGCAATATCCATCTCTAATTCTTTTATCAATTCGAGATTCATCTATTTCAACTGTTATAGATACTGCACCAGCAAATGTTGCTGCAAGTGGTTGAGCACCACCCATACCGCCCATTCCACCAGTTAATAAAAATCGTCCAGCCAAAGTACCACCAAAATGTTGATTAGCACACTCAGCAAAAGTCTCATAAGTACCTTGAACAATTCCTTGAGTTCCTATATAAATCCAAGAACCAGCAGTCATCTGCCCATACATCATTAGACCTTTCTTATCAAGTTCTCGGAAATGTTCCCAATTAGACCAATTTGGCACTAAATTAGAATTTGCAATAATAACCTTTGGTGCATCTTTTCTAGTCTTTACAACACCAACTGGCTTTCCAGATTGAACTAATAATGTTTCATCTTCATTCATATTTTCAAGACATTCTAAAATCTTATCAAAAGATTCCCAATTTCTTGCTGCTTTTCCTAATCCACCATACACAATTAACTCATCAGGTTTTTCAGCATTTTCTGGGTCAAGATTATGTTGAATCATTCTATAAGCAGCTTCAATTTGCCAATTCTTACAAGTTAATTTCGTACCCGTAGGGGATTTAATTTCTCTTTTATTCATAGTTTTATTAAAATTAGTGATATTTATTAAATATAAAATTAGCAAAATCCATTGCTTCTTCAAAATATTCTAAATTCAAATTATGTTCAATTACATTAGAATCCATAAAAGTTAGTAAGTTTTCTGTTGCCATATTTCCTACTAATTCATCTTTAGCCATAGGACAACCACCGTATCCTTTCAATGCACCGTCGAATCTTCTACATCCACTTTCATAAGCACTTTTTACTTTTTCTTCCCAGTTATCAGGATTAGTATGAAAATGTGCACCTATTTCAATATCAGGAAAAGTAGGTATGATTGTAGAAAATAATTGAGAGATATTCTCTTTATTTGATGTTCCAACAGTATCAGAAAGTGAAATAACATCTGCACCTTCTTCAATTAATAATTCAGTCCAATTTGCTACAATATCAGGATGCCATTGATCTCCATAAGGATTACCAAAAGCCATAGATAAATAAACAACTAAATCTTTATTATTTTTACAAGCAAGTTCATTAATTTCTAAAACTAAGTGAAATGATTCCTTTATAGATTTTTTTGTGTTTCTCTGTTGAAATGTTTCAGAAACGGAAAAAGGAAATCCAATATATCTTATTTCTTCAAATTTTATAAGATCTTCAACACCTCTTTTATTAGCACAAATTGCTAATAATTCTGTATTTGATAAAGACAAATCAATTCCTTCCAAAACTTCAGCAGTATCAGCTAATTGAGGAATTGCTTTTTGCGAAACAAATGACCCAAAATCTAAAGTATCAAATCCAACTTTTAATAGCTTATTCAAATATTCAATTTTTGTTTCTGTTGGGATAAATTCTTTTATTCCCTGCATAGCATCTCTTGGACATTCAATAATCTTCATAAACTCATTTCCTAATATTCTTAATTATTCTTCAAAAATTCATCTAAAGCTATTCCAGTAAAAGATAATTTACGTTTAGCAATATCTTCTGGAACTCCACTATCTACAATTAATCCACCTTTATCACCAGCATCTGGACCTAAATCAATGATATAATCAGCATTCGCCATTATATGCATATTATGTTCTATAATAACTACAGAATGTCCTTTATCTACAAGACGATTAAAGCAAGTTAATAATTTTGAAATATCTTCTAAATGTAAACCAGTTGTTGGCTCATCAAATATAAATAATTTCTTTTTATCATTATTAGTATCTAAATGATTAGCAAGTTTTATCCTTTGTGCCTCACCACCAGACAGCATTGTAGATGGCTGCCCTAATTTTAAATAACCTAATCCAACATCATTTAAAATAGCCATTTTCTTATAAATTTTATTAACATCTTTAAAGAATTCCATAGCATCTTCAATTGTCATTTCAAGTACATCTACGATTGACTTACCATTGTAAGTTACCATTCTTGCTTCTCGTTTATATCGAGTACCATTACAATCTTCACAAAGTAATGAAACATCTGATAAAAACTGCATATCCACTGTGATATAACCTTCGCCTTCACATTTCTCACATCTTCCACCAGGGACATTAAATGAGAAATAACCAGGGGTAAGAGTCAATTGCTTACCAATTTGAGTGTTTGCAAATAATTCTCTAATTCCATCAAATGCTTTAGTATAAGTAACTGGAGTACTACGTGATGACTTACCAATTGAAGATTGGTCAACCATTTCTACTTCTTCAATTAAATATCCATTCAATAATTTTTCATATCTAATTACTTCATTTGTTGTAAATCCAAGTTCAGCTTGTAAAGCAGGATAAAGTACATCAGTAATCAAAGAACTTTTACCAGAACCAGAAACGCCTGTTACAACAGTAATCACACCAGTTGGAATATCTACTCTATCTACTTTAAGATTATTATGTCTAACTCCTGTTAGACTTATCATTGCATTTTTATCTACTTTTAATTTTTTTCTATTTTCTATAGATTTCTTTTTAGATAAATATAATCCAGTTAAAGACTTCTTGCTTTTTAATATACCAGGGTAGTCTCCAGCATATACAACTTCTCCACCTTTACTGCCTGCTTTAGGACCCATATCAATAATATAATCAGAATGTGACATAATATCAGAATCATGTTCTACTACTATAATAGTATTACCAATATTTCTCAATCTTTCTAATATTTTAACCAACCTATCAGTATCTCTGGGGTGAAGTCCAATTGATGGCTCATCTAATACATACAAAGTTCCAACTAATGAAGAACCAAGTGCAGCAGATAAACTAATTCTTTGAGATTCTCCACCAGATAAAGTATGAGATATTCTATCTAAATTCAAATATGTGAGACCTATATCTATTAGAAGAGATAATCTCCAAACAACTTCTTCAAGTACTTGTGAAATAATCCCTAACTCATATTCTGTAAATTTTACATTTTTTAGCCAATCATATAGTTTATCTAAAGGCATTTTTACTATATCTGGAATCGTTTTTCCGTGAACAAAAACTTGTCTTGCAGAAGTCCTTAATCTTGAACCATTACATTCAGTACATTTAGTATAAGACCTAAATTTAGATAAAAATATTCTATTTTGAATTGTATGCGAATTTTCTTCTAACTCATTAAAAAATGGAATAAGTCCAATAAAGATATAATTCCCATTCCATAAAATTTCTAATTCTTCCTCAGTCAAATCTGCGATTGGCACATTCGTTCTAATTAATCCACTGTCTTCTAAATCATTTAATTGCATTAAGTAAACAGAATAACTATTACCTTTAAAAGCACTTATTGCTCCTTGCTTTATACTCAAACTCTTATTTGGTATAATCAAATCTTCATCTATCCCAACAGATCTACCAAATCCTTGACATTTTGGACAAGCACCAAATGGATTATTAAACGAAAATAATCTTGGTTCTGGTTCAACATATTCTCTGCCAGACTCACTATCTTCATACTTATTACTATATCCAAAAAACTTTTTATCTGATAATCTAAAAATAACAATTCTTCCATGACCATTCATAAAAGTATGCTCTAATGATTCAGTTAATCTTGATAAAAATTCTTTATCTTTTGTTATTTTAAGTCTATCTGCTAAAAAATAAAAATCATCATGTGTTAAATTTAAAGGTAAGTCATCATCAGAGTTTTCAGAAGTATCTAATAAACTTAAATCAGATTTTAAAAGTATTCTATAATATCCATTATTTCGATGATTTACAATTTCTCTATTTACATTATCTACATGCTCAGATAGTTTAAATAGTACGTATAATTTCTCACCATCAGCCCATTCCATTAATTCATTAGCAACAGATTGAGGAGAATCTTTCTTAACCAAATTACCTGTAATTTTACAATGAGTTTTTCCAATCCTACCCCATATTAATCTAAGGTAATCATATATTTCTGTTGATGTTCCAACAGTCGAACGTGCATTTTTACTTGGAGAGTTTTGTTGAATAGCAACAGCAGGAGGAATACCATCTATACTTTCTACATTTGGCTTTTCCAATCTTTCTAAAAATTGTCTTGCGTAAGATGAAAGCGATTCTACAAATCGTCTTTGACCTTCTGCATAAATAGTATTAAAAGCTAAACTTGATTTTCCGGAACCACTTAAGCCAGTAACCACAGTCAGTCTATTTCTTGGTATATCTACATCAACATTCTTTAAATTATGGACTTGAGCTCCACGAACTGCAATAAATTTGTTTTTCATTTTCGGTGTTTTTATTTGAATATGTATAGACGAATTACTCGCAATAAATTTTTTATTGTTGAAAAACTTTAATTATTTTATTCGTATTTAATTAAAGAGGCATAACTTTTGATTAATAATATAAAAAATTTTACGATAAAATATAAATAAATTAATGACTAAATTACTTCTAATATTAATAATAGTATCATTTTCAGTATATTCTAAAACAAAATTAGGAATAGATATTATTATTGAAAACAATTTTGAAAAAATTAAGAATAAAAATGTTGCTTTACTTACTAATCATTCTGGTAGAACAGGAGATGGAAAAGCAAATATTAATTATTTCTTAAATCGTAAAAACTTTGTTTTAAAGAAAGTCTTAGTTCCAGAACACGGATATTATTCTTCAATTCCCGCTGGTGAGCATGTAGAAAATGAAAAGATAGATGGAGTTGACTTAATTTCACTTTATGGAAAAGAACGCAGACCTTCAAAAGAAATACTTAATGGAATAGATTTAGTTGTAATAGACATCCAAGATATTGGAGTTAGAAGTTATACGTATATATCAACAGTTTATAATGTCCTTGATGCTTGTTCTGAATACAATATTGAAGTAATAATACTTGACAGACCGAACCCGCTTGGTGGCTATATTGTTGATGGTAATTCAGTAGATGAAGGTAAAGAAAATTTTGTTTCATTAATACCAATCTCATATATTCATGGTCTGACTATAGGGGAGATTTGCTTATATATTAATGGAGAGTCTTTACTTCCAAAGGGAAGAAAATGTAAACTCGAAGTTATTAAAATGGAAAATTGGCAACGTTGGATGAATTGGGATGATACAGGTTTGAACTGGTTTCCAACTTCGCCACATATCCCAACAGTAGAAGCAATTAAGGGTAATACTGCTCTTGGAGTAATAGGAGAGTTAGGGTTTATATCAATCGGTATAGGAACTACTTTACCTTTTCAATACTTGGGTTCACCAAAGTTTAATAAAGAATTATTCAAATCTAAATTAATCAAATTATTCCCAGATGTTGTTATAGACAACGATTATATTAATATTGATGGTATTGAGTTAATAGATTCAAGATTTTTTCCTTATTATGGTATGTACTCTAATAAGTATTGTGAAGGTTACTTAATTAAGTACTCTGGTAAAAATGATATGAAACCATATTCTGCTGGTATTAAATTATTAATTGCATTAAAAGAAATGATGCCTAAAGAATTTGAAAACTACCACAATAGTTCAAAATCAGTGCAAATGTTCAAAAAAGTAACTGGTACCGATGAAATATGGAACTACTTGATAAACAAGCAATATAACAAGATTTTTGATAAAATTGAAAATGAAAGATATAACTTCATATTAAAAAGAAATAAGTATTTGTTATATTAATTACTTATTCTTTAATAACTGAATTTAAAAATTTTAGTTTTGTTTTTGAAGTGTTTCTTTATTTCTATTCATCTGCACAAGGTCGCTTTGCAACTTGGAAACCAGATAAAATTTATTTTTTTAAATCATTAATAGTCAGTTTCGCTTTTTTCAAAATATTATGAAGAGTTCCTTTCTTTAATTCTTTATGATTTGGAATAATAACACTATTATTTATTTCAGGATTATATAAGAAAATATGACTACCTTTCTGGTGGTCAACAATTTAGCCCAATTTTTTATGGACTTTTATAATATCCTTACCCGAAAAAGTTTTACTCAAAACGCTAACTCTAATTCTCGTATAATTTCATTACCTTTAGATTTATAGGCATTAACTTTTTCAAGTCCTTCTATATAACACAAAATTGCTTCTTTAGCATTATCCAAAGCTTGCTCTATAGTATCACCTTCAGTAAAGCATCCATCTATGGCAGGAACAATTACATCAAATCCGCCTTCTTCGGCTTCTGTTAATACAACATTAAACTTCATAAATTACCCATTTATTTTCAATAATAACGAAATTGATGAGAAAATATTTTTTACTTCAGTACAATAAACCTACTTATCAAAACGTTTTGTGTAAATAGAGTTGTATCACAAAAAGAATTTGATAACAGAATAAAAGAAGCAAGAAAAAATATGAAAAGCATGTCTGAAGGAGCATGGTATTAATGTTTAAAAAAGTCAATTTTTACATAATATTTATGTTTGTTTCGTTTTTTTTATGTAATTGTTCAGAATATAATAAAACTGAATTTGAGAAGAGTATTGAATCTGAGTATTTATCATTATGCAATGACTCAAGTGTTTGTACAATTGATATAAGTAAAATAACTTTATTTAAATGGGATAAAATGTTCATATTTAAAACTTCTGCTAGCTTAGATATTATAAACAAAGCTTTAGGATTTTCTTATCCTTATTATATAGATATTGCACATCGTGTTATATTTCTAAAAAACAACAAAATTGTTTATCACGATGATTATTATTTTTCAATTGAAAATGAATTAAATACTACAATAATATTTGATTTACCAGAAGGTGTTAGTTATAAATCATATGATAATAATAATTCTATTTTTATAATTAAGAAAACAGAACTTGATGATATTCAATCTTATTTTATTTTAAGTCACAATGAACAGTCATATTAAAAATCTTTAAATGATTTAATTCAAGACAATATATACACCTGAATCTTCGTCGACTGTAAATAGGATGGTATCACAAAAAGAATTTGAAGTGAAAGACCATCTCGGAAATGTTCGGCTTGTGTTTTACGATTTGAAAGATGTGATTATTGGAAGTATAGGAAGAACAGGGTATAAATTGGATGTTCGTGCAGTAAATAATTATTATCCATTCGGAATGTTAATG
>JAUIIX010000157.1 GCA_030431515.1 bacterium
ATCACAGAAAACTTTAAATCTGAACTTGAAAAATTTGATGGGAATTGGAATTTCACCCTACGTGGCGAATTTGAAATCAAAGGCAAAGGGCTTATGAAAACATATTATTTGGGAAATTAAAATGAAAATATTATTTATTATTATAATACTTTTTATATCAGTTAACTCAGTTTATGCTCAACTTCAAGGACAAGCAAAATTAGATTCTTTACTTAAAGAATTACCTAAAATGAAAGAAGACACAAATAGAGTTAACTTATTAGCTGTGCTTTCGAAAGAATATCATCGAATAAACCCAGATGAAGGTATTAAATACGGAGATCAGGGCTTAAACTTGTCAAATGATTTAAAGTGGGAGTTAGGAGTTGCAAAATGTTTGAATTCATTAGGTAATAATTATCTCGTAAAAAGTGATAAAAAACAAGCTATAAATTATTTTAAAAAAGCATTAACAATATCAAAAAAATTAAAGTTTAAAATTGGAATATCTACTAATTTAGGAAATATAGGACTAATATTTCATCTTCAATCCAACTTCCCAAAAGCATTAGAATATCATAACAAAGCTCTTAAGATTGATGAATATAATAATAACACTTTAGGTATAGTTAAGCATTTAGATAATATAGGAGGTGTTTATGGAAGCTTGTCAGATTATAAAAAAGCATTAGAATATTCTAATAAAGCATTGACTCTAAATAGAAAAATTGGAAATAAATTTGGTATAGCATCAAATTTACACAATATCGGACTATATAATTATTACCAATCTAATTATCCCAAAGCGCTTGAGTATTTTTTTAAAGCATTAAAAATTAAAGAAAAAATTGGTGATATAAAATCAGTCGCTAGTATTCAAGGAATTATCGCTGGTGTTTATTTTAAGCAATCAAACTATACAAAAGCTATAGAGTATTGCTTAAATGAGGTTGAAATTAATGAAAAATTAGGTAATAAAATTGGGTTAGCATATTCATATTCTAATATTGGAAGTATTTATGGAGCACAATCAAACTATAAAAAATCCCTTGAATATTTTCAAAAATCACTAAAAACATTAGAAGAAATAGGTAATAAGTTTGGAATTGCATCAGTCCTTGGTAATATAGGTCTTACTTATAGTCGATTAGTTGACTATCCAAAATCAATAGAATATCATAAAAAAGCAATAATTCTTTCTGAAAAAATTGGAAATAAAAGTGGAGTTGCACTAAACACTGGACACATTGCTGCAATATACTTAATTCAAGCTGAAGATTCAACTATTAATAATAGTGAAAATAAAACAGAATTGATGTTTAAAAAAGAAGTTAATCTTAATTTGAGTATAGAATATGCTAAAAAAGCAGTAGAAATGAATAAAGAAACTGGTGAATTATACTATCAAATGAATGCGTTAACTACTTTAACAAGAGCTTATCAGTTAAAAGGCAACTATAAAAAAGCACTTGAAGCAAAAGAAGAACAATATAAACTTAAAGATTCTATATTTAATAAAGAAAATAAAGATAAGATATCGGCACTTGAAAAAGCAAGAGAGGATGATGTAAATAGATTGAAAATAGAAAAACAAGAAATACAATTACAAGCTCAAGAAGATGAAAGGCAATTAATTATATTATCTGCTATTGGAGCATTATTATCTGTTTTAATTATATTATCAGTTATTATAAACCAACGCCGAAAATCTGAAAAATTATTACTCAATGT
>JAUIIX010000092.1 GCA_030431515.1 bacterium
AATAGACCAAGTTCAAAAATCATTAAAAATCAACTGAGCACTATTTGCAATTGTATGTGTTCCTCCATCTACAAATCTAATTTCTCCAAGTGAATGTGTAAATGAAGAACTATTCTGTACGGTTATATCACCTGCAATTGTAAAACTACCTGAAGCATAAGCATCTGTAGATGATGCTTCTAAGTTATTGAATGTAAAGTCATTCAAATCAGCAACACTGCTTGTTATAGAAGAACTTGTTCCAGTTAAATAAACTGTACCTGCTGATGCTTCAAAGGTTGAACCTAAATTTACATCAAGCATTGTTTTTACATTAAAATCTGTAGAGGTTGTATAATCCCCACTTAAAATTGTAGCTCTATTAAAATCTAATGTACCATTATTAGTAATTGATTCTGTACCTGCTCCTGAGAAGTTAATATTCGTATTTGTATTACAATTTAAACTACCATTTATAGCTAAACTTCCTGAAACATCAAAAATAGTTTGATTAGAAGCAGGAGAATTAGTTGTATAATTACCAGTAAAATCTACATCATGTAAGAATAATCCTGTTGTACTAAATGCATCACCTGGAAGTGTTAAAACACCATTGCCTGAGAAAGTAATTTCAGATGGGGAAGAAGCAGTGAAAAATGATGAAGCCCCTAATGTTAAATCACCTGCAATAGTAAAGCTATCGTCTGTTGTACCATTTGTAATGGAATTATCTAAGATAAAATCATAAAATTGAGTTGTTCCTGCATTTTCTATATTAAAATTGGATTTAGTAAATGTTATACTTCCTGCTGATGCTGTAAATGAATAAGCAGCATTTTGTAAAAAATAGTCTCCATCAATTGTAAACCCTGATGATGTTGTAACATTTCCAATAATTTCTAAATCATTTAAATTTACAGAACCAGAATTATTTATTGCATCCGAATGTTTTCTAAAAGTTCCACTTGTTTGGTTAATTACTGAATTTATATCAATATTAGCATCACCACCTAAAGCAAAACTATCATTTGTTGTTAAAGTTCCACTAGACATATTTAGAAAATAAAAAGATAGATTATCGGCAGTATTTGGAGAATTATTGTAAATCGTAGCACTATTATTTGAAATTGATAATATAGATCCTGCATTTAAAATACCTCCAGCTTCAACTGTTAAAGTATTTCTTAAATGAATTCTTGTGTCCATACCAAATGTTGCCGAAGAAGTAAAAGTAAGATCATAAACATACATATTATTAAAAGCTGAAGACCCTGATCCGTAAGTAAAAAATAAATTTGAATTATCATCCATGTATAATCTGCTATTTCCTACGGTATAATTTCCATTTATAAAATAATCATAAGCTCCTTTAAAGTTTAAATATAAACTATTACCTATAGTAATACTATATAAAACTATTCCAGTTGAAGATCCATCTGAGTCAGTTGCTGCATATACATTTAAATTATTTTTTCTAAATGCAATATCAGAAGGTGAACTGGCAACAAAAACAGAAGTATTATCAACCATTCTGAAATCATTATTTAAATCAAAACTTGAAGTTGTATTTATTCTTGCTCCAGAGCCAATATTAACATAATTAAAATCTAATGTTCCAGTATTTGTTATAGTTTTTGCAATAGCATTTTGAAATGTAACAGTTCCAGATGAAAAATTAGAAACTCCACTTACATCAAAATTACCAGCAATTGTAGGGTTCGCAGTTGAATTTAAAGTACCTGTTACAAATATATCATTTAATCCAATATTTCCAGTACTATTATTTGTTAAATTAGTTGTATTTGAAAAAGTTAATGAATTAGTACCACCAGTTGATATAGCACCATTATTATCTAAAGTTACATCACCTTGAATTTCAATATTAGTATTTCCGAAAGCTGCTGTCCCATTTTCAATTTTTAATAAATCTTCAAAAATATAATCATTGTTTAATGTTACACCTCTTTCAAAATATGCTTCATTAATTGTATTATTAACAAATGAATTAGCAGAATAAACTGAAGTTGCCGCACTATTTGCAACTTTAAATGCAGAGCCGTTAGCTTGTGCATCTATCTGCCCATTAGTAGAAACGAAGTTATTAGAAATTGTTAAAGTGTTACTATTTAGGTTGTAAATCGAGGAAACATTATTTAAGTTAAAACTATTATCAACATTTATAGCACCACTTTGAGTAACGGTACCAACTCTTTGTATTTGAAGAATTCCGATTTCATTGTTAACAAAATAAGTAGGCATAGTAAATGCACCAGTTCCATCAATTGTTATTTGCCCAGAATTATCAGTGGCATCAATTGATCCTGCAACATAAGTTATATTTCCTTCAATTATTAGATCATTATCAACAATATCTAATATAGGGGTGGAAGCTGACATTCTTAAATTATTTTTAATATATAAAAAGTCAGAAAGAGTTGTAGTTGTTGAATTATCTAAATCTAAATTATAAATTCTATTATTATTAAAATCTGCACCATCTAAAGTTATAGGATTACTTCCAGTAAATTCCACAGTTCCTGCTGATTCACACCTTATTTTCGTTGATGCTGGACTCTGATTATCGATATTGTTTTTAAGAGATAATCTTATATTATTTGACTGTATATCAAAATCCATATTTGGATTATGTAAATATAATATATTTAAAACTTCAAGATCAGATGACAATGTTACTAAATCATTTCTTTCAACTCTAAAATTACCTAATTGATTATTCACTAAATTATCACCATCTAAAATAAAAGGATTAGCTCCAGATATTCTAAAAGTTGAATTAACGTCAGTAAAGTCTATAAAACCAGCAGTATAATCCAATTCGCCAAATAAACTAAAAGTATTGGCTTGTACATCAAAATATAAATTTGCATTATTAACAATTAAGCTACTTAAAACATTAACTTCCCCTACTTGAGTTATAGTATTAGATTGTAATAATTCTAGATTTCCAATAGTTCCAAAATTAACAAATGCTCCAGCATTGTAAGTAATAGGAGAACTTCCTGCGAAACTCAAAGTAGAACTTGCATCTGTCCCGTCAATAGTTCCAGCAGTATAATTTATATTACCACCTAATCTAAACCTATATGCATCTATATCGAATAAAGCACTTGCGTTATTCATAGTAAATGCACCATCAATATCAGCATTACTACCTAAAGTAATTGTATTCGAACCTGATATAGTCATATTTCCAACTTGCCCACTTAAAAAGGCACCGTTTGAAAATACTGTTGAGCCAGAGAAAGCAAAATCTATTGTAGAATTATTATCAGTTAAATCTATTGCTCCATTTGTAGAAACTATAGGATTATTTAAAGTAAGAGTATTAGCTTGAACATCAAATATTAATGAAGCATTATTTAATGTCATTGTTCCATCAACTGTTAAATTATTACCTAATGTGATTGTGCCATTTCTTGTTAAAGTCATATTACCACATTCATTACTTAAAAGAGGAAAAAAAGTTAATGCACCTGTCCCACCAATAGTAATAGTCGAAGCGTCATCAGTTGCATCAAAATCACCATTTGAATATGTAACAGTACCATTTATGGTAAAATTATAATTTAATAAATCAAATGTCAATCCAGCATTAAACATTGAAAATACATTATTGACTGTATAATTATTTGAAGCTGTAATTTTAGCATTTTTATTAAAAGTTAAATTACCAAATGCATTAGATACAAATGAATTTGCAGGTATTGTTATATCAACGGCATTACCTGTAAACCTTACTTCACTGTTATTATCAGTAGCATCAATATTTCCACCATTATTCGTTATATTATTATCAATTCTTAAGTAATTGTCTTCAATATCAAATGTTCCTGCATTTAGAGTAATGTCATTTATGATTATATCTGTGCCAGATAATGTTGTTGCCCCATTAATTATAAAATCATCAAGATCAATCGTACCTCCACCAGTGATAGTATTACCACCATTTTGTAAATCTAATTCACTAGCTGAAGAGGAAAGAGTACCTGTTACTCTAAGATCACCTTCAACATCGATATCTTCATCAAAAGTAAAATTACCAGAAACATTGAGATTATTAAAACTAAATGAATTTCCAGCTTGTAATGTCGATGTTCCTGCAACTGTAAATGTGCCACTTGTTTGAGTTACAGTACTTCCGTCATTACCTAAAGTTTGTATTTGAGTATTTCCTGTTCCCTCGATAGTTGCATTACCTAAGGCTCTAAAGTTACCACTTGTGATAGTACCATTATTAATTATTTTAGCACCACTACCTAACAAGAAATCTACAGATGTATTAATTCCAAATGAGATTCCTGGATCAACTTCTAAAATACCAGAAACTCTCAATCTTCCATAATTTGTATAATTTCCAGTTACTTTTAAGTTACCTATTTGAGTTCTTAAAACATCACCTACATGATTTCCAGTTAATGTGAAAGTGTTAGAAGTGTTTCCATCATTAACAATTCCATTACTAACTCCATTATAAAGAATTCCAGATATTGTTAATGATGTTGTAGTTAAAATAGTACATCCATCAAAAGTCATATCTTTAACATTAGTAATAGAACCAAAACCAGTATCTGTAACATTAGCATCAAAATAATAGTTAGTATTGTTGTGATAATTTTTTGTACCAGTACCAAGTATCGTAGCTGAAACTCCTCCTGCAACATTTGTTCTGAGAGTAGAACCTGAATTGAAATTTATAGAACCCAATAGGGGAATAGAAACTGTAATATTATTAAAATTTAATGTACCATTTACTGTAATTACGGCAGTACTTAGTAGCCCACCACCAATAGCACTATTCAAAACAAGTGACTTACCAGAATTAATTGTAACATTATTGAAAGCAGCTGTACCAGCATTTGTGAAGTTTGTAGTCCCATTACATATAAGGTTTAGAAAATTTACTACTAAATGAACAGCTCTAAATTCTCCTCCTGCTTGAACATCTAAGTCACCAGTCATTGTAAGTGATACACTGATTGCATTAGATCTTAGAATTCCACCTGAGTTTATTGTTACATCATTTATGGTAGTATTAAAACCAAGATAAACATTATGATTAATAATTACGTCATCGGTAGGGGAAGGCACAGAACCCCCAACCCAAGTATTTAGATTATTAAAATCTCCTGCTTGAGTAGTAGTAAACACGGCACTAAATGCTTGAATATTAAAAGCAATAAGTAGTGTGGTTATGTAAAATAAATATCTCAATCCTATTCGATACTTTTTTGTTAGTCCATTAATCATATAATGTATCGACATAAAATGCTAAAACTTTAATAAAAAAGCCCAAAAAAAATCAATCTACTTTATGAATTTTTGGGCTATGAAAAATTATAAAAAATTATAATTTATTTTTTAAAAATACTATTATCTATTTTCTGATTAACTATGTAATTCCAATACTTTAGAATTACTTTTCCTTTTGTTGTTTCACCTTCTTTTTGCATTTCATCAACTTTACTTTTATCTCTTGGTCCAACAAAAGCTTTTGGCATTTTAAAATTAGGCACTACAAACTCAATTTCAACTTTAGAAGGAAGGTTGAATTTTACACTATTAACATATTCAATATCTATGTAAAAAGTTCCATTATCTTTTGTTGTAATGTCAGCTTTTACAACTGTCATTTTATTTTCATTAACATACATATCAACTAATACAATGTCTTTAGATTCATTTGGAATTAGCTTAAGATGTGTTAATTCTATATTATTTACTTTTTCTTTTCCAAGACTGATTACTGTGCTTTTTAATTTCAAAAGTTCACCAATAAAGTTTCCTGTTCCTTGTTTTGGTAACATAGAAAAACCTTCTATATCTACTTTAGTTGTATTAGGCGATTTGAAATAAATTTTACCTATTTTTTCTGGAGCATTCAAATAGCTGATGTCAATTTTAATTGACACATCTGATTGAAAAGTATTAATCTTATTGTATTCACTTAATAGTTCTTTTGCAATATTACTTGCATCTTGTGAATAAGAATTTATAGCTGAAAAAACTATTAAAATAGTAATAAAAATAAATTTTATCATGAGTTAATATCCTTTTTGTTAAAATAAATAAATGTAGAAATACTTAAAACTAATACGTGTCCAATTAGAATTAATGCAGACCTAAAAAATGCGGCATAATCAATTTTTTCATCAAATAATATAATCCAAGCATTCATGTGTGTTGTAAAAAATAATTCTTGAATAGTAGAAAAAGCTCCAATATCAACCATATTTAATATATTTAATACAATAAGAATTGCCATTGTAGTTATTATTGGTCCTATTGAATTTTCGACAAAGGAAGAGAAGAAAAATGAAATCGTATAGACAACCCACATACTTAAAAATGAATAACCAATAGAAATACCATATCTCCATAAAACATCTGCTTCTGGAATAATATTAATCGAGTATCGAACAACAATCATATCTCCTGTTCCAAATATTAAGACACCCAGCCCTAAAGCCAAAATAAATAACCATATTACTAATAAAGCAACGTAAATAGAACCAGCAGTAAATTTTGCAATTACTAATTGAAGTCGTGAAATTGGTCTTATTAAGACAAGTCGATAAGTACCTGAAGTTGCTTCACCTGCAAGCATATCGCCTCCGACGAGTGTTATTAATAAAGGAATGTTAATGAACAAAAATTGCATAATAATTCTTGTTACCATATATCCGTTAATCAACTCTCCATTGAAATCAAATGAACTTCTTAATACTCTTGTACTTACTTCAATTAATGTTTCACCTTCTGCAAGCATTGCTAAATGAATAATAGGCACTAAAACACCAATTGCTATGAAACCAATGTAAGTTCTCCATTTACTAAATATCTTGAATAATTCTAGTTTAACTAATTTAAGAAACATTATTTTCTCCTGTTAGTTGAATAAAATATTCTTCTAGAGAATTAACTGAATTTACAGAATATATCTCAATATTATCCGATCTTAATTTATCGATTACACTTGTAATTACATTTTTATTTGCTTCTAACTCAATATTATTTTTTTCTATTTTTATTACTTTTATATCCTTGTTATTTTCAAAATTAAAATTGTTTGGTAAATTATTCGTTTCTATGTATATATGTGTTTGAGAATTTTTTAACAATTCTTGTACTTTTCCTTCAACTATTGTTTTTCCTTTGTTTATAATTGCCATTGAAGTAGCCATACTTTCTACTTCTTTTAATATGTGAGAACTTAGAAATATTGTTTTGCCTTTATTGACTGCCAAATCAGTAAGTAAATTTCTAACTTCTCTCATTCCTTGTGGGTCTAAACCATTTGTTGGTTCGTCTAAAATAATTAATTCAGGGTCGTGAATTAGTGCTTGTGCTAGACCTAATCGTTGTTTCATTCCTAAGGAGTAAGTTTTCACTTTATCATCTTCTCTTCCACTTAATCCAACCATTTCAAGAGTTTCATATAATTTATTCTTTGAGAATTTATGTCCATATAATTCTGAAAAATATTTTAAATTTCTATAAGCAGATAAATATAAATAAAAATCTGGTTTTTCCACTAAAGCTCCAATTCTAGAAAATAGTTCTCTTGAATGATTTGTAAATTTTTCTCCAAAAAAATATACGTTTCCTTTATCATGCTTAAGTAAAGATAATATAATTCTAATAGTTGTACTTTTTCCTGCACCATTTGGTCCTAAAAAACCATAAATTTCACCTTTCTCTACTTCAATGTTTAAACCATCAACTGCTTTAAAATTTTTAAAACTTTTTTCTAAATTTTCAATTTTTAATACTATGTTTTCGTCCATACTTTAAAATTAGTTTATAAAATTAAAATATAAACGAAAATACACTAAAATTATTCAAATTATTTTGAATTACTTAAATATTCCAAAAGTAAAAATATTTAAATATTAAAAATATTGTTGTATATTTGCTTAATTTTAGATAAAATTAATTAACAAAACACATAAAATATATGTCAAAAATTCAAAGATTTGTAAATACAAATGAACTTGGTGCAGGTACAAGGGGAACGTCACTTTCATTTGAAGCATTAAGGATGGAATCGTTAAACACTGGTTTTGATTTGGGAAATGTTTTTTATCTTTTTAATAATAATGAAATATTGTTCAATAAGTTAATAAAACAATATGAATACGCCTTAAATATTGATGGAATATTGAAATATTATGAGAAAAATATTGATATCTTAATGACTGAAATCAATACTTCAAATAATCAACTCTTCTTTTCAGCAGATCACGCTTCAACAGGACTTTATTTATCAGCATTTAAAAGACTGAATCCAGAATCTCGAATAGGGATAATATGGATTGATGCTCACGGAGATATGCACTCGCCATATACTTCTCCTTCAGGAAATATGCATGGGATGACATTAAATATGTCCTTAAGACAAGATAACTTAGAAGTTAAAAAAAGAGATATTCCAGATGAAATAAAAGCTAAATGGAAAAAATTACAAAACTTATCGGGAAATGAAGCAGCCATTGATTTTAAAGATTTAGTTTTTATAGGAATTCGTGATTTAGAATATGAAGAAGAATATATTCTAACTAAAAATAATGTTAAACATTTCAATATGGATGAAATTCATAATGAAGGTATTGAATCTATAGCTAAATCCACACTTAATAAATTAGTGGATTGTGATCATATTTTTATTTCTTTTGATGTTGACTCAATGGATCCTGATGAAGTTTCTTTTGGAACCGGGACTCCTGTTAAGAATGGGCTTACATTGGATGAAGCAAAACAATTATTAGATATTTTAACAAGTTCAGATAAAAAAACTACATTTGAAGTTGTTGAAATAAATCCATTATTAGATACTAAAAATGAAATGAGTAAAAAGACTTTAGAGTTATTAGAAATTGTTTATAAAAACTTAGAAAAATGAAATATCTACTTATAATACTTATAGCTTTTTTAATTTCTTGTAGCAATCATTCAAGTACTTTTGAAAAAAGTAATCGTGAAGATAT
>JAUIIX010000093.1 GCA_030431515.1 bacterium
GGTTTCCTTCAGAAAACATAAAAGACCCAACACAATTTAATATAGAATTTATAAAACCACTCAAAGAAAACACAAAACTATTTTACGAAGTAAATGATGAACATTGTTGTTCTTATTTAGATTCGCTAGATATTAAAATTACAAATGTAAATCCTATAATCACCTCAACTCAAAACAATTTTTGTTTGGGCGATTCTGCCACGCTTTCACTTGATAAAGATTATGAAACAATTATTTGGAATACAAGTGAAAGCACAAAAGATATTGTTGTGAAAGAAAGTGGAGTTTATTCGGCAACTGTTACTCAAGGTGAATGCACTAATGACACAAATATCGTAATTAATGTTAATCCCTTACCAACACTTGATATAGAAGCACCTAATGGAACAATTCTTTGCGATGGTGGAAGTATAATTTTAGAAGCAAAAGTTCCAGCAAACACAAGTATAGTTTGGAATGATGGAACAAGACTTGCAAAATTTACTGTATCAAAATCAGGCACTTACACGCTCACTGCAGAAAATATTAAAACAGGATGTAAAAACACAAAATCAATAATAGTATCAGATATAGAAAATTTAAAAGCAGAAATACAAGGCGACCCGACATTTTGCGACGGAGAAAGCACAACACTTACTATTCAACCAGAAGGGAAATCGTACCTTTGGAGTAATGGAGAAATAAGTCAAAGTATAGTAGTAAATAATAGTGGAATATATTCAGCAACAATCACAACAGACACAGATTGCAAAATAGATGCAGAAATTGAAGTAGTAAAACTCCCACTTCCAACATTCCAAATACTTGGAGAAACAATTATTTGTAATAATTCAACTACAATTTATCCAGATAAAGATTTTGAATTTTATAAATGGTCAAATGGCGAAACATCAAAATCTATAACAATTGATAAAGCAGGAAATTATGATTTAACAGTAACAGATATTAATGGATGTAAGGCAACACAAAGTATAGAATTAACAGAATCAACACCAGAAATAAATCTAAGCAATAGAAATATAGATTTTGGAGAATTATTATTTGGAGACACAAAATCAGAAAATATAACATCAGATAAAGATATAATCTTCATTAAAAATTCAAGTGTATTTGATATTGATTATAACAATAAAAATATCGATATATCATTCAATCCTATTGACATAGGTCAGTTTATTGACACCTTAATAATTGAAAGTATAGGAGATTGTAAAGCACTTGACACAATTTATATAAAAGGAATATGCAAAGCAGAAATCCTTGCAAAAGTATCAAATTCTGAAGGTTACCCAGGTGATAAAGTAAATAACACAGTCAATCTTGAGTTAATGCAAAACATACCTTTGCCAAAAGATTTTAATTACGAAATTGACATACAAATAAATGAAGATGCAATTCAAATCCAAGACGCAACAACATTTAACTACAAGAACAATAAACTTGAAATAAACATCACAGATTATTTAAATAAAACAAGTTACGATGAAAAAATAAAAGACATCAACTCAAAAATAATGCTTGCAAAAAACCTTGAAAACGAACTTATTATCACAAAATTTGAGACGGATAATCAATATTTAATTCCAATCAGACAAAACGGAAACATAAAAATATATGAAGTTTGTTTATACGAAGCAAGATTAATAGAAAACTATAACGAAGCATTAATTGGAAATATCACAAAAACGAATATTGCCCTAACAACCTATTACGCAGGTAAATACGAAATCACTATTTCCGACATAACTGGTAAAACAATCTATCAAAAATCAGAAACAACTTCAGATAATGAAGAAATAGGTTTTAATTATAATTTAACAAACGGTACTTATATTATAAAAATCAACGAACCAGGAAAAACACAAACAAGGAAGATTGTTTTTAGTGAGTGATTATTGTATAAAATCTAAGTGAACCCTTCCGAAGGTTCAAAAGCTTCGGAAGGTTTTATTTTAAAAAACAGCCAGTCATTCTGAACGAAGTTAAGAATCTCCCAGAAATTACAATGATATTACTATATTAATCGAAATTTGTTCCTTTAGGTGCAAAATATTTATTTCAAAAAGAAGCTAAAATTCTAATAAATACAACAATAATTAACTTTTTCTTTTGATTACAACTAAAGTCATATCATCAGAATATTTAGAGTTTGCAGAAAAAACATTTATTTCATTTAATATATTGTAAGCAATCTCTTTCGTAGGTAAGTTATGAAACTTTTTCATCAAATCTTTAAGTTTTTCTTCGCCATAAAATTCTTCAAACTCATTTTGAGCTTCATTAAGTCCATCAGTATAAAGTAAAAGAATATCGCCTTTATCCATTCGAGTATTTTCCAAACCAAATTTCTGATGTTCTAATATTCCTAATAAACCACCAGTAGGTTTTAGTTCAGTAAATTTATCTTTTTTTGCAGAATATTTAATCGGAGTACAATGTCCAGCATTAGCATAAAGGATTAATCTATTTTCAGAGCGAGTTAATTCACACATAAATAAAGTTACAAACCTTTCATACGGGAAAGTTTTGAAAATAAGTGTATTTAGCAGACCTAAAATATTAGAAATTCTACTACCAAGCTTCATTCCCATACGTAAAGCACCAGATACAAAAAGCGATTGTATTGCTGCTGGTAAGCCCTTACTTGCTGCATCACTAATAACTATAGAAAGAGTTTCTTCATCGTCTAAGGAGTTAGTATTACGTATATAATCGAAGTAATCACCACCTACATCAGAATCAGGAACACAAACACCGAAAACTTCATAGTCTAAAAATTCTGTATAATGCTCAGGAAGTAAGTTCTGTTGAATAATTTTTGCTTGTTCGTAATCTTTGTTGATTTTCTTTTTTTCACTTTCAGCATTTAGGTTTCTAAGAGAAACTGTACAAACTGAACTAATTATAGAGATAGACTCATAAAAAATATCAGTAAAATTTTCCGCATTAAAACCTAAAGCATATTCATAAAATGAACCATGACTTGTTCTGATAATATCACCAACACCTGTTAAAGAATAGTGATTTATACCAGATTCAATTAAAACTTTATTAGTTTCATCTTGCATTATAGTTCTTTTTTTTGAAAGTCTTTTTAAAGTTTCATTTACTTCGTCATCTAATACGCTAATAGCAAAATTATTTGGAATAGATTTTACCTTTCCATATTGATAAGTTAGTATATAAGAGAATGTTTTGATATCGAATTTCCAAACTCGTCCACCTAACATTTCATATTCGCCATTGTCAGTTACTTCATTTATAATAGATATTATCAGATCGAGTGGTTTGGAATAATGACGGTTAGTCATTTTTTCTAATAAACGATACAATCGTCTTTGATTTGAGTACTTTTCTTTCATTTGTCCAGATGTTTTTTACAAAATTATGGAAAAAAAACAGATATTCTAAATGAAAGTTTTTTTGCTTTAAAATTTTATTTAAAAAAAATAAAAAACGAATACTAAGTGATTGAATAACAAAGGAAAAAGAATGTTGCGAAATTGAAAAACTAAAAATAATATTGATTTTTATATAAAAAAGTTGTAGTTTTATAAAAATAAATAAAAAAATTTAAAATAATATTTAATTTCTTACGATATTCACGTTTTGAATGAAACAATTTTAAAAAATTATTTTAATAACATTTTATTTTGTGAGAAAACAATATGTTTTGGACACCGGAATTAGCCCAAACTTTAGAAGATGCACCATGGCCTGCAACTAAAGAAGAATTATTAGACTTTGCAAACCGTTCGGGTTGCCCGATGCAAGTATTAGAAAACTTGATGGATTTGGATGATAGCGATGAAATGATCGATAGCATCGAAGATTTATGGCCAGAGTATGAAGATGTTATCAATGAAGAATATTTCTACAATGATGACGAAGAAGAACAGTATTTTTGATAAATAATCAATTAGATTTTGGCAATAAATGCAAAAAAGACAATAAGTACATACATATTTGTGCTTTTATGCTCATATTCAGTTTTAGCTTCGGCAATTGATAGAAAATCTCTTTACCCTTTCTCTAAAGATTCCTCTTTATTTGAAGTAAATAAGATAGTTTTTGATGGAAACAACTCATTTCAAGATAATGAGTTGTTTCCTATTATTACTTCCAGAACAAGTAATCTAAATTTTGTACATTCTCTTTTAGATTATTACTATGTAGAAGGGAATAAAAATAGTATCACACCTAAGACAATTCTAATTGCTTTAGAAAAGTCTTTAAAACCTTTTCAGGTTGAATATAAATTTTTATCAGAAGAAAAATTAAAATTGGACTCAAGTTCAATATTTAATTATTATAATCAAAATGGTTTTCATTTAACTGAAGTTGATTATAAAGTTTATGGAGATTCACTTTCTAAAGAGAATATTATACAATATTCAATCTCCGAAAATCAAAGATTTAGAATTAATCAATTTATATTAATAGGATTAGATAGTGTAAAAGGAAAGAGTAAAAGCTCTATCGAAAAAATAGTTAAGAGATTGGAGCATAAGTATTTTAATGAAAATGAAGTGATTTATGCTATTAACTCTATTTATAATTTATTGCTCAACTCTGGCTATTTCAATGTTAGGAAAATAGAAGAAAGTATTATAATCAATAAAGAAAAATTTACTGATTCAGTTACAGTTGTTTTTGATACAGGAGAAATTCATAGATTTAGAGAAGTTAAATTTGTCGATTTTAAAGGAAAACAACACAAAATTACTGATAATATGAAACTTGACCTATTAACTTGGAAAAAAGGAGATATTTACAGTAAAAGTAAAGTTGACCAATCTGTAAGAAAATTATTATCATTAGGTACATTTAATTCTGTCTCAATCGATACAATTTCAATTCATAATAATACAATAGATTATAGAGTTATAACACATTATCGTAATCAACAAGAATTAAACTTCGAACCTGGCTTTAATCAAACGCAAAATCAATTTTATAATGTTTTTCTACAAGGTAGCTATTCACATAAAAATGTATTTGGAGAAGCCCAAGCTTTTAACACAAATTTGAGTTTGCTAAATAGAGATTTTGAAGAGTATATAAAAACTCCAAGACAAGGTTTCCTAAATCATTTAGATGACTTAATAGATGAAATAGCATTTAATTTATCAATATCTGACCCCTACTGGTTCACAATAGATGATGCTTCTTTTGGTACTAACGCAGAATTTAACTTTTCATATAGAAGAATTGACAATTATTTTGATTTAGAAACTTATCGTATTCCGCTTACAATTCCAGTTACTTTTAAAACTAATTTAGATATAACAGCACTTTCATTTGGAGTTGTATTTGAACGACAAAAGCCTAAAGGTTTTGATCAATTTATAGAAAAAGGTGATGAGCTTGATGATTTTGAAAGAGTATTTCAGTCTTTAGTATTATATTCTGATTTGAATAATTATTTTAAAAATTCAAATCCATTTTTATCTTCAATCCAAATTCTAGGAAGAGCAATTCGAGACAAAAGAAACAATCCTTTTATGCCAACCAATGGTCATTTAATTAATCTTGAAGGGGAATGGGCAGTTGGTGGTTTAACAAATTACAATAGAATTCTTACAAATATGGCTTATTTTACAAATATATCTAAAAAAGAAGTAGCCGCTTTCAAGTTAAAATTTGGTGGCACACATTTTTGGGAAGAGGGTAATAGATATATATCATTAGACAAACAATACTTCTCAGGTGGAGCAAATAGTGTTAGAGGGTGGGCTTCTCGTAAATTAAGATATACTACAAGTAGTATAAAAGATTTAGATGCAACTTCAAGAAGACTTTTAGAAAACTTTGTGGGAAGCTCGGTAGTTTTAGAAGGAGCGGTTGAATATAGGTTAAATTTTGGTATGCCAGAGGTAAACTTAGGTGCTTTGTCTGAACATATTGCTTCAATGGGATTAACATTGTTTGGAGATTTTGGTAATTCTTATGGTTGGTTATTGGGTGAAGATGATTTTAATGTTGGTGAAGTTTTCTCAAAATTAGCATACTCAGCAGGTATGGGTTTAACTTATGAAACACCTGTAGGACCTATTCGATTAGACTTCGCATTACCAATATATGGACCTATCAATTATGAGTATCAATCAATTTTCAAAGCAAAAGATGCTTTATCAAATTTGAATTGGCATGTTGGATTAGGTTATTCTTTTTAGAACTTTTTATTTAAAAATGAGTATTATATAGTATTAAAAATAATTAATTTATAAACTTTGGAGATTTTATGAAAAAATACTTACTACTAATATTCCTAATAACATTAGGATTTACGGCGTATAGCCAGGAAAACGAAGAAGAAGAAATTGAAAATGAAGATATAATCGACTTAGATTTCGACGAAGAAGAACTTGACGATGATTTTCTTGAATTAAGTGCTGGATTTAGTTTTAAACTACAGCCATTTATCAAGATTTCTGCTGGTATAGCAACTCCGACATACAAAGGTCATACATTTGAAAATTTAGACCACTTTAAAGCTGTTCTTGGATTTAGTAAATATGATAATGACGTCGTTAAAGATAAAGATAAGAATATTAAAGGAACATTGAGAGAATACAGCGCTTATGGTCTATTAATTGAAAGTTATGACTACAATTCTAATATGCTAACTGAAAAGACTACTTCACCTCTAACTGGCTTCTATAAGTTTGGCTATTCAACATCGGATGGTTTAGGGTATATTCTTGGAGAAAATGCTGACATTATACTTGGTCAAGAAACAAGTTTTGGCTGGCAATCAATGAATTATAATTATGAACAAATGAATGCTGCTGAAATATTACTAAGCGGTGAAAGCAAGGAAAGCAATTTAAAAAGAAGATATAATGATGACGTTAGATTTAGCCAGTCATTCGAAACATTTGTAAAAGTAAGACCATTTGAGAATTTATCTGTTGATTTTGCATATCAAAGAGATTTGATATTCCCAAGATATATGACGTGGCATGCTATGGCATCAGGGATTACAGAAGGTATAGTTGGTCAAATTTCAAATTACTTTGTTAAAAAAGTAAAGAAAGCATCACCTTATGCAGCACCTGTAGTAAACTTCGTTTTACAAAATACAATCAGTTATGTATTTACAGAATTAAGAAAAGAAAATATGAATTGGCCAATCTCAGGAGAAAAACCATTGATAATTAATTCAATGAATTTTGGAATTAACTATCATTTTTAAGAAAAATATCAATTAATCTAAAAAAAAATATATTTTTTTTCAAGGAGTAAATACACAGTTTTTACTCCTTTTTTATTTTTAGCCAACCCTTTTATACCTAAAATACTATCATAAATCTAAGAAAAATAAGTTACCATACCTTTAACTATACTATATGATTACCAAATTATGAAAAAATATTCATCAAAAGTTGATAGCAAAAATAAAAATAATGAATTTATGACGTAAATTGTAATTGCTTTATAAATAAGGATTTGTATATTAAAAAAAGTTTGCTTAGTTTTGTAACAAAATTCTTATATTATTGTTATAAGTTTTAAATCGCAAGAAAAAATATTTTTATGTTTCATTAATTAAAGGATTGTAAAAATGAAAATTTTCACAAAATCCAAAATATTTCTACTAAATGCATTCGCATTTACAATAATAGCGATGCTCGCTTCGAGTAGTCTTCAGGCAGCCCCTGGCGACGAGTACGCTATTAATTTTTCAGACAACCCTTATTGTCACCCTTATGATGATAGTGGTGTAGAATGGAGAGGGACAGAGCAACAGAGACCAGGTGGTTTTTATACTTGCTACGATTTCTATCCTTATGCAAAAATAGATGGTATAGAATGGTATGAAAAAGGTGCATCTACTCCATTTTGGACATGGGAAATGGATTATTGCTGTAAGTGGTTCCCAGCTTATATATATATAACTGGTCCAGCTGACGAAGGTGGATGGGGTGGCGTTCCTACTAATGGTGGTGGAGCTAGAACTAATCCAAATGATCCAAGCAGTGGCGGTGGTGACACTTGGGCTCCAATCGAACTAAGTCTTGGAAAAACATATACAATGAAGTTCTGGGTGAACGGTTATTCAAGAACAACTTATTACACTCATTTTTATTGGGACATTGATGACAATAAAGAATTTGATTATAGAGGTGATGAACTAATTCAAAAATGGGTAACAGCTTGGAATCTATTGATATATAGCTATAGAGGGTATAATACTAGCCCATATACAAATTGTGATAGAACAAGAGGTTGGTCAGGATGGAGTAATACAACTGATACTTATTATTGGGCTGAATTAGAAGTAGATATTGAAGTTCCAGGTGAAGGAGTTGTAATAGGTTCTCCAAATAGAATGAGACTAAAGCATGTATGGAATTATAATTTTGATGACCCTTGTCAGATTTCTTACCTATATTCTGATTGGTTAGATCCTAATATTACTTTTTACTATGACTATTATGGACAAATAATTGACTTTGATGTAATCTTCAAAGGAATAGAAATCGAACCATATCCAAATGAAGGAACATTAACTTATGCAGATGAGTTATACAATGGCGGTAATAGAGTACCAAGAATTGGTGGGAATGCAATAGACTTTCCTAAACCAGAAGTAACATTTATCTCACCTCCAACAGATGGCTTGCTAATGGAATATTCCATCATGGGACCAAGACCATCAAAAACAGAAGTGTATAAAGCAACAAATGGATTAGGTGAGACAAGAATAAAAGTAGGACCTAATGATATAGGGACAAAGAGTGTACAGATTCCAGACCCAGAGAATGCAGGTCAGTTTATAACTGTTCAGAGATATTTTTGGAAAGCAGGATTTTTAGGTAAATACGATGCTTCTACTAACGGAGTATTTGTTAAGAACCCATATTCACTTCCAACTCCAAATGCTCCATTAACAGA
>JAUIIX010000158.1 GCA_030431515.1 bacterium
TACTGCATGTTCTTGGGTAGATTACCCTTATGACTTAAACCACGATGATGATACTACATGTATAGAATTTCAAGTTGAGTTGGGTATTCAAGATACAATCACTGTAGGTGATATTGGAGGATTTTCAAAAAATAATGAGGACTATAATTATTTAAATTCGGTTTTTGATAATAATGTACCTCATAGAATAGAATCACTAGTAGCGGACTTTAAATTTAATGGATTTACAGTAAATCCTGCAAGTAATTCTACAGATATAAAATTTGAGAGCAAAGAAGCTTTGAATTTAGAGGTAGTAGATTTGAATGGTAATGTTGTAATTTCAGCAATTGCGGAAAATAATTTACATAAACTAGATGTATCAAAACTTACAAGCGGTGCATATACCGTGATTTTGAGAAGTCCAAGAGGTATCCAATCAAGACAATTGAGTGTATTTAGATAATTTACTAAATACATTAGAATATATAAGCCCCAATGTTTTTTTTGACAGTGGGGCTTTTTAATATAAAATTTGTATGAAAAAGATAAATGGCCTCTATTAAAAATTCTTAAACATTTATTTAAAATAGTATTCTATAAATACAAAATACTAGATTCAACTTCTTGTGAATATTATTGAGTTAAGTTTATTTAATGTTACTGATCAGTTCAAAATGTAACAGTTGAAAGTTTGGTTTGACGGTTGAATTTTATTAAATTTATTTCATTATAACCTGCAAAGCGTTAGAAATAATAAGAATAAACCATATATTATAAATGAAAAAAATTCATACAAGAGAAAGTATAAAAGAATCTACAAAGAATTTAATATGGGAAAAAGGAATAAAAGATACGAGTATTGTAGATATTTGTAAAAATGCAGATATAAGTAGAATGACATTTTATCGAGAATATAATAATAAAAATGAGATTGTAATTGAGATATTCTCAGAACATTATCAAGAATTAACAAACAAACATCTTATAATTTTAAATAAACCTATTCCATTTATTGAAAGGTTAAATGAATTAATATATATTAAGTTGGATTTTATTAATAATATGAGTCGCAATTTAATTAATGATTTACTACATCAAAAAAACCCAGAATTAAAATTATTATTAGAAGAACAAAGACAAAAATCGTTTGAAATACTATTCCAACAAATCATTACTGAACAAAAAAAAGGGCATTTTAGAAAAGATATAAATTTGGAATTTTTGAAATATTATTTAAATAAACTTTCCGAATTTATATTGGATCCTAATTTAATTAGTATATTTCCTGATACAAGTGAATTAATAAAAGAGATAAACAAAATCTTCTATTTTGGTATTCTTGAAAGATATTAGGATAGATTAGAATTTTATTATTGCTTAGTAAATAGATATAACTTTCCATTTCCGTACGGCTTGTAACTAATAGCTCCGTTTGAACTAAGTAAGTATCACACGAAAATAGTATTACCAATCCTAGAATAAATAAGTATACATAAAACAATAGCCAAATTGAATATAGAATATCGTTAAGTTAATAATATTGATTATTAGATTAACGAGTATATTGGAAATGGTTTATTCATGATAATATAATATGAATTAGGTTATTGTGTGTGAATCAAAAAAGTTTAAAAATTAATTCCTATAAGTCTTTAAATATATAGTT
>JAUIIX010000014.1 GCA_030431515.1 bacterium
ACTTATGGTCTGACGCAGTAAATACAGCCAGTCGAATGGAATCCACTGGCGAATCAGGACAAATTCAAATCACAGAAAACTTTAAATCTGAACTTGAAAAATTTGATGGGAATTGGAATTTCACCCTACGTGGCGAATTTGAAATCAAAGGCAAAGGGCTTATGAAAACATATTATTTGGATTAAAAAAGAACTTGAAAGTTGGCAAGAAAATTGATAATTAGTATTATATAAGGAGTTAATGTTATGGAAATATTAGAAATACAAAAACCATTATCTTTAAAGAATGATGGTAAGCTTGAAATAGTATTTATTGGAGTAGGTAATGCCTTCTCTGAAAACTTACACAATCTCAATCTTATTTTAATAAAAGGTGATAAACACATCTTAGTTGATTTTGGTATAAGAGGTCCAGATGGCTTGAAAACAAATACTGGTTTAATGAATTATGAAATTGAAACAGTATTACCAACTCATAGTCATTCTGATCATATTGGTGCTTTAGAATTACTCACTCTTACTAATAGATATATTGGTAGAACAGTATTTAATAAACCGAAATTGAAAATGATAATTACTGAAGAATATAAAAGTCAGTTATGGGATCACTCTTTAAAAGGTGGTTTAGCATGTAATGAAGTGAATGATTTCAGCGAATACCTTGGCTTTGATGATTATTATGATGTAATTACTCCAGAAAAGATTCTAAAAAATAATAAATCAAGACATATTATTGAATATGGTGATTTAAAATTAGAATTTTTTAGAACAAATCATGTTCCAGATATCGCAAAAAGTTCACAAGAAGCTTTTTTATCTTATGGACTAATGATTGACGATAAAGTATTGTTCTCAGGGGATACTAAATTTGATAAAGGTCTTATAGATGAATACGGTAGAGATGCTGAGATTATCTATCATGATTGTTCTTTTTTACCGAATCCAGTTCATGCATCAATTGATGAATTAAGAACTTTAGATAAAAGTATAAGAGATAAGATGCTATTAATGCACTACTCTGATGATTATGAAGGAAAAGACATATCTGGCTTTAAGGGACTTACAAAAGAAGGAGTAAGATATATATTTGATTAATTATTTAAATTTAATCTTTCTATTTTTGCAACTAAATCGTTTGAAAGAACGGCTTTAACTGCATTTTCTATATCTCTATCTTTTTCCATCATTTCAAGCATTTCTTCTTTGTCCCATCTAAGTAGGGTCATTTTAGTGTTGCTTGTTACAGTTGCTTTTGGAGATGAACTTGTTAAGAAACTCATTTCCCCTATAAATATACCTTCAGAGATAAATGTAATAAATTTTTCATTTAATGATATAGATGCAATCCCATCATAAATTAAATAGAAATACTCTAATGCACTGTTTTCTTTGACTATAACTTCTTTTTCTTCTACCGTTATCCATTTAGATTTATCCAATATTTTTTTAAAATATTGTTTATCAATATACGAAAAACTTTTATAATATATTTTTTCTTCTTTGGGATCAAGATATAAACTCTTCTTTTCACTCATCAGTTTGACAAAATAATATAAGTTGATGAATAATAAGGGTATTGCCCACACAATTAAAGTCCATAATGGCTCACCTGCAATATGATAAAAACCATAATATATTTCAAATATTGCTGCGAAAACAAAAGATAATCTCAAATAAAGTTGGTTCTTAAATGATGAACCTGCTGTATAAAGGAAATTTGAAATATGCCCAATTACATCTGTAATCATTTTTATTATTTTGAATTTTAAAAAAAGCAATTTAATAAAAATTCAGTAAATATTATTATTTTATCCTTTAATTTAACAATTTATATTATTGTATAAAACAACTTTAATATAATATCAACTAACAATACTCTTAGACATTTGTTACAATTTTGTTTAATTATTTTTATAGTTTAAAAAAAAATATTAATTTGCATTATGAATTTAGATAATTTAAAATATTTATCTATGATTTTTATTTAATACTTAAGGTAGATTGAAATGAAAAAACATTTACTAATATTCTCTATATTCCTACTTGCTTTAGTTTCTTGTAATAAAACAGAAGAAGAAGTAGTTGAAGAGAAACTGATTTTAACTAATAAAGCACCAAATAGTGTTGCTTATTATTGGGGTAGAGTTGCATTAGATGCAACGGCAAATGATACTGAGAACTTTAATCCAAGACCAACTATTTCATCTAGAATGTTGGGTTTAGTGTTTACTTCAGTATTTGATGCTTGGACTCGATTTGATGATAAGGCTTCTCCACTAATTCTAAAAGATGTTGATAGAGTTCCTGAAGAAATGAGAACATTATCAAATAAAGAAATAGCAATTAGTTATGCTGCTTATCACACACTATGTGAATATTATTTCTTAGATACAATGATGTTCGCTGACAAAATGAGAGAACTTGGTCTTGATCCTTATGATATGAATATGGACAAAACTACTGCTGTTGGGATAGGAAATCTTGCTGCAAAAGCTGTAATTGATGCTAGAAAAAATGATGGCTCAAATCAATATGGCGATATAGAAGGAAGCAATGAACCTTATGGAGATTATACAAATTATGCTCCTGTTAATCCTATTGATAAATTAGTAGATATTAATAGATGGCAACCAAAATACTTTGAAACACTTGAAGGTGAGAAATATGATCCAGGTTGTTTAAGTCCACAATGGATTCACGTTAAACCACTTTTACTTGATAGTGCTTCACAATTCAGATCGCCAGAGCCACCTAAATATGGTTCTGAAAAATTAGAAAAGCAAGTTGCAGAAGTTGTTGAATTACAAGCTAATATTACTCCTGAACAAAAAGCATTAGTAGAGTTTATGCGTGATGGTCCAAGATCTGTTCAACAAGCTGGACACTGGATGTTGTTTGCACAAGATGTATCAAGAAGAGATTCACACTCTATAGATGATGATGTAAAAATGTATTTCTTAGTTACAGCAACTGCTATGGATGGATTTATAGCATGTTGGGATTCTAAAATGCACTATGATTATGCTCGACCTTATGCTTTGATACATAAATATTACGAAGGTAAAACTATAAGCGGTTGGAAAGGTGAAGGTAAAGGTTGGGGTGAATTGAAAGGTGAAGATTGGAGACCTTACTCACCTAAGTATTTCTTATGTCCTCCTTTCCCATCTTATGTATCAGGCCATAGTACAATAAGTGGTGGTTGTGGAGAAATTCTTAAATTATTTAAGAAAAGTGATGTGTTTGGTGAAGAAGTTAGACTTGTTCCAGGTGCATTAACAGAACCTGATAATCTAAGTGATACAATTACTTTAAAATTCCCAACATTTACGGAAACTGCTGAGATGGCTGGATTCTCTCGAGTACTTGGAGGTTATCATATCCAAGAAGAAAACATAGAAGGATTAATTTTAGGTAGAAATGTTGCTAATTATATTTATCAGAAATATCTAAAACTTATCGGTGAAACTGAATAATTGTATTGTAAATATAAATTTCAAAAAGGAGTTTCGGCTCCTTTTTTTGTGCCTTGTCAGCATTCTTCTCTTCGTCATTCAGAGCGTAGCGAAGAATCCATTGCCTGCTTTCCCTGCCATTCTGAACGAAGTGAAGTATCTCCTAAGCATTTTCTACGTCTATCATAGCACTTTACTAGCCCAAAACCCTCTCGAATACTCCTTATGCCGTCTCGAATGGTTTTTACGGCTTTTGAGATATATTTAGAGTAAAACAAAATATTATTATTAATATTATTTTTTAATTTAACAATTTACATATCTAACAGGATTACCTGTACTTTTTAAATATTCTGATGGAATTCGAGTATTGGCAAATAAGTCATTAACAACCATTTTATCATTTAAATACTTTCTATTTTGATTATGTCCACAATTTTGCCAACTAGATGAATTTTTAAAACATCTTATTATTCTACCTTGAAAATGTGCAATTAAATAATCAGCTTTATTTGCTCTCTTGATATTTAAAACCCATTCACCTTTTGTTGAATTAAAAACATCTTGATCACTAATTAAAATTGCATTATTTCTAATAGCATTATTTTTAAGTTTAATATATTCTTTGTTAATATTAACCAAAATACATTTTTTATTTTCAAAATTAGTTTCAGAAATACTTTTCAAGCTTATCAAATCT
Source organism: bacterium (assembly GCA_030431515.1). Lineage (GTDB taxonomy): Bacteria > Bacteroidota > Ignavibacteria > Kapaibacteriales > UBA2268 > JAJRPT01. The sequence goes on from JAUIIX010000014.1 coordinate 4,155, forward strand.
TCGATAGTTGTTAAACCATTAATTTTAGTGTTATGCCCTGACTGTTTATTAGTTAATTTTTCTAATCCATATGCATCGATAAGAGCTGCTTCAACTTCAAAAGCACATTCTTCACTTAAATTATATCTATGAATTAAAATAATAACATCTTTATTTTCATTATGAATTTCTCGTATAACATTAAGTTTTTCACTTTCTTCCTCATATTCAAATGAATTATTTTCATTATCATTATCTAAATTCTCAATGTTTAATTTCTTTGATTTTGATTCACTTGAATCGAGATGATCAAATACTCGTGTTTTATTTCCTTTACCAACATAAAATGTTTTATAGTTTCCATCTATCTCTTTTTCTCTTGGATCTAGTAATCTATAAACATAATAATTGTTATCATTTAAATCTTCTTCGTTTGTATTAAATATCTCATCAAATTGCTTTTTTAATTCTTTATATCTTGACATAATAAACTCCAATAATTATAAATTAATTTTCCACAAAAATACAAAAATAATTTTTAAAAAAAATTAATTTAAACAAAAAAGAATATTATTAAAATTAAAATTATCATTATATAACCAATATAGTTTAAATAATAATAAAAAAAATTCCATGTTGTAGATTTTTCATATTTTTTATTATCTTCATCTAAAAAATCTAATGTATTATTATTATAAATTATATTAAATTCATTTGAAATATTCTCTAATATATTTTTAGGTGAATAAGTTAATTTATATGCTAACATTTTTCTAAAATTTGATAGAATTGAATTAAATATTATCTTAACATTTTCATTATCTAATTCATTATTTAAATTCTTTTTTATCCAATTTATATATAATTTTGGTTTAACAATATTTTGAACTATATAAAAATCTAACATATAAAATATTAAGAATATTACAAATCCAATTTCAATAGCATTTTCTTGATTAAAGTAATATTTAACTATTAATAAAGTAATAATTAAGTATAATAAAAAATATATATGAAAAATAATTTTAATCATACTATTAAATTTTATATATTTATTTAGAATATTCATAATATTGTTCCTTTTTAAATTAAATTAAAGATAATAAAAACTTTCTACTCTCACAACACAAAACTATAAAAATATTTTGAATAATTTAATTTTCTTTCCTACAAAAATAAAAACAATTCTTTATAATTGCAAATATAATATGCAGTTGTTGAAAATGTGTTAACAAATTGTCGTTTCCGACGGCGTTTTTTCTTGATTCGTGTAAGTATTTATGTTCGTGGGTGTTTCGACTACGCTCAATGACCGAAGAAATGGATTCTTCGCTTCGCTCTGAATGACAAACGGGATTTTCAGAATGATGTTGGGGATTTTTTAAATTACATTCGGGAAATTCGTGAATTTCCCCTACATTTTATATGGATATATTACTTCGTTCTGAATGACTATCGTTTTTAAAAATAATGTTTGGATTATTCAAAAATGTTTTTTCGGTAGCGAAGGAACGCTTATGAAAGGCGAAATGGCTCATAAGAAAGGCGAAGGAACGCTTATGAAGGGCGAAATGGCTCATATGAAAGGCGAAGGAACGCATATGAAAGGCGAAGAAAGGTTTTGAAAAGGTGTTAGGAGTTTTATAAAAGGTATTTGGGGTGAAAATTAATACGAATAATGTTGATAATGTTTGTGAGATTCTTCACTTTGTTCAGAATGACACTCTCTTTTTTCTGAGTGATAGGAAAAGCAGACGGAAAAGAAATATGCTCCCTTGAGGGAGCTGTCGAAGACTGAGGGTGACTTCATTTCAAAGCCTGCAAACATCACCCATCGTCCTGCGGACACTTCCCTCAAGGGAAGACAAACAATCGAAATGCCGAAAATACCTTTCGAGACGGCGGGAATATCATTCGAGAGGGTTTTGGTACTTTTTTGTAAAATAATTGTTTTAATTGAATAAATAGAAATGAAATTATTTAATATCATATCAAATTTATTAAAGACGATTTTTTTTATTAATTTTGAAATTATTACAATACAAATTTATTGGATTCTTATATGCAAAAGATTATTGAGTGTGTTCCTAATTTTTCTGAAGGAAGAAATAAAGAAGTTATTGAAAAGATTGCTCAAGCGATTAGAGATACTGAAGGGTGTCGTTTGCTTGATGTAGATGCTGGTTATTCAACTAATAGAACGGTTTATACTTTTGTCGGCGATGAGAATTCAATTATCGAAGGTGCTATTAATGCTGCACGTGTCGCTAAAAATTTGATTGATATGAGAAAGCACGAGGGTGAACATCCTCGTATGGGTGCTATGGATGTTTGTCCTTTTATCCCTGTTAAGAATGTTACGATGGAAGAGTGTGTAGAAGTTTCTAAAAGCTTTGCAAAGCGTGCCGCTGATGAGCTTGGGATTGCTTTTTATTTGTATGAAGAGGCGAGCGATAGGGATTATAGAAGGCGTTTGCCTGATATTAGGGAAGGTGAGTATGAGGCAATGGCTGAGAAGGTTAAGATGGACGGTTGGGAGCCAGATTTTTGGAGTGGAAATTTTGATGCAAAGTGGGGAGTTACTGCTACTGGGGCAAGATTTTTCTTAATTGCTTATAATATTAATGTTTTGGCTCCTTATAATCAAGCTCATAGGATTGCTTTGAATCTTAGAGAGCAGGGTAGAGGCGATGGTCAGCCAGGGAAGTTGAAAGAAGTGAAAGCTTTAGGTTGGCACGTGAATGAATATGGAATGGCTCAGATTAGTATGAATTTAACTAATTTCAATGTTACTCCACTTCATATTGCTTTTGAAGAGGCAAAGGTTGAGGCGAAGGAATTGAATGTGGCTCTTGCTGGAAGTGAGGTTGTGGGGCTTGTTCCATTGGATTCAATGCTTAAGGCAGCGGAATATTATATTGAAAAAGAGAATTTGTTTATTATTGATGAAAGACAAAAGATTAATTTGGTGATTGATAGGTTGGGTTTGAATTCGGTTTCTCCTTTTATTCCTGAGAAAAGAATTATTGAGTATTTAATTGCCGAGGAAAGAGATGAGCCATTGGCTTCACTTACTTTGCGTGGCTTTATTGAAGAGGTAGCGGCAAGAACTCCAGCACCAGGTGGTGGTTCGGTAGCGGCTTCGATTGCTTCAATGGGTGCAGGACTTGGTTCGATGGTAACGCTTTTGACTTATGGGGTTAGAAAATTTGAAGATGTACAAGAAGAAATGAAGAAAGCAATACCTCCTTTAGTTGAAACAGTGCAGAAGTTGATTCCAAAAGTAGATGAAGATACTAATTCATTTAATGATTATGTTGCTGCGATGCGTTTGCCAAAGGATAGTGATGAAGATAAGGCAATTCGAGAAAAGGCAATGCAAGATGGATTGAAGAAAGCAATTAATTCGCCTTTTTCAGTGATGAAAATAGCTTCCGAAGCTTGGGAAGCAATGGAAATTGCTGCTAAATTTGGGAATATAAATAGTAAATCAGATGTGGAAGTTGGTGTTCGAGCGTTGGAGTTAGGAATTTGGGGAGCATGGAGAAATGTTTTGATAAACATGACTGATATAAGTGATTTGGAATGGAAAGAAAAGACAATTAAAGAAGCTACTGAGATAAAAGACTTTGCAGTTAAGAAGTGTAATTATATTTTAGAGATATTAGAAAATAGAAAATAATTTTTTTATAAAAATAAATAAACTGGAGAAATAATGAAAATAACCGTAATAGGTGCTGGAAATGTAGGAGCAACAGCTGCTCAAATGTTAGCTAACAAAGAATTAGCTAACGATATAGTATTATTAGACATCAATGAAGGTGTTGCAAAAGGTAAAGCCCTTGATATGTACGAAACAATGCCAATTTTAGGGTCTGATAGTCGTATTCACGGAACAAGTGATTATGCTGATACAGCAGGGTCTAGTATTGTAATAATCACTGCTGGTCTTGCACGTAAACCAGGCATGACTCGTGATGATTTGTTAGTTAAAAATAACGAGATAGTTTCTACTTGTGCGAAACAAGCATTTGAAGTATCTCCTAATGCTTACTTTATTGTAGTATCTAATCCTTTAGATGTGATGACTTATGTTACTTTAAAAGTAACTGGATTACCTCGTGAAAGAGTTTTAGGTCAAGCAGGAGTATTAGATACAGCAAGATACAGAGCATTTATCTCAATGGAAACTGGTGTTTCAATGCGTGATATCCAATGTCAATTACTTGGCGGACATGGCGATACAATGGTTCCATTACCAAGATTTACATCAGTTGGTGGTATTCCTGTAACTGATTTTATCGGTGCAGAAAGATTAAATGAAATAGTAGAAAGAGCAAAAGGTGGAGGAGGAGAAATCGTAAAACTTCTTCAAACAGGTTCTGCTTATTATGCACCAGGTACAGCAGCAGTTGAAATGGCTGAAGCAATTATCAAAGACCAAAAAAGAATTTTACCTTGTACAGTTATGTTAGAAGGTGAATATGGACACAATGATGTTTGTGTTGGAGTTCCAATCGTAATTGGTAAAAATGGAATGGAAAGATTAGTTGAATTAAACTTAACTTCAGATGAGAAAGCTTTATTTGACGAATCTGCTAACCATGTAAAAGGCACAATCCAAGAAGCATTAGAATTATTTAAGAAGTAATTATTGAATTTGTTTTTTAATATGCATTTAAATAAAAGAGTTATCTATTAATTTAGATAACTCTTTTTTTTTTGTATTTCAGAATAGTAGTATTAATATTGAAATATAAATAAAACAATAGTAAAAATATTAAAAATAATTTGAAACAATAGTAATACTATTACGTTTATATAAAAATGAAAGCAATACTTAAAAATATTAATATCGAAGTAAATAAAAATCTTTATTTAAAAGATCCAAATTCTTCGGATTTAGGCAAAGCCATTATTTATAATTCTGTTTTGTTAATTGATGAAATGGGCTTAGAACATTTTACATTTAGAAAATTAGCTCAATCAATAAAAACAACTGAGAGTACTATATATAGATACTTTGAAAATAAGCATAAACTACTTACTTATTTGCTATCTTGGTATTTTAAATTTATAGAACATCTTGTAGTTATTTCAACATCAACTATTGATGATCCTATTGAAAAACTAAGCTTTTGTATAAAAATATTATCAAGGATAGAAGAAGATAATATTCAAATTCTAAATTTAGAATTATTACAAAAAATTATTATCGTTGAGTCAAACAAAATACTACACAGCAAGGAATTAAGTAAAGATTTAAGTTTAGATACATTTGAAGCATATAACCAATTATGTAATAGGGTATCAGATATTATTATAATGATAAATAAAGATTATAAATATGCAAAATCACTTGCTAATATATTAATTGAAGGAATTTATAATCAAAAATTCAATTGTAAATATAATAAATTATTAGCCGATTCTATGAATAAGCAGGATATTGAAGAGTTTTATTTTAACTTAGTAATTAATAATATTAAAACATGAAAGAACAAACAAATTCATTTTCAAAACTTATCAGTCTTTTATCTAATGAAAAGAAAGAAATAATCTTTATTTATTTATATGGATTTTTAGGTGGATTAGTAGGTTTAACACTACCATTAGGTATCCAAGCTATTATAAATCTAATCGGAGGAAATCAAATTTCAACTTCTTGGATTATTTTAGTAGTAATAGTTGTATTAGGAATTATTTTACAAAGTATTATGCAAGTTATGCAATTATACTTAACTGAAAATTTCCAACAAAAAATATTTGTTAGGTCAGCATTTGAGTTTGCAACTCGAATTCCAAAAATGGACTTCAAATATCTGAATGATAGATATCCACCAGAATTAATTAATAGATTCTTTGATACTTTGACTGTTCAAAAAGGTATTCCAAAAATACTTATAGATTTTTCAACTTCAATATTTCAAATAATATTTGGTGTAATTCTACTATCTGTTTACCATCCATTTTTTATTCTTTTTGGTATGATTCTTTTAATTATTATTTTTATAATATTTAGGTTTAGCTTTCCCTTAGGTATGAAGACAAGTATTGAAGAATCAAAGTATAAGTATAAAATAGCTTATTGGTTAGAAGAACTCGCTAGAACAATTCAAACGTTTAAATTAGCTGGCAAAAATGATTTCCCTGAAAAGAAAACGGATAGTTTACTTATTAAATACTTAAAAGCTAGAAAATCACATTTTAGAATATTGCTATTTCAGTATTTTAACTTAGTTGTTTTTAAAGTAGTAATTGCAACAGGACTATTGTTAATTGGTGGTTTTTTAGTATTTCAACAACAAATGAATATTGGTCAATTCGTTGCTGCAGAAATTATTATTTTATTAATAATAAATTCTACTGAAAAATTAATTTTAGGTGTTGAAACTTTTTATGATGTATTAACTGGTTTGGAGAAAATAACTGAAGTTGTAGATATTGAATTAGAAAATGATAGAGGGCTTAGTATAGGAAAAGACATAAATTCAGTTTCTGTAAAATTAGATAGAATTGATTTTTTCAATTATTCTAAAACTAATAAGATATTAGATAATATAAATTTAGACATCAAAGCAGGAGAAAAAATTATACTAACAGGAAGCAAGCTAAGTGGTAAATCTGCTCTATTACAACTAATTTCAACATTATATACAGATTTCAATGGAAATATTTCATTTAATAATATTCCTTTAAATAATCTTAATAAACCTGATTTAAGAAGTAGGATTGGTGATAATATATTTAAAGAAGATATTTTTAATGCTTCATTGCTTGAAAATTTAACTTTTGGTAGAAAAATAGATATAAAAACTATAAATGATGCTATTGAAATTGTTGGTTTAAATCATTTTATCTCAGACTTACCAGATGGCTTATATACTGAATTAGTTAGTGGTGGATTTGGATTAAAAAGGCAAGAAAACATAAAGATAAAAATAGCACGATGTATAATAATTAATCCCGCATTAATTTTAATTGAAGACACTATTAACCTTTTAGATGTCGAGGACAGAAATAGAATTATCAATTATATATTAAGTTTAGAATCAACCTCAATTATTATCAGTTCTAAATTAAATATTATTTCAAAATTTAAAAGAGTTGTTGCCCTTGAAAATGGTAAAAAAGTTTATGATGATACAGTTGATAAATTCTCAACTTTTGCTAAAGATAAGGAGTATTTAAGATAAATGTTAAATTTAAGCAAGGATAATAAAGTATTTATTAATGAGAAAATTTACAAATCATTTTCTATTGTACATTTGCCAAATATTTTGAAAGTATTTAGTTATATCATTTTAATGATATTTTTAATAAATTTAATGTTTTTATTTTTACCATGGACTCAAAATATTAGAGCAAATGGAACTTTGACAACATTTGAACCAGATAAAAGACCACAAACAATTAATTCTATTATAGGTGGTAAAATTGAAAAATGGTTTGTTTTAGAAGGCGATTATGTGGAAAAAGGTGATACAATATTATTTATTTCTGAGATTAAAGATGACTATTTTAATCCCGATTTAATATCAAATATGCAAAAGCAGATTAATGCAAAAAAACAATCTTTACTTTCATATTCGGAAAAATTAAATCAATTACAAAATCAGTATGATGCTTTAAATAAAAATTTAATATTAAAGTTAGAGCAAAGTTTAAATAAAATTAAACAAATGAAGTTAAAAGTTAATTCTGATAGTATTGATTATGAAGTTGCAAAAGTTAATTATAATGTTGCAGAAGAAAGATTAAAAAGAATGGAACTGTTGTATGAAAAAGGTTTGAAATCCCAAACAGATTTTGAATCTCGAAAAATTAGTTTACAACAAGCACAATCAAAAATAATAAATGCTGAAAATGATTTGTTATCAACTCGAAATGAATTAATTAACACTCAGATTGAATATAATTCGATTAAAAATGATTTTACAGATAAATTATCTAAAGTTCAATCAGATATATTTTCTACTCAATCTGCACAATTTGAAGTAGATGCAGAAGTAAGTAAAATGAAGAATAGTTTATCTAACTATTCAATTCGTTCAGAATATTATTATATTACTTCGCCTCAAAGTGGTTATATTACTAAAGCATTACAAGCTGGAATTGGTGATATAATTAAAGAAGGTGAACAAATTGTAAGTATTATGCCAGATGACTATAACTTATTAGTAGAACTATATATTGATCCAATTAATTTACCATTAATTCAGAAAGGACAACATGTTAGATTAATATTCGACGGTTGGCCATCAATTGTTTTTTCAGGTTGGCCTAATTCATCTGTTGGTACTTTTGGAGGAGAAGTTTATGCTTATGATAATTTCATAAGCGAAAATGGAAAGTATAGGGTTTTAATTAAACAAGATACTAAAGAGATAAAATGGCCTAAACAATTAAGAGTTGGAAGTGGTGCTGTTGGTATGATGTTACTTAAAGAGGTTCCTATTTGGTATGAATTATGGCGACAAATTAACGGATTTCCACCTGATTTTTATAGTGAAAATATCGTAAAGGAAAAATCTAAAAAAGACAATTTAAAATGAAATTAATAATAACAATATTTTTAATAGTAATTTATAATTCATACTCACAAAATGATGTTTTTGATGAGAAAGATTTTATTGATGTACTTTTAGATTTTCATCCAGAAGTTCAGATTTATAATTTGATCTTAGACCAAGCAGATGCAAATGTTCTAAAAAATAAAGGTGCTTTTGACCCTTATTTATATACAAATTTTAATGATAAATTTTATAGCAATACGGAATATTACTCAGTATTAAATGCAGGTATAAATATTCCTGTATGGTATGGATTTGATATTAATACAAATTTTGAATCAAATCAAGGTGCTTATTTAAACCCTAATCAAATTGTACCTGATAATGGATTATTTTCCTTTGGTGTTGATGTTCCTTTAATTCAAGGATTATTTTTTGATTCAAGAAGAGCTAATTTAAACAAAGCTAAAAATTATTCTGAAATATTACGAGCAGATCAATTAATACAATTAAATAGTTTTATTTATAAAGCACTTAATGACTTTTGGAATTGGATTGAAAATTATAATAATTTATTAATTTCTGAAGATGCTTTCAAGTTGACTAAAGAAAGATTTGAAAATGTTAAACAAGCTTTTACTTTAGGGGATATTCCAGCAATCGACACATTGGAATCTTATATACAACTCAATGATAGAATATTATTGCTTCAAAAATCCAAGTTAAAAGAGCAGAAATCAAGATTCGAACTTTTTAATTTTATTTGGTCAGATAGATATAATCCTAATAGAAACAATGAAATTAAATCTATAGATATTACTTCAAATACATTAAGGTTTAATAATCAAATAGATACAGCGAATATTGATTTTAACTCTATACCTGATATTAAATTAATGCAAAATATTCAAAATGAAAATCAAATAGATAGAAAATTAAAAATAGAAAAAATTAAACCTAAACTTAATGTAAAATATAATTTTATTAGTGAAAATTTAGGGAATAATACTTATTCAAATTTTAATCTAAATGACTACAAATGGGGTTTAAAATTTGAGATGCCTTTATTGTTTAGAGAGGGTAGAGGAGATCTTGAATTAGCTGATATTAAAATAGAGCAGACCTCACTTAAACTTTCACAAAAAATATATGAGATTGAAAATAAATTAAAATCAAATTACGTTGAATTTAGTTTGTTAAAAGAGCAAGTTGATGTTATTGAAAGACTAACAAAAGATTATGAAATTCTTCTTGAAGCAGAAAAAACAAAGTTCTTCAATGGTGAAAGCTCTATTTTCTTAATTAATTCAAGAGAATTAAAACTTATCGATTATAAGTTGAAATTAATTGAAATTAAGAAAAACACAATGTTGTCATATTATAAATTTTTAATGACTAAAGGTCAATTAATTGAATATTTTAGATAATCAAGCCATCATTATATATGCAGACATTCTCCCAGCTTTTTCTTTATCTCGTCTGAAAGAATGTAATTCTAAGTTAGTTATAGTATCAAGCTCTGAAATCTCAATTTGATTAGTATTTAATCCACATTCTTTAAGTTGATTTAATACAGCAGATTTATTATCAAAATAATATTTGTCACCAATAAGCTTAGTATGTTCTGGAAAAATATTAATAAATTCTTTTCCAACTTCATAATTTTCACATTCTGCAGAAGGTGAAATATAAACTAATAAATCTTCAATTTTACTTTTGAATTTATCCTGCATAATGTCAATACATTTTCTAACAATATTTTTTTCAGTTCCTCTCCAACCACTATGAATACCAGCGATTACATAATTCTTAGTATCATAAATCAAAACTGCAATACAATCTGCAATTGAAATATTCAAACAAAAAGATTTATGATTAGTAATCATAGCATCAGAGTCAGAATAATCATCAGAATCTTCAATAACTTTAACATTATCTGAATGAATTTGATGTTGACGAATAATTTGACTTGCTTCAATATTTAATTCTTTTGCAAGATGTATTCTGCAATTAGTGATATAATCATCATCTATAAATGTAGTTTTTGAAAAAGAAAATCCATGTTTTGGAAAAAAATCTATGTTTTTAGTAACTACACCTGATTTAATATTTTTAGGAAAAATAGTAGGTTTAATTATTTTCATTTTCTAAGGTTTCAATTTTAATTAATACACGACGAGATAAATCTAAATTTTGTGTATTTTTTATATTTTCACCTTCACCTTTTACTAACCAAACAAATCTATCTTCAAATTGAGAAAACAAAGGATTTTTTCTAAGTCTTGTTTTTATTTCATTTGCAGTATGATATGCCCTTAATTTTGAAAGTTGCATATTATTAAAACTTTCACCATTTTGAATTTGTAAATCTACAGAATTATCTATTATTGAAGGACCAAAATACTTCATACCATTACTAATAACTCTAAAATCAGCATAACCAATTACTGTAACTTTAATATATTCATCTTGGTAATTACAGGAAGAAGAGTATGTAGTTAGTTTATCATTCAGAAAAGTAGTTAAATCTGAAAATGCTTTATCAATTTCAAGTGCATATTTTTCATATTTTTCACCTGGTTCTTCTACATAATTTGTGCTATCAGAAGAAAACCGATTCATTTTGAATTTAAGTTTTAGATTATTAAGTTGTTCTGTTGTATTTGGATAGTAATAACCAGTTACAAAGAAAGGAATATTATAACTTTCTAAACTATAGGTAGTTTGAATTTCAGGGACAATAATGTCAAAATTATATTCTAAATTTTTGATTTCAGAACATGGAATATCTAACTCTCTTTTAAAGTTAAAGTTTGGATTACAATCACTTGAAAATTCAATAAGATATCTCTCATCTTGCATCAAATCATATTCTAAATAATCAGTATTTACAAGTTCATCAATTATTTCTTCATTGTTTTCATTTAATACCAAAATTCTACCATTAATAATAGTATTATTATCATTAATTAAATTGAAAGATACCTTAGCATTTTGACATCTATACTCATTATATATATCAAAATTCCCATTCAGATCAGATGCAAAATAAACAGTCCCATTATTAGATATAGAATATGACTTTTCATTATAAGCACTATTTATTGTTTTAGGTAATTTATCAACTCTAAGAGTTCTACCATTAATATAATCATATTCAGATTTATAAATATCAAACTGTTTTTTCTTAGAATTTTTATTGCTTGAAAAGAAAACTTCATCGTTATTTCCAAAATTTGGGTAAAGTTCTTCATCTTTAGAATTTACTTTTGCTCCTAAATTTACAGCTTTTTGCCAAATTCCTTTACTATTCTTTTCACTAATATAAATATCATTCCCACCAAAAGAATCTCCTCTATTTGATACAAATATTAACTTACTACCATCTTTTGATAATCTTGGTTGAATTTCATCATAAACAGTGTTTAATTCAACATCAACTGGTATAGGAGGAGCAAAAAAGCTATCAACTGCAAAAGTATAATATAAATCATAATCACAATCTATGCATTGCTTTGCTGAAAAATAATATTCTTCTAATCCAGTACTTCTATTTTTATAAACAAAAGGAGTGCAGCAAGGAATTAAATTGCCATAAAAATTATCAAGAATTTCTATTTTCGAACATTGACCATTTATCATTTTAGTTCGTAAAATTTGCATATTCTTCCTGCCATCAACATCATATTTTGCAGTTATATATAGATAATCATCAACTATTATAGGGTCAGTTTCATCAAATTGTGAATTGATATCCAAATCAGAAATATATGGTTCAAACTCACCAGTAAATCTTGCTTTATTAGTGCAAGAATATGCTAAGTAAGTAATGATAATTAATATGATAAATTTAAACATTTGTGTATTTTAAGATTTAATTTCTAATTTTGTTATAGTTATCGACCGATTTTCAAAAATATTTAATTTATGCGTAACACAAAAATACTAATTAATAAACAGAATCTCTTAAACAATTTAAAAATAATTAGAGAACATTCTCAAAAGCAAGTCATTCCCTTAATAAAATCAAATGCTTATGGACATGGTCAACTAAAAGTTGCAAATATTCTAAGAAATCAAGATGTATATGCACTCGGGATTGCTTACACCAATGAAGCTATATATTTAAGAGAAAATAATATTAACAATAGATTGTTTATATCAGTTCCTATTTCTAATAATGATGTAGATGATGCTATAAAGTATAACTTAATTCCTTCGATTGATCGTATTGAAATCCTAATAAAATTAAATGAAACAGCTGAAAAAAATAATAAAATTGTAGATTTCCATCTCTTTATAAATACTGGAATGAATCGTGATGGTGCAAATGAAAAAGAACTGATTGAAATTGTAAATTATCTTCCTCAACTTAAAAATATAAATCTTGCAGCAACATTAAGTCATTTTGCAAGTTCAGATAATATAGATTACTCAACAAAACAAATCAATGAATTTAATCGACTTTTAGATAAATCAAATTTGTCAGATTATCCTAAACATATATCAAATAGTGGTGGTATATTCAATCTTGATAATTCAGAATTTGATTTTGTAAGACCAGGAATATCCCTTTACGGAATAATGCCAGACAATGCACAAGCTAAAAATCTTGGATTAAAACCAGTAATGGAATTAAAAACAACAATAAAAAATATATTTGAATTAGAAAAAGGAGATTTTGCAGGTTATAGTTTTAGATTTCAAGCCGATAAAAAAACGAAAGTTGCAATAATGCCAATCGGTTATGGTGATGGGTATTCATTCTTGTTTTCAAATAATTCTAAATGTATAATAAAAAATCAATTTGCAAACATAGTTGGCTCTGTATGTATGGATTTAATAATTTGCGACGTTACAGAAATAGACTGCGAAATAGGAGATGAAGTAATCTTAATAGGGAAGAGTGAAGAAAAAGAAATCACAGTAAATGATTTAGCATCATACATTAACACCAACCCTTATGAAATCACAACTTCATTAAAAAGAAGAATTTTAAGGGAAGTGATATAGATTTTAATTTAAACAACAAGTTATTTTTTTTAACTATATAAAGAATCACTATATGCTATTTAACTTTAATTTTATCTTATTAATTTCTTGAGTTTTTTAATTGTAATTTTACTTTTTTCATATCATTCTGAAATATAGATAAACACAGAATCTTGTGTTATATCATATCGACTTCGCTTATTTACACTAAAATTGCAGTATTTGCAGTTTTTTGCAGTCATTTTTTTATGAAATTTGGTGTTTTTTACCCTTTTTATTGTTTCTAATTTGTTATTATTTATTGCTTTATGAAGTTTTTGCAGTAAAACTGGTGTTTTTTTGTTTTTCAAAGAACTGGTTAAGAATTACGTTTGACATTCTTGGGAGATTCTTCAATTCGCTCAGAATGACATTCTCTTTTTTAAAAAGATGGATTCCAAGCTACGCACTAAATGACAAAATAAAAGATTCTGAAACAAGTTCAGAATGACAAGGCCAAAATTAATATAATAATAGTTCTTATAAAGTTTTTTATTTTAGAATATTTTTAATTTATTTTTAAAGATATAAGGTTTATAAATAATATTTTTATTTGTTCTGAGATGACAAAATATATTTAAAGAATTTTAGACATAAAAAAAAGGAGGCAATTTGCCTCCTCTCATTTAAAATATATAATTATATATTAATCTTTAGATAAACCGTGTAAATTCTTAACACCGTGAAATTTACTTTCAAAGTATTCTTGTTTAGGTGTATGTGATACATCTTTACCAAGATTTACTATTGGTGGATGGAATTTTTTGTCAAGTTTATCTTGTATAGTCATTATTGCTTTGATTACTGCCTCTGGTCTTGGCGGACAACCTGATACATAAGCATCTACAGGTAAAAATTTATCAATACCTTGTACTACCGAATATGATCTAAACATACCACCAGTTGATGCGCAAACACCCATAGAGATTACCCATTTTGGATCTGGCATTTGGTCGTAAATTCTTCTTACTACGTGAGCCATTTTATAAGTTACTGTTCCAGCAACTAATAAAATATCTGCTTGTCTTGGAGTCATTCTCATTACCTCAGAACCAAAACGAGCAACATCAAAACGAGCCGCACCCATTGCCATCATCTCAATTGCACAACAAGAAATACCTAATGGCATAGGCCATAAAGCATTTTTTTGTCCCCATTTAATTACTTGTTCGATTGAAGTGGTAAAAAATCCATTGTCTTCTAAAGACTTTTCAATTCCTAATCCCATTTCATTCCTCCTTTTTTAATTTCATAGTAAAGACCAACTAATAAGATTACGATAAATATAATTGCCGCAACTAAAGCTGGAATCCCTAATTCTCTCATTTGTACAGCCCAAGGATATAAGAAAACAACTTCGATATCAAATACTATAAAACTTACTGCAGTCATATAGAATTTAATAGAAAATCTTTCTTGAGCAGTTCCAATTGGAACCATCCCAGATTCATAAGTAGTTTGTTTACCTTTTGTTCCCCTTTTTGCACCTAATATCTCAGATAAAAGCACGAATTGGAAGCCAAAAAACAAACCTAAAAGAACCATCACTATTAAAGGAATATATTCCCAAAGAATATTTAACTCAGACATTATTATCCTTTTCTTTGAATTTGTGTTTTTTCAACTTCAAATATAAAGGAATATTATTTATTATCAAAGATTAATTTAAAAAAATATTTAACATTTTTATTTTTGATGATTTTTCTTAGGTCTATTTTTATGAATTTTAAACTAAAAATTTGTTTTGTATACAAAACATTTTTAATTTTGCGAACATAATAATTAAAAATTTATCTTTAATATTTAAACAAGTAATGTAAAATGAAATTTAAACTAATTACTATATTTATTTCTGTATTTGTAATTTTTATTTCATGTGATAAACTATTACCTCCAGCTCCAGAAGAATCTGAAATCTTAGACGGTCCTATGGAGAATCTTAGCTATGAACAACGGTTACAATTCTTAAGAGGTGATGATGCGTTTAATGAAGTTTTTACAAAAGAAAGTGGTTTAGGACCTATTTTTGTTGCTAATAGTTGTGCTTCTTGTCATTCAGGAGATGGCAAAGGACACCCTTTTACTACTCTTACTCGTTTTGGTCAAGATGATACTACTGGTAATAAATATTTGAATCAAGGTGGAAATCAGTTACAACATCGGGCATTACCTGGGTATAAGCCAGAAACTCTTCCAGAAGGCGCCTCACATTCAGACTTTATTGCTCCAGCTGTTACTGGTCTGGGCTTTCTTGCTTATTTAACTGATGAAAGTATTATTGAAATGTCTGACCCAAATGACGCAAATGGAGATGGAATTTCAGGAGTAGTTAATTGGATTGAGATACCAGATTATATTAATCCCAGTACATCTGCAATTAGTCAAAATGGAAAGTATATTGGTAGGTTTGGCAAAAAAGCATCTGCATATAATTTATTACATCAAACTGTTGGTGCGTACAATCAAGATATGGGGATTGCTAGTTTTTTTAATCCTATTGATGTTTATTCAAATTTAGAGATAGAGCCAGAAGTTTCAAATCAAACAATTTATGACTTAGATTTTTATCTTCACACTTTAAAAGCACCTATTCAAAGAAATCAAAATAATCCTGAAGTTATAAAAGGAAAAGTTATATTTGGACAAATTAATTGTGGATCTTGTCATAAAGAAACTCTACGAACGGGATATTCTCCTATTGAAGCATTGTCTAATAAAGAGTTTCATCCATATACTGATTTACTACTTCATGATATGGGTTCAGAATTAGATGATAATTATACAGAAGGTAGTGCATTAACTTCTGAATGGAGAACTCCAGCATTATGGGGTTTAGGCTTATCTGCAGATTCACAGGGTGGTCAATATTATTTAATGCACGATGGAAGAGCAAGAAGTATTGAAGAAGCAATATTATTTCATGGTGGTGAAGCAGAAAGAAGTAAGAATTTATATTTAGAATTGAATAAAGAAGATAAAAACAGTTTAATCAAATTTTTAAAGTCCTTATAATGAATAGAAAAGAATTTTTAAAATCTTTAGCAATAATATGTATAGGTGCTCCATCTCTTATGGTCTTGAACCAGAGTTGTTCCCAAACCAAATATTATGCTAATGCTGTTTTTCAAGAAGATAAAATTATTATTAATAAATCTGAGTTTAGTTATATTTTAGATAATAAAACTCAAACTAGAAATCAGATATTTATAAATAGTAATAAATTAAAATTTCCTATTTGTATTATTGATAAATCAAATGGAAATTATGAAGCATTACTAATGAAATGTACCCATAAAGGATGTGAACTTAATCCAGCAGGAGATTTTTTTGTTTGTCCTTGTCACGGAAGTGAATTTGATAATTCTGGAATAGTTTTAAGTCCTCCTGCTAATAAAAACCTTTTTAAATTCAAAATAGAAAACGATGAAGAAAACTTATATATATACTATTAAAATAATAGCTTTACTTTTATTAATTTCTATTACAGAAGTAATTTCTCAAACTGATACTGTAAATCAGAAATTAAACATGGATGCTGTTTATGATAGACCATTTTTGAAATTGGATAAACTGCCATTAGCGATTGGTGGATATTTGGAAGCGAATAGTCAATTTTCTCAAACTGATGGTGTTAATGAAGGAATATCTTTCCAAGCAAGAAGATTAACATTGTTTTTCTCATCTACTATTGCAGATAGGATTAAGTTTTTATCAGAGATAGAGTTTGAAGATGGAACTAAAGAGATTAATATAGAATTTGCTGCAGTGGATATTGAATTATTTCCTTTGCTTAATATTAGAAGTGGGATAGTCATGAATCCAATTGGGGCATTTAATCAAAATCATGATGGACCGAAATGGGAGTTTGTAGATAGGCCTCTTTCAGCTACTACTATAATACCTTCAACTTTATCAAATGTTGGAGTTGGTTTATTTGGTAAATATTATTTGAGTAATTGGATATTCGCTTATGAAGCATATTTAACAAATGGTTTTGATGATAAAATAATTGATAATGAAGAGAATAGAACTTCATTAGTTGCTGGTAAAAAGAATATTGATAAATTTGATGATAATTTTGGCACTTTACCTACTTATAGCGGTAAATTAGCTATTAGAAATAGAAAGATTGGTGAACTTGGAATATCATTTTTAAATGGAATTTATAATAAATGGCAAATAGATGGAGTTAGGGTTGATAATCAAAGGTATCTTTCTATTTTAGCTTTAGACTTTAATACAACACTATATAATAGAATAGATATTATTGGAGAATATTCGAAATTATGGATAAATATACCGGAAACTTATTCTAAGCAATATGGTAATCAACAAAAAGGTTTCTACTTGGATATAATTGCAAATATTTATAAAGATAAAGTTTTATCCTGGGATAATGCTAAGTTAAATATAGGTGTTAGAGTTGAATATGTAGATTATAATATTGGAGAATTTACAGAAACAAATACAGAAATAGGTGATGAAATATGGGCAATAGTTCCAACAATATCATTTAGACCAGTAAGTACAACTGTAGTAAGATTTAATTATAGATATCAAAGTCAAGTTGATTTTTTGTATAATCCAGCAAGTAAATCTGGTGTAATTCAGTTAGGAATATCAAGTTATTTTTAAAATAAATTAAATTTTTTTCAACATTTCATTGTTTATAAAAAAAAGTTTCATAATTTTGTAGTCATTTTAGAATCGAAATAAAAATTTATTGGGGATTTAATCGTGCAAACGCAAAAATTTACAAAGTCTTTGAGAAAAGAAGACGTCGTTAAAGACTGGCTAATTGTAGATGCTGCCGAACAAACAGTAGGTAGATTGGCATCACAAGTAGCAGCTTTAATACGAGGTAAGCATAAGCCTTGGTTTACACCGCATGTCGATTGTGGTGATTTTGTTATAGTAATTAATGCAGACAAAATTAAAATGACAGGAAAAAGAGTTGAACAGAAAGAATATTTCAGTCATTCTGGCTACCCTGGAAGTGCAAAATTTACAACTTTCAAAGATATGATGCAAAAAAAACCTGAAAGAGTTATTGAATTAGCTGTTAAAGGTATGTTACCTAAAAATAGATTAGGAAGATCAATGCATACTAATTTGAAAATATATTCAGGTAACGAGCATCCACATGCTGCTCAACAACCAAAACAATTTAAATTAGATAATTAAACGGAGCTGATTTTTTATGGTTAAAACTTTTATTGGAACAGGAAGAAGAAAAACTTCTGTTGCTCAAGTAAGGTTGGTTCAAGGTGCTGGTAAAATAACTATCAATACTAAACCAATTACTGAATATTTTCCATTAGCTTTTCAAAGAGAAGCTGTAATACAACCACTTAAAGTTGTAAAAATGGATAACAATTTTGATATTAATATTAAAGTTCATGGTGGTGGCTTAACTGGTCAGATTGATTCTTGCCAATTAGGAATTTCTCGTGCTTTAATTCAATATGATGAAGAATTAAGATCTGCCCTTAGAGGTAAAGATTTACTTACTAGAGACCCTCGTATGGTTGAACGTAAGAAATATGGTCTCCACAAAGCAAGAAAGAGTGGACAATTCTCTAAACGTTAATTTTTTTATTATTCATGTATCTCGACTTATTCGTGTGTGGTCTTTTTGATGATTGAGCGAATGAGAATGAAGGATGCAGAAGTTAAACACAATATATATAGGAATGTATGAAACATTATGTAGAAATTGAGCAATTGCTCAAAGCTGGTGCACACTTTGGTCACCTTACTCGTAGATGGAATCCTAAAATGGCTCCATTTATATTTACCGAGAAAAACGGTATTCACATCATTGATTTGAGAAAATCTCAAATTCTAATCAATATTGCTCGCGAAACTGCTTTCAATATTGCTGCTAAAGGTAGAAATATCTTATTTGTTGGTACTAAACAACAAGCTAAAAATGTAGTAAAAGAAATTGCTGATAAATGTGGTTCTAATTATGTTATTGATAGATGGTTAGGTGGTATGTTAACTAACTTTGCTACTATCAGAAAAAGTATCAAAAGATTAGAGCAAATCGACAAAATGTCAGTTGATGGTACTTATGAAAAAATAAACAAGAAAGAACGTTTAATGCTTGATAGAGAAAAAGAACGTTTGAGAAAAGTTTTTGGTGGTATCGAAAATATGACTCGTTTGCCTGGTGCTATCTTTATTGTTGATATTCTTAGAGAACATCTTGCAGTTAAAGAAGCTAAATTATTAAACATTCCTGTTATCGGAATTGTTGATACAAATGCAGACCCTCATTTAATCAATACACCTATTCCTGCTAACGATGACTCTATTGCTTCTATCGAATTGATTACTAATATAATTGCTGAAGCAGTTATTGAAGGTAATGAAATCGCTAAAAGTAGAATGGCTGAACAAAAAGCTGAAGTTCATCTTGAAGGTAAAGAAGACGGCGGAGACGCTGACGCTAAATTTAAAAAGAAAATGCGTAGAAGAAAACCTTCTAACGCTCCTGCTCCTCAAGCAGATTAATTTTTTCAAAAAAGCATCAGTTATGGTGCTTTTTTTTAATTCAATTATTTTTGAAATTTATTAAAAAAACATTAAAGAGATTATTAAAATGAAAATTACACCTCAAATGGTAAAAGAGCTTCGTGAAAGCACTGGTGCTGGAATGGCTGATTGTAAAAAAGCTTTAGAAGAAACACAAGGTAATTTTGAAGAAGCTGTAGAGTTTTTAAGAAAAAAAGGTGCAGCATCTGCAGCTAAAAGATCTGATAAAGAAGCAAATGAAGGTTTAATAGTTACTGTAAATAATGATGATAAAACAAAAACTGCTTTAGTTGCAGTTACTTGTGAAACTGATTTCGTTGCTAAAAATCAAGAATTTGTTGATTATGTTACTACTGTAGCTACTACTTTATTAAATAATACTGTAAAAACTGTTGAAGAATTATTAACTTTAAAAGTTGGTAAAGATACAATTCAAGATTTACATAATAGTATTTTAGCTAAATTTAGTGAGAAAATTGATATTGCTAATATCAATGTTTATGAAACTACTGGATATATCGAGTCTTATATCCACGGTGGTGCTAAATTAGGTGTTTTATTAGATATTTCTTCTGCTAAATTAAATGATAATGCTAAACAATTAGTAAAAGATATAGCTATGCAAATTGCTGCTATGAAACCAGTTGCTGTTGATAGAAGCGGTGTTTCTACTGATACTTTAGACAAAGAAGTTGAAATATACAAAGATCAAGCAATTCAAGAAGGTAAAAAACCTGAAATAGCTGAAAAAGTTGCACTTGGAAGAGTTGAAAAATTCTACAAAGAAAACTGTTTAATCGAACAAGTATTTGTTAAAGATTCTAAAAAATCTGTATCTGATATTCTTTCTGAAATTTCTAAAGAAATTGGTGAAGAAGTTAAGATTAATAGATTTGAAAGAATTGCAATTGGCGAATAAATATGTCTTCAAAATATAAAAGAGTATTATTAAAGCTAAGTGGTGAATCTCTTATGGGTTCACAAAACTTTGGTATTGACCCTGATGCTCTTAATGGCTTTGCCGATCAAGTTGTTGATGCTCACAAAATGGGTGTTGAGATAGGAATAGTAATTGGCGGTGGCAATATATTCAGAGGTGTTCAAGCATCTGCACACGGTATTCATAAAGTATCAGGTGATCAAATGGGTATGTTAGCAACAGTTATCAATAGTATTGCATTTCAAAACACATTAGAAGATAGAGGCATACAAACAAGATTGCAAACTGCTATTAAAATGGAACAAATTGCTGAACCATTTATAAGAAGAAGAGCTATTAGACATTTAGAAAAAGGTAGAGTAGTAATATTTGGAGCTGGAACTGGTAATCCGTACTTTACAACTGATACTGCTGCAGTATTAAGAGCAATCGAAATTGAAGCAGATTTAGTAGTAAAAGGTACAAGAGTAAATGGTATTTACGATTGTGATCCAGAAAAGAACGATAATGCGGTACTCTTTGATGATATTACTTTTAAAGAAGTTATGGAAAAAGACTTAAGAGTTATGGACCATACTGCTATTACACTTTGTAGTGAAAATAAATTGCATCTTAAAGTTATTAATATGAATACAAAAGGTAATCTTATTAAAATGCTAAAAGGTGAAAAAATTGGAACAAGCATAAATAATTAAAGGTGAATTATGGAATTAAATGAAGTTATTTCTAAAACAGAATCACAAATGGAAAAATCAGTCGAATTTTTAGATTTACATTTATCTAAAATCAGAACTGGTAGAGCTTCTGCTTCTTTATTAGATGATATTAAAGTAATGGCTTATGGTACTTCTACTCCGATTAGTCAGACGGCTACAGTATCTGCACCTGATGCTAGAACTTTACTTATTCAACCTTGGGATAAATCACTAATTGCTGATATAGAAAAAGCAATTTTAGCTTCCGACTTAGGATTTAATCCACAAAATGATGGTCAATTAGTTAGAGTTCCTATACCTTCTCTTACTGAAGAACGTAGAAAAGAATTCGTAAAACTTGCTAAAAAGAATACTGAAGAAACAAAGATAGCTATCAGAAATATAAGAAGAGATAATATCGAAGTTTTAAGAAAAGCTGAAAAGAATAAAGAATTATCCGAAGATTTTAAAAATCAAGGTGAAACAGAAATTCAACAACTAACAGATAAATTTATTTCAATAGCCGAAAGTAAATTAGAAGTTAAAGAAAAAGAATTGATGGAAGATTAATCTTCAAATCAAATTCAAATTAATTTAAAGGAGCTTCGGCTCCTTTTTTTTATCCCGTCATAATGTGCGTAGCGAAGTACCCATCTTCTCTTAAATTCCCCTTCTGTCATAGAGCAAAGTCCAAATGTCAAAATATTAATAATTTAATTGATAAACTCCATTAAAATTATATTTTTAAAATTTGACAATAACTCTTATCTATTTATCCATTAAAATATTAGAATCCATACTATTATTAAAAAATATATTAAAAATTAAATTATTTTCTTAAATTGCAATAATCATATTTTAAAAAAATACAAAAGAGGCTTTTATATGAAAGTATTATTACTATTTTTTATAATCTCATTTTCATTAATTAACAATCTTTTTTCATTAGAAGGAGGGGCAAATCAACAAAAGATTGACTCATTACTCACCGAATTACCTAAGCATAATGAAGATACTAATCGAGTTAGAATCTTGTCCGAATTATCTAATGAATATAGAACTAAGGATGTTGAAATTGGAAAAGACTATGGAAAGCAAGCATTAAAATTAGCAAAAAAACTTAAATGGAGCATTGGTGAAGCCATAAGTTATACAAGTATATCTAGAAATTATACTATTAAAAATGATAATATAAAAGCTATAGAATATTTATTAAGAGCATACGAAATATATAATAAAGAAAATATTATTATTGATAAAGCTATTACTGCATCTTATCTTGCCAACTACTATAGTGACTTGAATATGGTAAAAGAAGGATTAGAATATATTCAAATAGCCATAAATTATATAGATGAGATTGAAAATAAAAAAGATTTAGCTGAGTTATATCATTTTATCGCAGGTTATTATTTTAATCAAAGAGAAAATAAAATAGCAATAGATTATTATAATAAAACTAAAAGTATTTATGAAGAATTAAACGATGAGCATTCTATTAAACAGTTATCTGGTTATTTAGCTACTATTTATTTAGATTGGGGTGAGTTAGATTTAGCCGAAAAACTATACAAAGAATCAATAGAATATTATTCGAAAACAGGAAACAAATATGAATTATCGAATGATATAATGGATTTGAGTAAAGTGTATATATTTAGAAGAGACTATGATATTGCATTAGAATATTTAAATAAAGCATTAGTTCTAAAAAAAGAATTGAATGAACAATTTGGAATTGCTACATCTCTTTCTTTAATGGGAACAATAAATTTTAGTAAAAAGGATTTCAATAAATCTGAAATTTATTTGGATAGTGCTTTAAAATTGTATAGTCAGATTCCAGATTCATTAGAAATGAAAAAAACGTATTCAAATTTAGGACTTTTACATTTCTGGAAACTAAATAAGAAAAAAGCACTAGATAATTTATTTAATGCATTAAAAATTAATCTAAATGATAGAAATGAAGATTTACAAATATTTAAAACTTTATATAGAACATATAAATATTTTGGAGCTTTTGACTCTTCTCTTATTTGGTATGAAAAATATACTTATCTAATAGATTCTATAAAAACTGATTTTTCACAAAAAGATATTGATTTGATTACAATTAAAAATGACTTTGAAAATGCAAAGATGAAAGCAGATAAAGAACAAATTGAAGCAAGAAATAAAATTATTTATATCGCATCTGTTTCTGCTCTTCTCCTTTTATTTTTAATCATCATTTATAGAAAAAATCAAACTAAGAAAAAACTTAATGCTCAGTTGTCTGAAAAGAACAGTCAACTAATAGAATTAAATGAGCTTATTAAAAAAGAAACTGCTGAGAAATTAGAATTTCAAGATAAACTTTATCAAAAAGAATTACAAGAAAAAGATAAAGAACTTAAAAATCTTTCTATTGAGTTACTTGATAAAGTAAATGCTATAGATGTTTTAGGTAAAAATCTTAAAAAAGAATGTAATGCAAACCCCGAAATTCAAGCAGTTATAATGAAAACACTTGAAAAGACTTTAAAAATAGATGAAGATTCACAAAAAATTGATGAATACCTTAATCTTATATATAATGATTTTCATTCAGAACTATCTAAAAAATATCCTGATTTATCTGGTGCAGAACTTAAAGTTTGTACATATATTAAAATGAACAAAGACACTAAAGAAATTGCAGATTTATTAAGACGATCACCACGGACAGTAGATACTCACCGTACTAATATCAGAAAAAAAATGAACTTGAATTCAGATGAAAATTTACATAGCATAATTCTTAATATTTAATGCTTTTGTAAATTCTAATATTAGAATAGCTTAAATCACTACGTAATATTTACGTAGTGATTTTTTTTTATTCCTTTTCTAATATTGCAGTATGATTTTTTGAAAAAATGAGAAAATTCAAAATGTATGATAAAAGTAAAGAAGCATTCAATAACGAAATTGACTACGAAAAAATCGAACATTATGTTAGAATTGAATCACAGCAATTTAAAGAAATTATTATAACATTATTTCCAGAATTAACAACTTCAGAAATAATAATATGTGTACTACTTAGATGTAATTTTAGCATAAAACAAAAAGCAGAATATTTGAATATATCACCACGAACTGTTGAGAAACATAGGGCAAATATTAGAAAAAAATTATGCATAAGTTCAAATGATAGTTTACAGAAGTATATATCATCAATAAAATTGCATCATTAAGTTTTAAAAAAATAAACAGGTTAAATTGCTACGTAGTTTTTACGTGGTAGATTTAAAAAAATAAATAATTATTATTGTAACATGAGAAAATGAAGTTTTAATAAATATCAGGAAAAAAAAATGAAAGTTGGATTTATTATAATATGCTATTTGATTACTTCCTGTACATTTAGTTACACAGAAAAAGATCTTTTGAAAAAATCAAGTTTAGATTTACCTATTCAAAAAGAAACAAGTTTCGGACATTTCAAAATTGAAAAAATAAATTCAATAAAATTCTCTGAAGATGAACAAAGAATTATTATAAATATGGATGCAAAATTAGCAAAAATTAAATTTGACTATTTTATAATATCTGGCAAACCAATTTTTATTGATAAAAAACTATTTCTTACTGAAATAAAAGCTGAACAAATTGAATACTTATTTAGCATAAAAACTGCTGCAGACTTTATTATAAAAAATTATATTTCTAAAGTTGAAATCTTAGAAATATCATATTTTGAAAAAATATTACTTAAATCTTTTTATATAAATGCTGAAGGTATTGAATTAAAAATAAATATTTTTTAAATATAATAATGAGGTTTAAAATGAAAATATTATAAAGGATTTGGTATTGATTTCTTAATGAAATCAATAAATAAGAGGAAACATCAATTGCATTGTATATGATTGCAATGGTTCTATTAAAGTAAATTATAAATCATCTTTGTGATATGTAATATTCAAGTTTAAAATAGTTTTTAAATAGTACTAAAATTAGTGTACTGAACAATTGTAAAAAAAAGGAGAATTGAGATGAAAAAAGTATTACCAATAAAAATAATTATTATTTTAATGTTTATTTTTATAAATCAAACAATATCTAAAAATTGTGATATAAGACCAACTACAGAAAGTAGTTATTTTGCAAAAGGCAAGGGGCAAAAGCTAGGTTATGATTCATTATTAATTTATCAATGGAAAATAATTTCAAATGATACTTATTTTAAAATATTAGGAACAATAAGAGATTTGCCTGGGAGTATTTTTGATTTTTTTATTAAACAAAATAGCCAAAACAAATGCGAAAAAAAGAATAGTACTTATAACAACTTTGCTTCCAGTTACAAAAACTTTTTATCGATGGGAGAAGGCAATGGGGTTTATGCTTTGCAAAGTTATAAAGGAATTAAGGAGGTAACTAATTACTTAGGGTATAATTCGATTAGATTATACAATCTTAAATATGATCTAGGCGAAGGTGAATATATTTTAGCAGATTCTATGGATCTATTTTCAGGTAACAAATATAAAATGTATAATGCGAACATTAAACTAAAAGGTTTAGACTTTTGGTCAGATATCGATATTGAAGAAGAAGGCACAGATCTTAGATTTTATTTTACTCTTTCCAAAGACTTTAAATATCCTCCAAATACATTAGAAAAAAATTATCTGATTGTTGGGAGTGGATCAACTGGAGCATTTGATGTTCTAAGACGTGGTGTTAAAGTAAATTTTACTGATGTTTTTATTAAAAATAAGGAAGGAGCATCATATATTCATTTAGAGTCAAGTATTCAATTATTATCTAAAGGGTTTGTATGTGATGGGGCTGATCTAGAAAATGGACAAATGGATTTGAATTTAGGTCCATTCAAATTACATGATTTGGATAAAGATCCAAATTGGAATTTATGTTCATTCCTAAGTAATAAAAATATACAAGAAGGGGTTTATAAGTATTCATTCAAAGATAGTTTATCAATTTTATGGAATTCATTTTTTTTAAAAGGAGATTTTTCTTATCATACAAATGGTCTTAAAGGTGAAGTTGAAAATAGAATATATTTAGGAGACAATGAACTAAAATTATTAGGAGATTTTAGTTATAATGCCGTTACTGATAAATATATAATAAGTGGTATATCAAAAATATCATTAGATTCAAATTTAATTGAGTTAGCAGGTGGTGGTGAGGTAGAACTTGATTTTGGAAAAGACATTCCAGAAGGCAAATTACAATTAGTAGGTGATGCAAAAATAGATTTATATAAATTAGATCCATCAGATACATTTTACAGTCTTATTTTTATGCAATTAACTGAAAATGAAAGAAAGGGTATAGGAGTAAAAGGAAATATTATAGAGAAACGAATTTCGTTTATAATAAGTTCTACTTCACAAAACAGAGCAACTTTTGATTTAAAATTTGACGACTTGGGAAAAAGTAATGCAATCCCTGGTAATAGATAATAAATTAATTTTTATGAAGTTTAAATTATAAATAAGGAATATAAAAAAAGGGAAAATATATGGCAATTAGGCATAACCAAAGTAAAAATTCTTTAGAAAAGAATTTAATATCAATAAAACAAAGGATTGTTGATCTTAAAAAGGAAAAAAGAGAAACAAGCATCTTAAACAGATCTGAAAGAGAGTATTACTCAAAGAAAATCTCGAAGGCTGAAAAAGAATTTAAAGATTATAAAAGAAAACATGGTTTGTAATTTTTAAATTAAAATTAAATACAAAATAAGTGAGAGTAAATTTACTCTCACTTTTATTTAAATTTAAAGACTAATAAGAAATTGTATAAGCTGCTGTTAAAAACAATAAGGAAGCAATAAAATTTGCTTCAGAGAGATTACAAAAAGACCCAGAAATACTTGAAATTATTAACTCAAAGTAAAAAGAAGTGTTACCTAATAAACAATTTGAAAAAATTTAAAAGAAATTAAAAGGAACTAAAAATGAAAGTATTAATTATTTACTTAACATTACTATTTGCAGCAATACCCACATTCTCACAAAAAAATACACAAAAGTCCTATGGAAGTAAGGACTTTGACATTAAAGGAAGTAAATCAAGTGAAGAGTTGTTAGAACGAATTCAAAATATTAGAAATATTTCAAAAGAACAATTGCTTATAAGTATAAAAAATAGACGGTTTGATAAATTGAGTTATAATCTTCTTACTGATGAATTAAAAAATGATTATGAAATAGCTGGTGAAATGATAAGAAAGTATCCACGCTCCTTTTCGATATTAACTGATAGTATGAAAAGCAATAAATCAATTATTGATTATATAGAAAAAGACTTTGCCATATATCTTTTTTATTCTCCGCAATTGACAACTAATAAAAATTTTTTAGAAAACTATTTAGAATATGATCCTTTAGATTATCTTTCGTTATTTATGGCGAATTCAGATTTATTAAATAACAAAGAATTAATTATGAAAATTGTAAATAAAATATCTGATAAGGAGTCATTATTGATTATGGCTAAATGTTCTAGTAATCTTAAAAAAGATAAAGAATTCGTCAAAAAAATGATGTATAAAAATAAATACACTGTAATATTATCTGAATTAGAATGGTGGAAAGATGATAATCTTGTTAATCAGTTTATAAATTTTAAAGAACCTGGAATAGAATAATTCTCTTTTACAAAAAGACCCAGGAATACTTGAAATTTTTTACTCAAAGTAAAAAACGACTAAAATAGCAGAAAAAAATGAAGCATAGTAAAAACTACCTAACTCTTTTAATATTTGTACTAATTATGATATTTAGTTCAGGGAATTTATTTTCAGACTCACCTTTGACATCTACTTCTTTCTATAAGGCATATACCGATATAGAAATCATAGAAAAAGCAAGTATGGATCATCTAATTGATAGTGAAGAAATATTATATTTGCTTGATAGTAATAATTCTTTAGATAAGCGATTAGCACTTGTGAATGCAAAAGGATTTAGTATTGTACAGGTGACTTCAACAAATTCTTCCAAATTTCTTGAAATTTTAAAAGAAGAAATTAAAAACAAGAATATAAGCATAAACTCTAAACAATTTAATAATTTAACACTTATTCTAAGCTATCTATATGCCTTAGATGAGTATTATAATCCTGAAACTGCTACTGAATTATTAAAAAAATTAAAGGATTCTAGTAGCATTAGTAAAACAAGTGCATATCAGTTAGTAAAAGGATTAAGTTATGGGAATATTTATCTTAATTCTGACCAATGTAGAGTATGGAAAGAAATAGAAGTATTTTTTAATAACCCAGATACTAAAAATAGTTTTCGAGAAGAAGCAATTAAGATAATTATGGAATATATGATTCTTTATAAAAAGAATTGTGATTAGTATATATCACATCAAAGCACTCAATAGGGTGCTTTGATGTGTATTTTAAAAGTTGAGAGGAGAAATAGTTAAATAAACAAACTAAATTTAATAGAATTTATTGTAATTAATATTCTATATTGTTTATAAAAATCATAGGAATAAGTAAAATATTAAATTAAAAATTATTAAATTGCATATACAATAAAATAAAAAAATATTTAAAAATTAAAAAAGGATGATATTATGATTAAGATATTCTTAATTTTTTTATTACTTGCTTTAACAATTATTAGTGTTAAAGCAGAAAATATATGGCATGGAAATGAATTTTATATTGTTGCACCACCTTTGTACCAAGAACAACTTGAAATTGCAGAAATAAATATTGTAATCAGCCATGAACCAACAACAAAATGTCTATTAGAGAAACCAAATGGAGATCGTTTAATGTCTACATTGGGTAATAAATATCAAACTATTTACAATATACCTGTTAAGGAAATGATAGAAACAGGAACTGAGCATAAAAAAAGTGATTTATTAAACCTTTATTGGGCTAACTCTTATAAATTACAAACGAATAAAGATGTATCTGTTTGGGTTAATATAAAAATTGGAGATAATGAAGAAAATTATAATTTATTACCTAAAAAAAGTTTGGGTAAGAGTATTAAAATAATTACTAACGAAGCAGAAGTTTTTGATGATAATATATATCCTGATTTCTTTCAAATAACGGCTGCTTTTGATAATACAAAAATTGATATTAATTTTGCAGATATAGAAATTAATAATTATCGACTTGAAAAGGGTGATAAATTTATAGCAATTGATCCAAATGTTAAATTTACAATATTACTTAATGAAGGCGAATCAGTTGGAATTAGTAATTTTTATCTGAATAAAAGTTTAACTGGCTCAGTGATTAATGCTGATAAGCCAATTTCAGTAATTTCAGGAAATTGGTCACCAGAGCAAACTAACTCAAACGTTTTAATTGAGTCTATGATATCTTCAGAACAAAACGGTAAAAATTATCACTTAATACCATTTTCTGATGAGGAGTACAATGTTAAAATATTAGCTTTTGAATCAGGTACAGAAATTAATATTGATGGTGATGAAGTTATATCACTTGATGGGTCTTCTATTAATCAAAAACAATCTTTTCACGAATTTAAAGTTAATTCAAATAAAATTATTAGCTCGAATAAGCCAATAATGGTTGTTCAATATCCTAAATTGCCAACAATATCGATGGTATCTCTAAACCCAATTGAGCATTATTCAGATTCATACACATCACTTTCGAATGGACAAACTAAATATTTAATTGCTCCTATTGATAAAAATTCTCAATTAATTGAAAGTATTAATTTATATAAGGAAAATGTAAATGAAGGTGAAATAGAGCTAGAATTTATAAGTAATTATAATGAAGTTTTACTTTCTGATCTAAATTTTACTAAATATGGATTATTTAAAATTAATTATAATGGTAATTTTGAAGTAAATGGTGAAAGCATAGCACTTTATGTTGGTGATGAAGATGGTATTTTTTCAGAACAAGCACATACAAAATTAGAACAAGTTAGTACAACTGTCGAAAGGGAAAATAAATTTAATATTCACCCTCTACCAGCGTCAGATTTTATTAATATTTCTAACTATGTTGGTAATGTTAAAATCGTAAACGCTTTAGGATTAGAAGTATGGAGTGACTTTGTTGGGACTGAACATAAGATTGATATTTCAAAATTAGTAAATGGTTTCTATCTAATAATCTTAGATAATCAAACAACTAAACTTATTAAATATTAATCTACAAAGAGAAAGTGAAGCTTTAAAAAAAAAAATTTAAAAAAAGGGAGTTTATAATGTTAAAAATAACAATAATCATATTGGTTTTTCTAAATATTTTGTATTCATCAGAATATGAAGAAAACCTATTGAAAGATAAGAATCAAATGATATTAAATTCAG
Source organism: bacterium (assembly GCA_030431515.1). Classification (GTDB taxonomy): domain Bacteria; phylum Bacteroidota; class Ignavibacteria; order Kapaibacteriales; family UBA2268; genus JAJRPT01. Next base: position 35,186 of record JAUIIX010000014.1, read on the forward strand.
GTAATGAATTTATTTTAACTCATTTACCATCTCATTATGTAGGAGGCAAATCTCCAGTATTAAAACTTTTGATTTTTTCAGAACATACAACTAATGTCTCTATCCAAGGTGAAAGCTTTGATAAAAGAATTACTGTCTCTAAAAATAGTGTTAATGAAGTTGATTTGAGTGGTGAAGCTAATTTATATAATAAAAAACCTAATGAACAACCCAATCCTAATAGTAACTATAAAAGAAAAGCAGTTTTTATTAAGTCAGTTGAACCTATCACAGTCTATGCAATTACAACAACATCTACTACTTCTGAAGGATATTATGTTTTACCAATAAAATCATTAGGAAAAGAGTATTTAATAAATACTTTAGAAGATAAGTCAGATAACATTAATGTTTGGCAACCATCTCAAATAGCTATTTTTAGTAGTGAGGATAGAACTGATTGTGAAATTAAATATAATCAAGAAACAAAAAAAATTCAGTTAAACGAAGGTGATGTTTATTTACTTTCGAGTAATAACCAAAATAAAGCTTTAGAAAATGTGAGTATTACTTCTGACAAACCAATTGGAGTAATTACAGGAAGTTATTGTGCTAATATTCCTTATGAGAATAGCGATTGTGGTTTTATCCAAGAAATGGAGCTACCAACTAACTTATGGGGTAAATCATATCATTTGTCACCTATGAATGAAGATAATTCTAATTGTTACATAAGCATAACATGTAAAAATAGCGACACAGAGATATTTTTCAATGGTGAACCAATTCATTCATTCACAAAGTCTGGGACTTCGAAATTATTTGGACCATTTGAGAATGAATATTTATTTATATCAAGTAATAAAGAAATTAGTGTAACTCAATATACTTTTGCAGGAGAAGGTAATTACCCAATGCAAGTTGGATTAATCCCTATAAATGAATATCTTAAAGAATTTATATTTTACTCTCCACAAACAAATAATGAAACACATAATTACATAAATCTATGTTATAAATCAGAATATGGAATGCCACCATATGATATTAAAATAGGAATTAGCGATGGTGAAGAGTTTAGTTTTACTCCTTTGAGAGTTAAAAATCCAACTATAGGTGTAAAATATACTGACAATGGATTAAACTGGTGTTCAGTAAAAATTAAGTTAGAAAAAGATAAAGTTTATAAAATTGTTTCAGACAGTGCTATTGGAGCATATATTTACAATAGTCGAAGTGAAAATATGCATTTTGGATTTCCTGCCTACTCTACTCAATTTAATACATTTAATTATTATAATTTATTAACTGAAAATATTGATTTTGGTGAGATTTCTATTAATTCTGACTCAACAATGAAGCTTAACTTACTGAAAAATATTACAGATGATAAAATTGCAATCAAAAATATAACAATTCAAGGTAGTGATAAAGATCAGTTAAGTTTATCTTCGAATTATGACAATTTTACTCTAAATTCACAAGCAGATTTAGAAATTGAAATTAAATTAGATGCAAAAAGAATTGGAGTGATAGATGCACACTTACAAGTTGAATTTGCAGATATCGATAATATCGAAATTTTTCCAATTAATTCAGAAATAATACTAAATTATGATGACTATTATAAAAAGTTAGTTAATAAAGTAGATTTTGGAATTGTGTTTACTAAAAAACCAAAGCAATTTGTAGTAGATTATATTGAGAATACTTCAACAGCACCCATAGAAATTTCTAATATGAATTTAAAAGATAATATAAATGGTAATTTTGACTACGAAATTGAAAAAGATAACTATACACTTCCGAAAGGTGATAAATCGGAAATTAAATTTATTTATCAACCCAACAAGTTTGGAAAATCAAATGCATTTTTTGAATTTGAGTTAGCCGAAATTAATAGAACAGACAAAATAGAATTATCAGCCGAATATAGAAATCCTATTGAAAAAATGACTGACCTTATCGACTTTGGATATATACCTTTGAATCAATCTGAAGAAAAGAATATTGTAATCTTTAAAAATGTTTCTGACCAAGACTTTACTCTTGATAAAATAAGTATAATTGGTGATAATAATAATAAATTTGAGATAATTGGCAATACAGAAAACATTTTATCAAAAAAATCAGAAGAATTATCTATTAACATTAAAGCCACAGGTAAAGAAGTTGGTACAGATAATTCTGCTGTTCTACTTATTGAGTCTTCTGAGATGGATATAGAATTAGAGATTGATTTAAAAATGATTGTAATTGGAGAATGCGAAGAACTAACAATTGTCTATCCGAATGGTGGAGAAAACTTCAATAAAGGTGAAGTAATTCCAATAAGATGGTGTGGAATATCCAAAGAAGAAGAAGTAAATTTAATGTATAGTTCAAATGGTGGTAATACTTGGGGTAAAATAGCTGAAAAAGTTAAGGGGCATATCTATAACTGGATAGTACCTACTGATTCATTAAAGACTGAAAATTTGTTTAAAGTTGAGTATGATTCTGGGGAAGGTGGGAATAGTAGTGTATTAGACACTCAAAAAATATTCACAAGTAGTTACAATAATTTGTATTCATTTAACATATCAAAAAGTGAAAAATATCTAGCAGCAACATCACTTGGTGGAGGAGCTGGAAAAAATGATATAATTATAATTGATTTGTTAAATGAAAAAATGAAAAAAATAAATATACCAACATCAGCTGGAAAGAATTATTTGTATAACTCTGTTTATTTTTCAGATGAAGATGATAACATCATTTATGTCATCACTTATAAAAATTGTTATAAAATAAATCATAATACTAATGAAATTGTACAAGTTTATAATACAATTAAGGATTTGAGTTTAATCTATGAAATGTATTTATCACAAGATCAATCAAAAATTTATGTCCAATATGAAAGCAAAATGGTCGCAGTATTTAATGAAAAAGATGGGAGTTTAAATGATTTTTTTGAAATACCTGGAAGGATTTTAGACTTTAGTTATGACGGAAAAAAAATACTTTATAACACTGACGAAGGTGTGAACTCAAAAAGCTATATTTATGACACTAAAACAAAAAAAATTGATACTACATTTAAAAAGATTCTCCTTAGCCCTTACTCACGATTTATAAACAATTCTTATGATGTTTTATTATGGAGTAGTGGAATTAATGGTCAAATAAATACTAAGTACTTTGATTATAAAAATCAAAAAACAATAGAAATTCCAGAACTTGACTGGGACAAAGAAAAATATTCAAATTATAAAAGAAAGATTTATGGTTCAATTTCTAAAGATTCAATTTTATATTATGAATCTTTTCTGCTAAAAGGAAAAACTAATGAAAATTATAATTATTTACATAAAACTTCAATATTAGATTTACAAAAGATGACAACAAAAGAAATCTCAATTGATTATGGTATTTCTACTTTAGAGCATTATAATATTTCGGAGAACAGAATTGTTATAAGTTCTCAATCTACAGTAAAGGTGTATAATAGGTCTGATTTAAAACAATTAAATACATTTAGTTTAGATGCAGGCTTTTATAAAAGTAAGTTAGAATTAACTAATCAGAACGAAATTGTTTACTTAGAGCCAATCCATGATCCAGATGGGGTATTAACATTTTTAAATGAAAAATACTCAATAAACAATAAAAGAATTGAATCGCAATTCATAACACAAGGTAGCTATAATTATAATCGTACCTTTAATACTGCTAAAACAAAACCTGAATTAGGTATCTTTATAGCTGGTAATATTAACACCTATTATCAAATTGATTATACAAATATGCAATTAACTGATGTAATTTCGCTACCATTCTTAAATTATGCTGTTAATATAAATAGTTTCATTTTTTCCTCTGACGATAATTACCTTGCTTTTAATTATACTGGTTATACTGATGATAATTTTAAAGACCCCAAAAATTTATTATCAATTTATGATTTAGATAAAAAAGCCATAAAATATAATTTTTTTAAAACAGAAGAAAGTAATGAAGGAGAAGGGCAATATAATGATGGCAGTGTGGAAAAAAAGATAGACTTTAGTAACGATGTTAAGTTAATTGCATTTTTATATAGTCCGTTAAAATTTAGCGAGGATAGTTGTACTATTTGTGTTTATAGTTTAGAATCTGAAGAGAGAATCTTTTATTTAAAACGATTAAATAATGTAAGATACATAGATTTACTTAAAGATGGTACTTTTATTTTGATTAACCATACTTTATATAATACATTCACAGGTAAAAAAATATTGGATTTAGAAGGTTTATCTAATTCTAATGGAATTGCTTCAATTGCTGTAAGTCCAAATGAGATTTATGTAGCTGGTATTGTACCAAAAGAAAGTTTAATAAAAATTTGGGATACTTTTACTGGGAAAAAGGTTTTAGAGATTAATTATGAAGGTAGTCCTGAAAGAGCTTCAATAATATTCAGTAAAGATAATAGTACACTTTGCCTTGTTGGTCAATTAGATGAAAGCGCTAAAAATAGAGGTGTTATTTATTACACCCTCGACTTACAATCAGGTACATACGAATTAATATCCGACCAATCAAATAAATACTTTACAATGAATGGAACAAAAACAGGTGTAGAAGTAGAACAAAACATTAATCATACTGTTTATCCAAATCCAAGTTCTGAACTTATTAGAATAAAGGATTACAGCGGTGAGTTTCAAATTATCAATACATTAGGAATAGAAGTGAAACATGGATATTGCAGTAAAGACTTACCTATTGACATTAGTAATTTGACAACTGGAGTATATCTTATTAAATTAAAAGAAAATACAATTAAATTAATGAAAAGGTAAAACTTCAGAATAAAGAATTTAACAATCAAAGCACCCTATCGGGTGCTTTTTATTTCTTAATTAAATATTTAATTAGTCAAATCCAAATAACAGATAACTTCAAAACTGAACTTGAAAAATTCAACGGAAACTGGAATTTTACACTTAGAGGCGAAATTGAAATTAAAGGTAAAGGACTAATGAATACTTATTTCTTGGATTGGAATTAAAAGAAATATTCTAATTATGAAGATTTCAAAATTATAAAAATATATCCAAATCCAGTCGTTGATTCTTATGCTAACATTGAATTAGAGATTTACGAACCAGGCGAATACACAATCAAGATATTTGATTTACTTGGAAATCAATTATTCCAAAGCAAAGGACATCAAGAATTTGATAGAAATAACATCCAAATAAATCCAAAACTTTCTCATTCTGGATTGTATTTCATAAATATCTCAAACGATAAATATGAAATCTCTCAAAAATTCAACTACTTAAAATAAGACTTAAAACATATCACATCAAAGCACTCTTAGGGGTGCTTTGTTAATGGCGATAGTGATGGAATTGTAAATGGAATGATAGTTGACCCAGGAGGTCCTGCGATTCCAATAACTGCTAATATTCCAATTTGAGATTGGTGGTGGGTTTCTCTTTTATTGATTCCAATAATTATCATAGGCTATCGAAAAATCAGTTAACCCATTCAAAACCAAAAATAAAATTAAGTTGAACAAGAAATTCATTGCCAATAGATATAACACAAATCCTTCCAATCTACATAAGTGGTTGAAGAAGATTGAATCCGATATGTAATTTATCATAAGTTCTTCTGATTGAAAGGATCAGGAGACCACGAACTAGCTTTTATCTCCATTATCAAAGATAATTTATATCTGTATAAGATCTAATACATATCACTACATATTTAGTATATATGTATGATTAATCATTCATATTTAGTAATTGCAAATACATTTTCTATTTTTGCATGAGATATAATACACAATAACAAATTTATAAATGAAATGAATGATATATCCTACGAAAAATGGAATCTAATATCAGATAAAGGATTATTAGAAGTAATCGGAAATTTTATTAAATGGCACCGATTGAATCAAAATAAAACTCAAGATGAAGTAGCTGAATCTGCTGGTATTAGCCGTTCGACTCTGAGTCTTCTGGAAAGAGGAGAAAAAGTTAGAATAGACTCTTTCATACAAGTGATACGTGTATTAGACTTGTTGTATATTATGGATATATTTAAAATTGAACAAGAAATCAGTCCAATTGAATATGCCAAGTTAAAGAAAAAGCAACGCAAACAAGCATCTCCTAAAAACAATAATAATGAAGAAAAGGAAGATTTAGGATGGTAGATGTAGCTGAAGTAAAAATATGGGGCGAATTGGCTGGAGCAGTGCGTTGGGATGATATTAAAAAATTAGGGATTTTTGAGTACGATTCTAAATTTATAGAAAAAGCTTGGGACTTGTCACCTATCAAAATGCCAATAAAGAATGGATCACGAATATATAGTTTCCCAGAATTGAGAATAGGAAGAGGGGAAAAAGAAGATACATTTAAAGGGTTGCCTAGTTTATTGGCAGATTCTTTACCTGATAAATATGGGAATAGATTAATAAATACTTGGTTAGTGAGTCAGGGAAGGCAAGAGGATAGTATGAATCCTGTAGAGAAACTTTGTTTTATAGGATCCAGAGGAATGGGGGCACTTGAATTTGAGCCAGCACAACTTGACAAAAGTAAAAGAAGTAATTCATTAGAAATAGATAGTTTAGTTGAAATTGCAAAAAAGATATTAAATGAATGTGAATCTTTCTTAACTAATTTTAGCAGTCATGATGAAAAAGCAATGATAGAAATTCTAAAAATTGGTACTTCAGCTGGTGGGGCACGTCCCAAAGCACTAATTGCGTACAATCCAATTTCAAAAGAAGTGAAATCTGGTCAAGGAAATGTTCCAAAAGGATTTGAGCATTGGTTAATAAAATTAGATAGTGTAAGTGATGTACAATTTGGCAACAGTAGTGGATGGGGACGAGTAGAATATGCATATTACTTGATGGCGAAAGATTGTGGTATTGAAATCTCTGAATCAAAACTATTAGAAGAAAATGGTAGAGCACATTTTATGACAAAGCGATTTGATAGAGAAGGAAACAAAAAACATCATATTCAAACACTATGTGGTTTACAGCATTATGATTGCCATTCATATACATTCCTTCACCAATTTTCGTATGACCACCCCAAAACCAACCAATCCAAAAATCATTATATTTGAATTTTGCAAATGTTGTATCTAAAGGATCACCTGTACCGTCTATCACAAAAATCATTTTATCAGGTTCTTTATCTTGAGCATTTAAATAAATTATATTCATTGATATAAATATAATAATGAATATGTACTTCATCTTACATTCCCCCAATAAATTGATAATTATATGCACCAGAAGAATTATGAACAGTTATAAAATAAGTACCTGCTGTAAACTCTTGCTTATTAATATTAATAACTTGCATTGACTGATTAATTGGTATAGTTTGGATAACAGCACCAGTTAAATTACTAATAGTTATTTGATTATCGCCTTGTTGGGTTTGGATATTGATAAAATTCCCTTCTTCAGAAAACCTTATATCTGGTTCTTGGTTAGTAACGCTGTTAATTATTGGGTCTTCCCAGAAATTGGAAATGCAAAAAAGTTCATTTTTTCTGAAGAGAGTTTTTGTGTTTGTTTTATTGCTAATCTGAAATCGCCATCCATCTGTATCTTTGCCAGAACTCGAATCATACCATAAAGAATTAATATGACCACCGTTAGTTAAATTCCAAGTGCGAGTATCTCTATGATTTGCTATACCAATTTCAGATTGTCCATAAGAAACAATTAAATTTCTATTTTCATTTGAAATTAAATTATAAATTAAATTACAATCTAAATTAAGTACGCAGTGTTTAAAACTAAATAACTCTTCTTCAGTATTAGAATCATAAGCAAATAAGCCAGAACCAGAAGAAACAAAGAAATAATTACCTTTATCAGAAAGCCAAGCATTTTGAATACGACTTGGTTCAAATTCATCATATAAATACTCAAATGATTTAACCACTTTACCATTATAAATATTGATTTTGTGCAATTTGTAATCATCATCATACTCTTGTGGAACAGCGTAAATGTGCTGGTTGTCTTTACTCCAAAATGGTAAATTTCCATATCTACCTAATCCATTATAAAAATTAATTGCTGTAATTGCTTTTTTTGTATCAATGTCAATAATTAAAATAAGAGATTCATCTATAAACTTATTGTTTTCCTCATAATGGATTGAGCCAGTAATTGCTATTTTATTTCCATCATTAGAAACTGTCATGTTTTCGCCACCAACACCGTAAGTATCAGGTAAATTACTTGGTAAAAATATTGAATCAATTAATTCGCCATTATACATATCAAATACTCCAATAAAGCCATTGATATAACTATAATAAACATCTTTAATTGGATTTATTGCAGTAAACATACCACGAGTGAAGAAAAGAAATTCTCCCGTATTAGCGTCAATATGATTGATTACCCACCTATCATTGGCTAAATCTTCAAATTGTAATAATATCTGCGAATCATCGTGAGAAAAGCCGATTGGGTTTCCCCCAATACCTGATACCCATAGAGTATCTAAATCTAAGTAATCATTTCCAAATGTTGGGATTATGGAAATAAAAAACAGTATTATAATTGTTTTCATGATGCACCTTTAATATTAATAATTAAAATTTCATTTCAACATAAACCCAACGTTTCTGTTGGTAAAGTAACAAACTGATAGTATGAAACTTATCTTTGAGTTAACTCTAAAAGCAATTTAGTAAATATACTTTGTTTTACAAAACTCTTCACTAGTGAAGTGTTTTTTTAAAATGATATATCACTTTTTTAAAATCAGTATTTTCACTTAATACAAGTTAATAATTATTTTTATATTTCCAAAAAATTTGTAATAATTAATCTATGTAATAAAGTCAATCCTATACATAATATGCTTTTTTGATAGATGAATAAATTACATGAAATAATAAATGGTATTGTAGTAAACCCCAGTTTAAATTGGATATAAAGTAAGCTTAGATAAAGTGATTTATTGGAGTATTCTATAATACATCGTGTAAAATAAATTAAGACATGTTACCTTTTAATAAACTATTCTGTTAATTAGAATAATTTGATTTCGCTTATTTCATTCATCTTTGTAATTATGTTATGTAGTGGACACTTTATTAATTCTATTTAACAGGGGGTCTAATGAATTTAGTAATTGTAAACTAACAACATAATAGATATACCGAACCCTCAAAATTAATTAAAATTATTGTAAATCTAATGACACATACCCCTGTTTCATAGATTCAAGAATCATCCCTTGAACATTTTTAACTTTCAATTTTCGCATGATTGTTTTTTTATGGGTTAGTAGAGTATTTACTGAAATATACAATTTATTTGAAATATCTTCATGAGACAAAGTAGTACATAACAAGTTGAGGACTTCTATCTCACGTTTAGTAAGAATTTCAGCATCTATTTTGTCATATCTTCTTTTCGTATCCAGCACCTTTTGAGTAGTGCTACAAAGGTATTTCTCACCCGATAATACAACATCAATTGATTTCAATATCTCACTTTCACTTGAAGATTTATTCACTATTCCACTTACTAAATTCTCAATCAGATAATCCAATGTCCCCAATTCAGAAACCTGAGTTATCACAATTATATGGATATCAATTTTGGATTCCTTAATCTTCTTACATAGATAGATACCATCTCCATCAGGCATTCTAATATCTGTAATCACAATTTTAGGATTAAACTCTTCAATTCCATTAAATAAACTAACCCCATTAGAATATATCCTATTAACTATATGAGAAGAATTTGCTTCAATCTTCTCTTTTATTAATTCAGCGAATAATAAATGGTCATCTGCAATTAAAATATTAGCCATATCAAATCTATATTTATTTAAAAAATCCAAACTTAAGATAAATCTTGTTTAATCAATATACCTAATTTATGGTATTTTGATTTTTGATATAAACATAAACTATAGTTCCAGTAGAATTATTTTGTTCAATAATTAAATTTCCACCAATCTGATTTAAAAGTTCTTGTACCTTCAGCAAACCTAAACCAGAGCTTTTAGCAAAACCGACTCCTTCTTTTACTTCAGGCAGTTCTAAATTATTAATCTTGGTGATGTTATCTTCAGAAATTCCAATACCATAATCCTCAACTTTAAATATCACATAGCCATCTTCTATCATGTTACTTATGTTTATCATTCCTTCTTCATAAGAAAACTTGATTGAATTTTGGATTATATTCCTTAGGATTATTTCACAAGTTGAATTGTTACTAAAAAATGTAGGAACCTTCAGGTCGGTAACAATCTTCAAACCTTTCCTATTTATATCTTCATCAAATAAATTGATAATGTTAGCAGTCATTTCATTAGAATAAATATTTTCAATATCCAAAGCATCCTGATTTATTTGGGATTTAGACCAGTCAAGAAGAGATAGAAGTAGTTCGGAAATCTTAGATGATAGATTATTTAAGTAAGCCAAATCAGCCCCAATCTCCATTTTGTTCTGGGTCTTTAAATTATTTAGCATCTTTGAAGTTCCTATCTGAAATTCTTTAATGGGGTTCTTTAAATCATGTGAGATTATACCAAATAGTTTTATCTTAGCAATATTCATTTCGGATAGTTTTTCTTTTGAAAGTGTCAGTTCACTATTAGAATATTCTAATTGACTCTGCTTAGACTCAATAATTTTAATATATGATTTCCTTTGCATAATAAACCTCACCAACAGTAATATCACAATGGATGTAAGGATTATAGCAATTATCATTATCAACTGCCTCTGCGAGCTAATCTCTTGCCTATTCTTAGCAAGCTCCTGTTCGTATTCAAGGTTCTTTATTGTAGATTTATATTCCAAGTCAGATTCTAATTTTCCAAACTCTCTCGCATTATTTTCATCATTCAGAATTTCTTTAATTCCTAAATGCTTGGAAAGAAACTGATGGCTATTCTTATAATCTCCTTTTTCAGCAAACCAGTCACTTTTTATTTTATAAAATTTAGAAAGGTAGGATTTCATATTGATTTTAGAAGCCGATACTATACCACTATCAATATCTGAAATATTTTTTAAAATCTGATATCTTAGGTCATAAATATAAACCTGATATTCATAGTAGTTCATGTATAAAGATATTTCAAGAGCTTGATTTAAATATATGGTTGCTGAATCTATCTCGCCCTCTTTATAGAAATTCAATGATTTTAGATATAGAAGTTTTGCATTGAAATTATGGTCAGTATAATTGGATTCAGCCTTATCACAACTATCAATATAATTATTGGACTTATCTAAATCTTCTAATTTATTGTATGTATCAGCTATTGAGTAAAGGATTGATAGTTTATCATTTTTGTATGTAGTGTAAGGAAACTTACCCCATACATTTTTTATTAAGGAGTCTTCAATCTGATAATCTCTCTGAGTAAATTGATTAAATAAATCATTTGCTTTATTGTAGTTTAACAGTACTGTTTTATATTCATTCCTATTCATATATAGATTTCCAAGATAGAAATATGTAATCCCATATTTATCTAAAATCTTCTTGCCTAAGGAATCAATATATTTTTCTGAAACTTCCAAGGATTTGTTGAAGTTTTCTAAAGCAATATTATAATCACCTTTCAAAGTGTACATTAATCCTCTCAGATTGTATCCACTTATCATTGAACGAACATCATTTATTTCATAAGCAATTCTAAGAATCGAATCAGCACAAATGAGTCCTATTCTTGGATTACGCTCTCCTAAGTCCTTGCCAAAGCAGTACATATCAAATAAAGCCATAGTATCCCTGTTCTTTAGGGACTCAAGCATCTTTTTATTATACATCAAACTTGTAGTTGTATCAGCCAGAATATTAACTTTATCGGTGAATCCAGAACGATTATCTCCAAGTATATCAAGCGAATCTGATTCACTAATCAATTCTTGAAAAGCACAAATTAGGAATATAAATATTATAATTTTAGAATTCATAGATGTAAAACTAATGAATTCTTGTTAATAAATCACACTTGGTTGATTAATTCTTTAAATGAAAAATACCTATTTGTAGGTATATGATTGAAATTTCTATGGTGTTAATTTTGCGATATGCTAAATAACAATAAAACTTAATATGGAAGATTATAGGCATGAATACTAACAAGTAACTATAAATATAAATAAAGGAACAAAATGTTGAGAAGAGAAGATTTATCATTAATTATAGTTCCTGTTTTTTTATAGTAATCTATTTAAGTAATTAGGATATAAGTTTATACTAAATAAGTATATTAGGAAATGGATTATTAAAATATACTTTCCAAAAGCAAAATATACTTGATGTAAATAGTTGTTTTAACTGATTATTAGAAAATATTAACTCGTTAAAAGTTGAAAAGAAAAGAAACAAATATTTATTATTGTTTCGCATTAAATTTATGATTTATTAATAATTATTGGAGTTTTTATGAAGATATTTTTCTTACTAATATTGACAAGTCTTTTTATGCTAAAGGCTGAAGACAAAAAATTTATTGATGCAGAGTTCTATAGAAAAAGTATAACAATTGTACCTATTGCAGTTGGCGGATTAAGTGGGTATGAAGATACCTTTATTAAATCAGTCAATAATCTTGAAATAAATAAAAGATATGATTACAATTACTTAGATAAAAATAAAATCAAATCTTTAAGTACAAAATTGAATAAAATTAATTTTTCAATTGATTCAGCAGAAACAAAGAATCTTATAACTGAAATTAAAAAAAATATCAAAGAGACAATATTAATGGATATATTAATTTCTGCAACAAATATTGATTCTCTTAATAGTAGATTTGAAAGATCTCAAAAGAATAGCGGAGTTTCAGCTTCTTCAAAGGAAAAAATCTCAACATTTACAATAGAAGATGCTTATAAGTTTTATAATGGAACATATATAAGTTTACCTATTTTGCATAAAGAAGAAAGAGTTGACACAGACAAGTCGTTAAAGACATTAGCATCTCTTTATTGGTTTAGAGTTAATATTGACAGTGTTTCAAACTGGGAAGGTTTTATGCCAAATATTAACCAAGTTAATTTAGATTTATTAGAATATGATAATATTAGTGGATTATTTACAGCTAATAAATATAATACAAGTGATAAAGATCCTGATTTTAAATTGAGTCCAATTGAAAGATCGTTAAAAATACTATCTGAAAATATCCTAATAAGTTCTTATACAATCGATGACTTTAAATTGAGAGGAGTTATTCAAGATGTAACACCTCAAATAACACTTGATTTAGGAAATAGAGAGGATGTTAAACTTGACGATGCATTTGTTATATATGAAAATAAAATTGATAATGGAAGTAAGGTGTATTCCGAATATGTTGGCTTTGGAAGAGTAAAAGAAGTTGGTGATAATAACAAAAATGCTGAGAATCGCAGTATATTATTTCCAATAATAGGTAGTTATGATCAAGGTTATACAGCAGTATCTCATTCTCAAATTATAGACATAGTTGCTAATATTGGATACGGATTCATTAATATTCCAAAAACAGTTGGTTCAGGTTTACCAATCATTGGAGATGGACCCATATTTAAAGATGATGCGTCTAGTGCATTAAATTTAGGATTAGGTTTTTATTATAATACTGCACCATTAAGTAATATTAGTCAACTTTTTGCAGGAGTAAATGTTTCCATAGGAATTCCTCTTGTTGATCAAAATACAGATATGGATAATGAATTTTTAACTTTAAATCCAACTACTACATTGGAAGTTAATCTGGCAGTCATGAAAAAGTTTTGGGTATCTAGAATGAATTTCTTTACTGAACTTGAATTTGGAATAAACACTTTAAAATTTACTGGAGGATATCCAGATGGGGATTGGGAAATAAATTTAGGGTATAATTATGGTATTGGTTTAAATATAGGTGGAGAATACGCAATAAACAAAGATTTAAATTTAGCCTTCCAAGCTGGTTATAGGTTTGTATTACCAGTTACTGAAATAGTTTTAATGGTAGATGGAAAAGAGGAAGCAAAGTACCCTAAGGATTTTAGCCAAGAAAACAAGGATTATTTTGAAAATACAGGACTTAATGATTTAATATTAGGTGGATTGAGATTTGAAATGAGAGTGAGTTACAGTTTGCAAAAATTATTTTAAGGAAATAAAATGAATAAAAAATTAATAATATTTTCAATTTTCATTTACTTACTAATATCTTGTTCAAGCGTAAAAGAACCAAGAGTTTTACCTAAGTCAAATGAAGTTGAATGTCTTGAAAGCATACAAGGCAATAGCTATAAATATTTAGCATGGGGATTTGGATACAATAATGCTGAGGCAGAAGAAGATGCATTGAAAGCAGCAGTTTATGCTGCAATGATTTCTGGAGGTGCAGGAAATTGTACTTCATTATTAGATACAGAAGAAATTTCAAAATCAAAAGATTTTATTTACGAATTTTTTAAAAAAGGGGTTTGGTATGAGTTTGTAATTAATACAAATAAAGGATATATAAATCCAAATTACAGGTTAAAAACTGAAAGTGGTGAAATAAAACTTGGAGTTGAAGTAATAATCAAAACTAAAGAACTTAGAGAATATCTAATTCAACAAAAAATTATTCAAAAAACAATATATGGGTTATGAAAAAAATGATTTTATTAATAATATTTTTAACTTTTGGGATATTAAAATCACAGAATGATGTCTCGCAGCCAACAATAGCAGTTTTGCCTAAATCTACTCCAGAATCGGATGCCATTACTCTTTTAAGTGATGGAAATTCTAAGGAATCAAAAGCATCTATTGCAATAGGTCAAATACTAAATGAAAGACAATTAGTAGTTATAAACCCCGAGCAAGCAATAAATAATTTTGATATATTAAGAGCACAAATGCCAGGGCTAAATGCAGATAATAACGCAATGATTGCATCAGCTTCAGGCGTGGATTTATATTTTGAATTTTCCGTAGAAATTGTTGAAGTTGGACCTGCTAGAAAGGTAGTAGTTGATATAAAGGTTTTTGAAGTTGCTACAGCCTTATTATTAGGGCAAGGTGGTGGCTCAAGTGATGCTGTTATGCCTCCTAACAATGATGTTGGTTCATTAACTAAAATAGCAGCTAGGAATGGTATGGATAGAATACTCGAAAGTATTAGACAATATTGGAAAGATGTTCCTACAAAAGGGAAACCTTTAACCTTAATTCTAAATTTCATTAATTATGAAATAAACTCAGAATTACCATCAGGTGATTATTTTGATGAAGTTTTAGAGGATTGGATTCAAGAAAATTCTTTTACTTATAAAATAGGAATGACTACAGCTAATACATTAAATTTTAGCTATATAAGAGTAGATCCAGTGAAATATGACAGCCCTCGAAGATTTGGCAGTGCATTAAGGAAATATTTAAAAAATACCCATAATATTTCAGTTGATCTACAATCAACTGGAAAATCTTTAAGAATACAGGAGAAATAAAATGAAATTTTTATTGTTTATTATTTTTACTTTTAATTTAAACGCTCAATTAACAGTTGGGAGTTTTGTTGAACCAAATGAATTATTAGATGAGAGCTCTAAGAATTTATTAAAAAGTAAAGTTTTTTCAATTTACTCTGATAATGGCATAGAAATTACCCAATATTATAATCCAATAGTTACTGTGGTAATTTATAATGAATATGAAATTACTAAACTTGAGGGAATGAGACGCATATACAATGTTAATGGAAGCATTACTTTAAAAGTAGTATTTAGTGGTAACAAAGAAGCTGTTTTAGCGGCTACTTCATTTGATGTAAATGGAGTTGGATCAAATGAAAAAGTAGCTAGAAACAATGCATTTAAAACATTAAACATCAATAAAAAAGAATTTGAAAAATTTGTTAAAAACACAAACGATAATTATAAAAAAAGTGTAGTTCAATATTCCGAACAAAAAATTAAAGAAGCAAAAGGGTTTATATTGAAGGAAAACTATGATCTAGCAATTAATTCTCTATTGGAGATTCCAGTTAATGATAAGAATAAAAGTGAAGTCACTAAAATATTCAAAACAATAGAAGAAAAAGTAAATAAAAGCAAAACAAAAGCTACCGAAGAAAAAAATAAAATTCTTGAAATGCAATATGATTTAATTAAATCAAAGATTGACAGTGATAACAAGTTAAATGAAAGATTAATTCAAGAAAACAAACTTGAATATCAAGAAAGATTAGCAGAAGAAAAGTATTTAAAAATGTGGTTGTTATCCAGATGATAATATTAATCTTATTTATACAAGCCTTATATCAATTAAGGCTTGTATTATTTTAAACTTACACCCTATTAAACAGACTTAGGGAGCCGCATATACAGAATTGATAAAAGAATTTAATGGATGCTGAAACCGTTCTCTACAAAGCAGGAATGGAAATAAATGCAGGTTCTTGGTCTGGTGGGGATTATAATTATAGTTATAATGGTGAGTAAGCATATTTTTAGTTCAAGATGAAACCCTTCCTTACGAACAGGAATAGAATATTTTTAGTTTCTATAAGAAGATATAATTAAAATACATTGTAGAGGCTGTCTAAAAAGTCCAAATTATTAATATTTTTGTTTAGAAATTCATATTTTTATTCAATTATTGATAATTTCTATTAATTAATAATTATCTCATATCCATAAAAATAACAAGTAGTTGTAATGGCAATTCATGAATTGCCACTACAACTTTTAAAATTAATTTTTCAATAAATTTAACCTTTTTAGACAG
>JAUIIX010000159.1 GCA_030431515.1 bacterium
AGTACTTGGAAAAGCTGGATTGTTAGGATCCGATTGGGTATCAATCTTTACGTATTTTATAAATCGATCTATTATTTGTTGCATGGTAAAAAATTTTCATCAAAAGTAAAATAATGCTTCATTGTTTAAAAGAAAATAATTATTCTTTATTGAAATTATAATATATGTTGAATTTCAAACAATATTAAAAATAAAAAAGAGAATGTTATTTAACATTCTCTTTTTTATTTTTAAATCTTAATTTAATCAATCTGAGATAGGGCATACATCTGCTTGCGCTGAAACCCAAATAAGTTGGTTTTCATTTCCATTAGGTGCTTGCCATGGAATCGTTACTGTATGCGAAGTTTTTCCTCCTCCATTAAAATTTATTTTTATAAAATTATCATTATTTAGATTAGAGTTAATAGATCCATCAGGGTTAATAGGAGTACTCTCTAATCCAACGTATAAATCAATAGAAGTTAACATATATCCTTCATTGGCATCGTAATTTATGGTTAACTCTGAGCCATCATCAGACAATTTTAAATCTACTTCTGCAACACTTAAATGATCACTTTCTAATTCACAATTACTTGGATTTGCAAATAATGGTAATCCAGTAGCATAATCAATACTATTTAACCAACTGTATGCATATTTAGTTGTCCAAGCAATTCTAGAGGTTTCATTATCTAAATACTCATAGCAATTAGAGTTTTCTGGTTTTCTAATTTTGTAAGAAGCTGCTATCAAGCAATCATTTTCATCACATTCCTCTTCACAATACGTAATATACCAACCCCAACGGTTGCCAGGAAATTCATCATCTCCTTGACCCCAAGCAGTTTCAGAACCTACAACTTTACCATCAACAATCTCTTTAACTACACCATGAGCTGCTACAATAAAGCAACCATTAATATCTTTATCAATTTGGTTTAATGGAATGGTAAAAGTATATTCCTGCATATTTTGGTGAGCTCCGTGGTAAGGAAAATTTCCAATTTTTGGATTTCCACCTCCATTTAAAGGTAAATCGCCATAAGGACCTACATATAAATGTGATTCTGTTAAAAACCAATTGCCCATTACTTTGTAAGTGACATATAGGTTTGTTTCATCGTTAGATACTAGTAGCTCACCAACATTAATATGTTGTCCTGCATATATCGTTTTTACTAATCCTTCACCACATTTACTATCTTCAATTTCACTTAAACTTAGTTCTGTATCTTTTAATAAAATTTTATTTTTTTTATTAATTACTATTTCACTGTCACCACGGATTGATTCATTTTGATCAACAGGTTCTATAGTTTCATTACAACTTAAAATCAATAAAGAAATACCCAAGAGGGTAAATAGAGTAATTTTTTTCATAACATGAGGGGTTTTAAATTAATTCAACAAATATATAAAATATATTTAACTTATTTATAGAGGTTAACATTCTCAAAAAGGGCAATAGATTCGCAAATACGTTCTTCAACGGCTTCATCACCATAAATTTTAACGGTAAAAGTGTAGTATTCATCTACCTTAGTTGGGGTGAAAATTTGCAAATAATGATAAGTTTTTTGCATAGCACTCCCAATGGAAAGATTGTAGTAGGAAGGGGTATTTT
>JAUIIX010000160.1 GCA_030431515.1 bacterium
TTAACATAAGGTATACTTCTTAATACCTCCAATAAATGGAATGCTTTACTGTCAGGTATATCCAGTAATATTTTCATAAATTTTAATACTTAAACTAATCGAATAAGCAAAATTTTTTGAAAAAATGCAAGTAAATTTTAAATGTTTTGATATTAAATATTACAATCCAAATAATTATTTTAAATCAATTATTTTAACCATATTTTGCAAATTTCGTTCAATTTTAATTAATTATTCAATGTAATTAGTAGATTATGTTGAAAGCATAATAAATGCTAACTTCTAATTTTGAACAAATTACCAAGTAAAATCTCCATTAATCATCACTATCCCTTGAGAGCTCCTTTTCAATTTCTTCTATAGTAGGTAGGTTAGGTTTTAAATCATCTGGAATGGCCTTGCTTAGTTCGTACTCCGCTACTCCGATGGGTTGATTCATTCCCCTAAGTGCATATTCAGCTATTATATTTGATTTTGTCTTGCAGAGTAGCAAACCAATTGTTGGGTTATCTGTTTCACCTTTTAACTGATCGTCAATTGCCGAGAGGTATAAATTAAGCTTGCCCGTAAATTCAGCCTTAAACTCTATTGCTTTAAGTTCAATTACGACATAACACCTTAATTTAATATGATAAAATAACAAGTCTATATAAAAATCTTGATTGTCAATCTTCACTGAAAACTGCCTTCCCACAAATGAAAACCCTGCACCTAGCTCTAACAAAAATGCTGTAATGTGGCTTGTGAGCTGTTTTTCAATATCCTTTTCTAAGACCTGCTCTTGTAGATTTAGAAAATCAAATTTATAGGGGTCCTTTAGTGTCTCTTGAGCTAATTCAGAGTGAATTTTCGGTAAAGTTTGGGCAAAGTTTGTGATGGCCTTGCCTCGCCTATTATACAGATCCGATTCTATTTGGTGTGCAAGCACAGCACGTGACCAATTGTTTTCCAGTACTTTATTGCAATAAAACAGTGCCTCATCTATAGATTTTGCTTTCGAAATAATGACAATATTTTGACCCCACGGAATTTGTCCAACAAGTTGTTGGATTTTTTCTGATTCACCTTGATAGAACTCAAACCACTTTTTCATATAAAAGATATTTGATCTTGAGAACCCTTTTTGATTTGGGAAATCATTTTTTAGATCCTTAGCTAACTTTTCCACTACCGCAGTTCCCCATTTAGCTTCGTTGATTTTTGAAGAAACATCACGCCCAATTTCCCAATAAAGGTTTAGCAACTCTTGGTTAACAGAAATGGCTGCCTTTATCTGGGTGGATTGGATTTTGTTTTTGATCTCATTGACCCAAGCAGCGTATTGGACTTCATTCACTATTGCATCACTCATGGTTCAAATATAGTACATTTAAATATCACTTGCCTTAGCTATAAATTTATTTTAATCCAATTTTGCAGATTTCGTTCAATTTCTATTTATTATTCAATGTAATTAGCAGATTATATTGAAAAATATAAGTTTAAACATAAATATAACCCAATAAAAAAAGAAATTAATTGGCCGGAACAGGAAATGCGTGAATGAGTAAGAAAATTTTTGTAAATTGCATAAT
>JAUIIX010000015.1 GCA_030431515.1 bacterium
AAAAACTCTACGTCATTCTGAACGTAGTGAAGAATCTCCAAAAAATTACCACCTTACTTAATCCGTGAAATCTGCGTAATCCATAAAATCTGTGATTCTGAATTCCCCGTCATTCAGAGCGAAGCGAAGAATCAATATTAAACGATATTAGAAACCTTCCGAAGGTTCAAAACCTTCGGAAGGTTAAAACTAAATCCCCCAAAAACCCTAACGTCATTCAAAGCGAAACGAAAAATTGTATTATAAATAAGGGTTGACTTCCCTCAAAATTCCCCTCGGTCATTGAGCGTAGTCGAAATGTAAAAAAGGGGTTTTGTTTGGCTTGCCGACGTTGTATTTCTTGCTTATTTCAATAAAAATACTCAACGTCATTCAGACCGATGCGTGGAATCCATTAAAATCTGTGATTCTGAATTCCCATCGTCATTCAGAGCGAAGAGAAAAATTTTATTATAAATAAGGGTTGACTTCTCTCAAAATTCCCTTCAGTCATTGAGCGTAATCGAAATGTAAAAATGGGAAAGATTCTGAAACAAGTTCAGAATGAAGAGGCAAAAAAAAAGCCCAAACATAAGTTCGGGCTTGATTTGAATTGTTATTTAATTTAGAATTTTGGAGTTACACCCATTTCATAGAACATAAATGAATATAAATCAGCAACTTCTTCAATTGCTTTTGTAAGAGATTTACCTGCTCCGTGACCTGCTTTTGTTTCGATGCGAATAAGAACAGGGTTTGCTCCTGAATGATATTCTTGTAGTCTTGCAGCAAATTTGAATGAATGTGCAGGAACTACTCTATCGTCATGATCTGCAGTAGTTACCATAGTAGATGGATATTTTGTTCCTTCTTTTAGATTATGGTAAGGTGAAAATGTTTTTAAGTAATTAAACATTTCTTTTTCCTCTGGGTTACCATAGTCATCCATCCATGCCCAACCAATTGTGAATCTATGGAATTTAAGCATATCAAGCACTCCTACAGCCGGGAATGCTACTTTGAATAAATCAGGACGTTGTGTCATACAAGCACCTACTAATAGTCCACCATTTGAGCCACCTTGGATTGCTAGTTTTTCAGATGAAGTATATTTATTCTCGATTAAATACTCAGCTGCTGCAATAAAATCATCAAATACATTTTGTTTTTGCATTTTAGTACCAGCCATGTGCCATGCTTCACCATATTCTCCACCACCTCTTAGGTTAGCCATTACAAAGATTCCACCTTGCTCTAATAATGAAATTCGAGAAGGAGAAAATGAAGGAGTTAAGCTAATATTAAATCCGCCATAACCATAAAGTAACGTTGGGTTAGAACCGTCCATTTTGATACCATTTTTATAAACGATAAACATTGGAACTTTTGTACCATCTTTAGATTTATAAAATACTTGTTCTACTGTGAAGTCTTTAGGATTAAATTTAACATCTGCTGACATATATTCTTCACTTTTACCACTTGCTACATCATATTTGAATATTGTAGGTGCATAATTGAATGAAGTGAATGAATAGAATAATGTCATTTGGTCATCTTTTCCACCAAAACCACTTGCTGTTCCTAAACCTGGTAATTCGATTTCTTTTTCTTGTTTTCCAGTGTAGTCATATTGGAAAAAACGAGTAGTTGCATCTTTTAAGTAAGAAACAAATAATTTACCGCCAGATTTAGATACACCTTGTAATAAGTCAGTAGTTTCAGGTATTAATACTTCCCAATTTTCTTTCGCAGGATTTTTAGCGTCAATTTTAACAAGTCTATTCATTGGTGCATCGATATTAGTTACCATTAAAAGTTGGTCATCGAAGTTTCCAATTACACTATGTTCATTATTAAAATCACTAACAATATTGATTACATCATTCATATCTGTAAGTGATTTAGCATTCTTTAAGTCTTTTATCATAAGAGATTGTCCACCTGTACCTTCAGAATAATAGATAAGCAAGTATCTTTCATCATCAGTAGTTCCAGCGTAGATATTTCTCTGAGGGTGATTAGGGAAATAATGCACTAATTGGTCTTTTTCTTGAGGGTCACCAAGTTTATGGTAATATAATTTGTGGTATTCATTTTTAGCTTTTAGTTCATCGCCATCTTTTGGTTTATCGTAACTTGAGTAAAAGAAACCGTCTTTGTACCAAGAAGCACCAGAGAATTTTACCCAGTTAATCTCATCACTAAGTTCTTTTTTAGTCTCTACTTCCATTACTTTGAAAGTCGTCCAATCTGAACCAGATTTTTGAATTGAAATAGCAACATATTTATCATCGTTTGAGAAAGATGCAATACTTGCTGCAACTGTTCCGTCATCAGATAAGGTATTAGGGTCGAAGAAAACTTCAGCTTCGCCGTCTAAGCCCTTTTTATAATAATAAACTGATTGATTTTGCAGACCATCATTTTTAGTAAAAAAGTAGTATTCACCATGTTTAGATGGAGCAGAGATTTTTGGATAATCATTTAATTCAGTTATTCTATTTTTAAAGTCATCTTTAAAAGTAATTTTAGATAAATAGTCTTGAGTAAACTTATTTTGAGCTTCAACCCAAGATTCAGTTTCTTTGCTTCTATCATCTTCAAGCCAAACATAAGGATCATAAATAGTATCACCATGTCTAATTTCAAAGCTATCGAGTTTTGTAGTAGTAGGGTAAGTCATTTTCATTTCTTCTATTTTTTCTTGATTACAAGAAATTAGTAAAAAAACCATCAAAAGTGGTAACGTTTTTAACATATTGTTTCCTTTATTTAAAAAATTATTACACAAAAATACGAATTTTAATTAATAAGTTGCAAAAATCAAACAATTAGATGTATAATTATAATTTATTCTTCTAAATTATTCAATTTCAGTTTTTCAGATTGTTTTAAATATAATATAATTAAAACACCTTCAAATAATAGAGCTGTTGGAATTATCAATGAGTCCGTAAATAATTCATAATTCTCGCTTGGTAGGATATTGACAGAATCTTTAATTATAAAAATTATAAAAATAGCAATACTTAAATAAGCAATTGATTTAATCAGATAAAAATTAATTTTTGCTAAGTCAATGTTAGATGAGATATTTTTAAAAATATTATCACCATAAGCGTACATTATCATTGATGAGCCAATTAAAAACATCAAAACCACAGGTATAATCTCGCTTCTACTTGCATTCATTAAGTCAATCATTGAAAAAGAAAATAAGAATAAAACTGCGTTAATAATATAAAATGCACTAATAATTCTGTTAAACATATTTTTCAAAATTCACATCCTTTTTTACAAAAGTAAGGAATAATTTAAGTTTTTAAAAAAATGTGAAATATATCATACTTAAATTTATCTAACGGAATGAATATAGAGTATTAAATTATTAGTATAGTTAATTAAGCACTAATCTTTACATATACTAAAAGTTAAAAATAAAAATAATTATTTATGCAAAATAGCAGTAAATATCGGATAATGTTATTATATAAATCTATATAAGTTAAATAAAAATCAAATCTGAATAAAAAAATGTTTGGTAGAATGAAAAAAATACCTTATTTTTGTAATCCTAAAATTAGTTCAAATTGAAATTTTGAGGTTTGCTATATGGCAAAGAAGAAAGTAAGAAGAGCGAAATACATAACATTGTATTCACCATTTTTGATGAAAGAGACTAAACACGAGTTAATCGGAGAAGCCGTCGAAACTGAAAATGGGAGACAACAATGGGCAAGATGTACACGCTCAAGACATTCGCAGTTGGTTAACTTAGATGCAATCGACACAGAAATAGATAAGTCTAAAGCAGTAGTTCATATTAAGAAGGAAGATGCTATTCAGTATTCTCCCGATAAGGAATACAAAATTGGTGATGTTATATTTCATTCTGTTTGGGATGATGTAGGTATTGTTAGGGCTAAAGAAGTTACTTCTACTGGTGGAAATTGTATTTTAGTACAATTTGAACTAAATAACGAAAAGAAATTAATTGAAAATTATTCTGTAAATTAAATTTATAAGGAGTGAACACATTGATCGGTGTTACTATTCAAAACAACGAAAACATTGATAGAGCTATCAAGCGTTTTAAAAAGAAATACGAAAGAAGTGGAGTTTTAAGAGAATTTAAAGCTCGTACTCAGTTTGTCAAACCATCTATCGAAAAACGTTTGGCTCGTATCAAAGCATCTAGAAGACAACATAAAATTCAAAAAGAACAAGATTAATTTTTGATTATTTTAATTTTAATGTAAATCGGCAAGGAAATATTTTTTTTCCTTGCCTTTTTCTGCTTGATTGAAAGTATTTTAAAATTCCGATCAAGAAAATATGACCGATTTAAAATATTAATTTTGTAAAGTTGCAAGAATTAGGATACATTATTAGCTGAAAGAGCTGAGTATCCGTCATTTCGATTCCGCTCATGGCATATAAATCCAAGTTTATTTAGCAACTTGTAATTAGCGTAGTTGAAATAAGCGAAATATCCAAATAACCCCCAAGGTCATTCTGAGGCGTAGCCGAAGAATCCATCTTCTCTCAAAATTCCCCTTTTTTTTAAAAAGCGGTTTCGGCTTGCCGACGGGGTATGTCTTGCTTTCTTTAATTATGAACGATGTAAAAAATTGTATTATGAATAGAGTTGGGCTTTAGTCAAGCCAGTATGTATGATATATTAATGGCTTTAGCCAAATTTGCAACGATTTCTCTCTTCATTCCATAACCCCCAAGGTCATTCTTCGACTTCGCTAAATTTCATATTAAAATTATAAGATTCAACTCTTAGCATTAAATTACACAAAAAAAAAGAGGCAAAATGCCTCTTATTAATTATTTGATTTTAATATAATATTAAACGTTTTTCTTCTTTGCTAAAATTGATGTAGAATTTTCGTTTAAGACTATTTTGTTTGTTAATTTACCTAATAAGTCTATTTCTAATTCCATTGTGTCGTTGTTTTGCAACCAAACTGGTGTAAACTCTTCGCCTTTTTCTGTGGCTTCTCTTGCCCATGTTCCGTTTAATTCTAAATAGCATCCTGTTCCTACTGTTCCAGAACCAATCAAATCACCTGGTCTTACTTCTACTCCGTAAGAAACTCTTTCGATTATTTCTGCAAATGTAAATGTCATATCTTTTGTATTACCTTCACTTACTTGTTTGCCATTGTGAAATGCTTTCATAGTTAGGTCGTACTGATTACCAAAAGGAGTTGAGATTTTTCTGCTTTCAAGTTCATCTGGTGTATATAAAAATTGACCTATTGTTGTTGCAAAATCTTTACCTTTTGCAGGACCTAAATTCAATTTCATTTCTTCCATTTGTAGTAATCTTGCTGATAAATCATTCATAATAGTATAACCAGCAATATAGTTATCTGCTTCTGATGAAGGAATATTTTTCCCTTTTTTACCAATTACTACTGCCCATTCAAGTTCAAAGTCTAGTTTTTCAAGGTGGTCTTTTTCTACTATAACATCACCTTCGCCAAAAACAGCATTGTGATTAGTTAAGTAAAATATTGGGAATTGATAAAACTCTTCTATCATATCCACACCTCTATTTCTTCTAGCAGACTCAACGTGCTGTTGGAAAGCATATCCATCTCTACATGAAGTTGGATTAGGTACTGGAGATAAAATTTTATTAGCATTTACACTTGTAAAATTGTCTTTAATTGAATCAAAAACAAGTTTAGCTTTATTCATTCCATCTTCTTCTAAATTAAGAAAATCAGCCATATTATTAGGTAATGATATGTTTAATTTCTTTGCTTCTTGTTCCAAATCAGCAAATTTATTATCAATAACTAATGCTAATCTTTCTTTATTATCTGAGTTTATTATTGTTGCGAATATCATATTGCTCTCCTTATTTTGAATAAATTACTTTTGCTGCTTTTTCTGATTGTTCTACTGTTCCTGTGCTAATTCTAATCGCGTTAGGCAATCCAAACATTGGTAATTGTCTAACTACTATTCCATTATCTAAAAACTTATTACATAAAGTTCTTGCTTTTACTTCATTATCTAAAATCATCATCACAAAATTAGCAGATGGCTCTGTTCTTGCAATTCCTGCATTATCAATTGCGTCTAAAAGTATATCCATAGATTTATGATTTACTTCTAACATTTTACCAATAAAATCTTCATCATCTAAAGCTGCTACTGCTGCTATTTGTGCTAATGAGTTTGGTTCGAATGGTAATTTAACTCTATTCAAATAGTTAATCATATATTCTGGTGCATAAGCAAATCCAACTCTTAAGCCTGCCAAACCATAAGCTTTTGATAAAGTTCTGATAACAATTAAGTTTTCATTTTCAAATTCAAATCCATCTAAATAGCCAGGCATACTTTTAGCATATAGCCAATATGCTTCATCTAATATAACTAAAACATCTTTAGGTACTTTTGCCATAAACTTAACAAAATCACTATGAGTAAACATAGTAGCAGTTGGATTGTTTGGGTTAGCAAGATATATTACTTTTGTTTTTAAAGTAATTTTAGATAGTATAGCGTTCAAATCAAAAGAGTAATCTTTTTTCATTGGAACTAAGATTGTAGTCATACCTTGTTTATTAGCATTTACATAAGTGCCAATAAAAGTAGAAGATGCAGTTAATAATTCATCACCTTTTTTGAAGAAAGTATAAAAAATATACTGTAAAATAGAATCAGAACCATGTCCAACCATAAGGTTTTTTGGATCTTTGTTAAATTTTTCTGCTAATTTTGCAATTAACTCTGGCGAAGTAGGGTCTGGGTAAATGTTAAGTTCACCAATATTATTTTTAATTGCTTCAATAGCTAATGGAGATGGTCCTAAAGGATTTTCGTTAGATGCTAAGTTGATCAATTTTTTAAACTCTTCCCTCGTTATATTCCTGTCTATCTTATTTCCTGACTTGTAAGGCACTAAATTCTCAATATGTTCTGACACTTTTATCATAACTTTTTCCAATTTTGCAATAAAAATTAGCACAAAAATAAGGAAAATTTTTCACTTAATAATAAATTAGACAAAATATTAACTAAATAAACAATTTTATATAGACTTGAACTGTAATTTAGACTATTTATTAAAATTTATTAATAATAATTTTATGCAATTGCTTTAATATTATAAGATTAATAATCAACATTATTTTATTTTAATTAAATACTTCGTAATTTCGCATTTTAATAAATGTAGCAAAATTGAAATTCCTATTAATTATACTTTTTAGTTTTCAAATTCTTCTTTCACAAGAAAGGGATACTTTTGAATTAAAACCAAGATTAGGTGTATATTTTCACCCTGGTCTTTCTATCCATTTTGCTAAAATTAAAGGTCTTCCTAATATCCCAAGTTGCTGCCCAGAATACACTACAACTCTTGGCTCTTCTTACGAACCTGGTATTACTCTCAATTATCCAATAAATTATAATTGGTTAGTAAATTCAAGAGTTAGTTATGGATTCTCAAATGTAGATTTTACTTCAATTGAAGATGGAATTGCTGTAAACGTAGATGGTGTAACTGTCCAAGGTGAAAGTACTCATAATCTAATGACGGATTTTTCTTTTTTGAATTTAGATTTTAATGCAATGTACACCTTAGATGGTAAGATTAATTTTATGTTTGGTCCTCGTTTAGCATTTATAATGAATGCAAAATATGAGCAGAATGAAATACTTACAAAGCCATTTGATAGAGGTGTTTTTATTCCTGAGTATTCCAGAAAAAGAAATGAATTTGCAGGTGAAATTGACAACAAAGCAATAATGCTTTTCGGTTTAAACTTTGGTGCGTCATATAGATTACCTTTAACTAAAAATGGATCTCTATTTTTAGTTCCAGAGTTTTTCTATCATCTGAATTTTAATAATATTGTTTCTGATTCTACTTGGGCTATGCATAATATTAATCTTGGTTTAGCAGTCGAGTTCAGACAACCGCCACCTCCTCCTCCGCCACCACCACCGCCAGCTAATCCTCCAATGCCTAAGTTGCCAAATGTTCGAGAGAATCCAAGCATTAGTGCAGATGTTGCAATTATGCAACTTGATGAATTTGGGAAAAAACAAGATAATATTGGTGTTAAAATTGAAGATTTTATTTCATTCAATATGCGTCCATTGTTGAATTATGTATTCTTTGATGAAAATTCAGCACAAATACCAAATAGATATTTAAGGTTTACCAAAAAGCAAGCACAAGAATTTACTAATAAATCTTTACAAAACCTGAATGCAATTGAAACATACTATTATGTATTAAATATTTTTGGTAAAAGATTAAAAGATAATCCTGATGAAAAAGTTACTTTAATTGGTACTAACCAAGATGAAGGTGAAGAAAAGAATAATCTTGAATTATCAAAGCAAAGAGCCGAATCAATTAGAGACTATTTTGTAAATATTTGGGATATTAATTCAGATAGAATCAGAGTTCAAGCAAGAAATTTACCTAAGCAATACTCTCGTTCTGATACAATAACTGGATTAGAAGAAAATAGAAGAGTAGAAATAAATGTAAGCACTGATTTAGCTGGTTCGGTACTAACTGTTGATACTTTAAGACAAATATCAAAGACTACTATTAGATTTATTCCAGAAGTGAAAGCAGAAGCAGGGCTTGATTCTTGGAATTTTTCATTAAAGCAAGGTAATAGAGAAATATTAAGTAAGAATGGAAATTCTGATTTACCTAATTTTATTGATTGGGTATTTGAAACTGGTGACCCTAATGCTCCGAAAGATGGTGGAGAGATATTTTATGATATTGAAGTAAATGATAAAATCGGACAAAGAGTAAAAAGCAAAACTAAAAAATTAAAAGTTGAGCAATTAACTGTAGATAGAAAAAGATTAGAACGCAGAAAAGATAAAGAATATGAATATTATGGCTTAATTTTGTTCCCTTATGGTGGAGCAGACTTAGGTGAAGAACACAGAAAAGTAGTTGACATAGTAAAAGATAGAATAAAAGAGAATCCAAATATAGACAATACTCAAGTAAAGATCTATGGCTTTACTGATATGGTTGGTGATGATAGAATAAACAAACGTATTGCAAATGCAAGAGCAGAAGCTGTTTATCGTAGATTAAATATCAGAAATGCATATTATGAAGGTGTTGGTAAAGATAAAATACTTTATGATAACTCCTTACCAGAAGGAAGATTCTATTGTAGAACTGTTCAAATTGAAGTGGAAACTACTGTAGGCGAGTAATAAAATCTTACTATTTTACTAAATAAAATTAAGCAATTTAAATATTCAAATTAATAAAATCAAAAAAAAATACAAAAATGTGTAAAAATATTTGTTTATTATAAATAATTGCTTTAATTTTGTATTCTTTTTACTATAATATAAATAAATTATATTTCGACGGAGAAAATTATGATTAAAAAACGGTTATATGAAACGACCTTCATTGTTAATGCAGCACTTGAAGACCAAGATATAGACGCAGTCGTTTCAAAAGTCACCGCTTTTCTAACAAGCCACGGTGCAGACATTACTAGTGTTGAGCGTTGGGGTAGAAAAAGACTTGCGTACCCAATCAATAAAAAATTCAATGGTTACTATGTACATTGTATCTATGAATTTTTACCTTCTAACATGGGTATATTAGACAGATTCTTAGTATTAGAAGATACAGTGTTAAGATATTTAACTCTTCATCTAAGCGAAGAAATGATTCAATTAAGAAAAGATGTTGCTATGGGTCTTCTTGATGAAGAAACTGAAGAAGAAAGCAAAAAAGATAATAAAAAAGATAATTAATTTAATCAAGGATTTATAAAATGAGAATAATTTTAAGACAAGATATTGAATCCCTTGGTAATATAGGCGAGATAGTAAATGTAAAACCTGGTTATGCAAGAAACTATCTTATCCCTCAACAATTTGCTTATTTCGCTACTAAAGGTGCTGTAAATAAAATTGAGCAAGAGAAAAAACAATATTTAGTTAAAATGGCTGAAGTTAAATCTACAGCTGAAAGATTAGCAGTATCGTTTGAAGAGTTACAAGTAACTATAGCTATGAAAGTTGGAGAAGAAGGAAAACTTTATGGTTCAGTTACTACTCAAATGATTGCTCATGAATTAAGTATTCAAGGTTACGATATAGATAAAAGAGATATTACTATCGTAGATCAAATCAGAACTCTTGGTGTATTCCAAGTTAAAGTTAAACTTCACCCTGAAGTTCAAGCTAACCTTAGAGTTTGGGTTATAAGCGAAGAATAATAATTCATCACTATATAATTTTTTAAGAAAGCCGTCTATTTTTTAGATGGCTTTTTTATTT
Source organism: bacterium (assembly GCA_030431515.1). Taxonomy (GTDB): domain Bacteria; phylum Bacteroidota; class Ignavibacteria; order Kapaibacteriales; family UBA2268; genus JAJRPT01. The sequence goes on from JAUIIX010000015.1 coordinate 10,300, forward strand.
TATTTATACAGATTTTTTTTTATAACGAAAATTTCTTAATTTTATCATATTTATAACTACAATTTTCTAAGGACTTTTATGAAATTAATAATACTCTTTTTATTAGCAATCTCTATTTCTAATGCAAATAATGAATCTTTCTTTATCCAAAATGATGGACAAAAACAAAATGATATTCTTTATTATGCTGAATTAAATGATTTGAATATTTTTATTAAGCAAGATGGTGTTTATTTTGACTTTTATCAAATTGAAAAAAGTAGTAACAAGCAAGTAAACAAAATTGGACATTTAGTTAAATTAGATTTCGTAAATGGAAACACTTTAAATTCATTTGAAAATACTGCTACTGGTAAAATGAATTTTTTATTAGGTAATGATAAAAGCAAATGGAAAACTAATGTTAATATTTATAATAATATTAAAATAAATGAAGTGTTTGAAGGAATTGATTTAAAATTATATTTTGATAATAATATGCCAAGATATGATTTTATTATTAATAAAAATTCAAATCCTGAAGATATTAAATTCAAATTTAATACGGTAAATAAGCTTAAAGTTAATGGTAAAGAGTTTTCTGGTGAAATTAGTGTTGGGGAGTTTTTTAACGATAATTTATTTGCTTATCAAATAGTTGATGGAGTTAAAAAAGAAGTAAAATGTAATTTTAAAGAAATTGCAGAAGGTGTTTTAGCTTTTGATTTAGGTAATTATGATAAAAATCTTGATTTAGTTATTGATCCAATTATTTATAATTCATATATGACTTGGGGTGGTAAAGAATCAGGTTTGGCGATTCAGAATATTGATGCAAACACTTATGTTGTTGCAGGAACTACAGAATCTATGGATTTCCCTGCTACTGAAGGAGCATACCAAGAAGAAGTAATAGAAAGTCAGAATATATTTATTGCTGAATACAAAAGAGATGGTATTTTTCATTCTTTAGTAAAAGGTACTTATCTTGGTGGAGCGGCGAGTGATAAAGTCTCAAAATTAGAAATTGATAATGGAAAAAACATTTACATTTGTGGAACTACAAGTTCTTCTGATTTCCCAGTTGCTGGAATGATAGACCAAGTTTATGGCGGTAAAAAAGATGGCTTTGTAGCTAAATTAAATCCAGAAATGACTGAATTAACTTATTCATATTATGTTGGTGGTGACGAAGATGATGAGATTTTAGATTTTGCTCTTGCAGAAGGTTCCATTTATTTTTGTGGTTATACTAAGTCACTAAATTTACCAGTTAAAAATGGTATTCAAGATAGTTGGAGAGGTGCATCAGATGGCCTGTTTGGTAGAAGCAACCCAGAAGGAAGTAGTTTAGATTATCTTACATATTACGGTGGTTCTGGTGAAGATATTATTACTGGAATTGACTTAAATCCTATAGAAGATATTATTTGGATAGGTAGTTCTAAATCTTATGATTTTACAGTATATCCTTCTGGACAAAAAGTGCAAGGTGATAATTTTGATATTATAACTGGTATATTTAGACATGACTTATCTGAAACAATTCTTAGTACTTTTATTGGTGGAACTGAAGATGATTATGGTGTAGATGTAAAACATGTTTCTGGTCAAGAATATTATTTTTTAGGATATAGTTATAAAGAAGGAACTAAAACAATACCGACTGTATCAGATTCTTATCAAGAATTTAATGCAGGTGGTGCTGATATTTTATTTGGTTTACAAAAAGGAGTTAATACCTTAAATGCAACTTTCGTAGGTGGTAGTAAAGACGATATTCCTCATAGTTTACATCACTTTTCACCTAATGGCGATTTCCTTATCTTAGGAGAAACTTCTTCTAATAATTTCCCAGTTGTAACTACTGAAAGTCAGCCACAACAATATAAAGCCAAAAAAGATGGATTTATTTGTATTATAAATAAAGATTTCAAATCATTATCTTATTCTACAGTTATAGGTGGTAGAGAAGACGACGTTATTTATTCTGGCGATATACTTGGAAATGGCTCATATAGATATATAGGCATGACTACATCAAATGATATGACAATGATAGGTAAGCCATCAAATAAATCGTCTAATGGTACTGCTGCATTCGTAGGTATAGTTAATAATGGATCAATGACTATGCAAAATCCAAATGGTGGATTTGACTACTGTCATCGTTTAGTAGTGCCTATTATTTTTGATTACAAATTGCTTGATGGTGATAACTTAGTTGACATTTATTTAAGTAATGATAGTTTAGGAATATTCAAATTATTAGTAAAAGATTTTTCTGAAAAAAGATATGAGTGGACTATTCCAACTGATATAGCACCTGATAAAAACTACAAAATAATAATATCTCATAAATCTGGGGTTTTTGTTGAATCAGTATCTAAATTTGGAATCAAACCATCTCCAAAAATTGAATCATTCTCCTTAGCAAGTGGTGATTTATCTTCTTGTGTTGGTGCTAAAGTGTCATTTGTAGTTGAATATTCAGATGCTACAGAACCAAATTTTATATGGAAAAAAGACGACAAACAAATTGCTAAAAATACAAGTAATACATTCACAATTGAAAGTTTAAAAGATAGCGATAGAGGTGTTTACACTGTAGAAGTAGAAGGATATTGTAATCCGAATGCAATTAGTGATGAGGTATTTCTTGATGTAGTAAAAACAACAAATATTATTAGTAAATCAGACGATGTTGAATTAAACGAAGGTGCTAAATTAGATATTAGTGTAAATGTCGAAGGTGGAGATTTAAAATATCAATGGAGTTTGAATAATAATACATTAGCTGGCAAAACATCAAGTAACTTAGTAATTAATAGTATTAGCAAAGTTGATGAAGGTAATTATACTTGTGAAGTAGAAGGAAAATGTGGCGAAAAAGTTACATCTGACCCAATCAAAGTCAGTTTAAAAACTACAAGTGTAGAGCATAATAAAGAATTCAGATCAATAATTGCTACTTCAAGTAAAGTTGAATTTGAGTACAATTCTTATAATTATTCTAATTCACTAATAAGCATAATAGATATGAATGGTAAAACACTAATCAATTTAGACTATACTATAAAAGAAGGAAGAAATAAAATTGAAATTCCCGTGAATTTAGATAATGGAATGTATATACTAAGTGTTTTAGAAAAAGATAAAACAAGTAGTATAAAATTCATAGTAGTAGAATAATCTAAAATAAGCATTTAAAAAAGCCACTTTATAGTGGCTTTTTTTTTACCTCACCACCTGAAACTTCTCACTAAATACCTCACTATTATTCTTCATAACTTGCAGAATATAAGTGCCACTATCCAAATAATTAAAATCAAGAGTAGGCGATAAATTACTGCTTTTTATTACTCGACCTTGTAAGTCAATTAATCTATATGTATGACCAACTATTTCTTTACTGTATAAAATGTTATTCTTAAACTCAAAGTTTGGATTACTTTTTACAGATGTTATTGGACCGGCTACAAAATTAAATCCTGTTTTATCTTCGGTAATGCCAACATAACTGTACTCTTCTGGGGTAAATGTATATTCATCTGAAAATGCTTTGTATGTATAGTTAAACCCTTGCTCTATATTTTCAAATAAATAAAATCCTTCTTCATTTGTTTTTACTGTGTCATATTCTTTTCCAGATGTTGATATATGCTTTATAGATTGTATAGAAATATCTTTTATACCCACTTGATTATTATACACATTACCAGAAATATTATGGAATATTTTTTTACTACTTGCTTGAAAATTAATGATAGTATCATTTATTGTTGATATTTGAATTTTATCTGGATAATAAAAGAAAGGTCTATAGTTAAAGTATTTATTATAAACTTGCAATGTATATTCTTTACCAGGTCGAATTTGTATAAATTGATAATATCCGCTACTATCTGTCATTGTTATTCGATTATCGAGTGCTACAGGTATTTCTGCTTGTGGCTTTTCATCTTCCATTACATAACCACTAATAACTAATATATCTTGTGGCTTAGGTGCAAGATTATCTTCTGTCATTCTAAATAAATAGTCATTATACTTTAAATATAATGGAGTGTCGCCTGCATATTCTATGTTTGAACTTAATAAATGAATTTCTAACATTTCTTTAGATTGTTCCCTTTCGTAATACCAACTTTCTCCAGCATCATAAGTGTAACATATTTTATAATCTGAACCGGTTGCAATTCCAACGGAATCATTTTTAAATTTAATTGTACCAAAACCTCTCGAATCACTATATTTTGCTTCTACATTATAAGCCAAATGGCTATAGAAAATATCTAATACACATTTCCAAGTTTTTCCATTATCTGTAGATTTTAACATAAAATCTCTACTTCCAACATTTTTTATTCTTTCGTTTGTTCCTGCCAAATAAATAATATTATCTGTTTTAAACATACTTACAAGATTTAAATTATAATCTAATTTACTTAATAATATTTTTTCTTGAGATTTAAGATTAAAACTTTCAATTACATATTGATATCTTAAACTAACTGTATCAATATAATAATTTAAAAGAAAAATTATACTGTCATTTATAAATTGTGCATCAGTCATAAATGGTTGATTATCTACCCTGTCTATTTTTATTTTTTTTTCAGTGTCAAAGCCATCAAATGTTGAAACATAATAATAGTACTCTTTCAATTCTCCACCTGAAGTATCAACTTCAAATCTCCAAGTGAACCCAATATTTTTATCATACATTTTAAATACATTATGTATATTAATCAATCCATTACAAATTGTATCTTTAGTTTTAAAACCATCACTTGTTCTAACTATACCACAACCTCCATAGTAGGGAATGAAATAGTTTAGAGAATCCGGAAAGCTTAATTCAATATCAAAATCTTTATAATTTAAATGATCATCGAATAAGAATTCCCATGTTTCACCTTTGTTTGTTGTTTTATAGATTTCACCAGTAAAATTTGAAACAAGAAAACAATTATTTGAATCAGGACAAAATATATCTACTACATTTTTGGGTCCTGTCAAATCTATTTTCTCCCACACATTTTGCGAAAATGCTATATATGGTAAAAATATTATCAAGATTAATTTATACATTTCTACCTTAATATTATGAATTTACTTGAAATTATTTCTTGGTTTTCAATATTGATTAATAAAATGTAAAAACCATTTTGATAATTCTCAATATTTATGTCAAATTCATTTCGTCCTTTCTTTATAAATATATTTTGAGAAATTAATTCAATACCTTGTAAATTAATTATCTTATATTGTGAAGATGGAAATGATAGATTAGAATTTATTTCAATATGAATTTTATCTAGTTTTTGTGAAAACTTATAATTAAAATCTTTATATTGCTCTAATTCATTCTCATTTTCTATATTTATTTTATAAGCAGTATAATTAATGGAATCTAAATTATTTAACCATTCATCACATTTATAATTACAATTAGATGAATCGTAAACAAATTGTTCTCCTACATTTCTTTGATTATAATATAACTTCATATTATCACATGTATCTTGAGAATTCCATTCTTCTATTACTTCTATGTCAATTCTATTTGACACAGTCAAACTTCTACATACTTTAATACCAACTACACAACATTCCGATTCATCGCAAGGAACTAATGCGAAATTAGGTGTTGGGTTTGCAATAGTTCCATGTTGACCTAAAGGAATTTGTGTCCAACATGAGTTTTGAACTATTCGCCAAGTAGAATTTTTGTTTTCTCTTTCCATAATTTCATAAGAAGTATTTCCAAAAAATTTATTGCATATCACCTTACCACCTGAAACTTATGAGTAAATACCATCTGCTCACCTTTTGTAACATGCAATATATAAGTCCCTGTCTGCTCGGCGTTTAGGTTTAATTCCTTGGGGAGAATGCCGCTATTTATTACTCTGCCAGTAAGTGAGAAGATGTGGTACTGCATACCTACAAATTCTTTACTTATTAAAACATTATTTTTTATTTCAAAGTTTTTATTTTCTTTAATTGATGATATTGGAGATGCTTCAAAATTAAAATATCCGTGATTTTGAATTAAAAAAATATCTTTTTCTAATGGCTCAATTTTATAAGTTTCAGATTTAGGTAATAATTTATAATAACCAGCAATGATTGAATCGAATCTATATAAACCATCTTTATCTGTTACAGTCGAATAAGTTGAACCACCATCTAAACTATCAAAATTGACTTTAATTCCTTCAACTCCAACACTATCAGACAATACATATCCAAATATAAAATATTTTCCATATTTCAGTTCACTTTCAAAATCTATCCCACTTGTATCTGAAGTTAATTCAAAGGAATGTACTGGCGAATACAAAAATGGTTCATAATGATAATCTTCTTTTGGTCCTGAATCTATATATTTATTTAGTGCAGTAACCGAATATGTTCCAGGGGACAATTTTGTAAATTTGTAATTACCTTCTTCATCTGTCATAGTTATTCTATTGCTATTTAAGCGAATTGGTATATGTGTTATTGCAAGACTATCATCTGATATTATTTTACCACTTATAGTCAATGTGTCTTCGGGTTTTGGTGCTAGATTATCAACTTCTAATGTATGAATTGCTCCTGTGAAGTCCCCAATAATTGCTCTATCACCAGCATAAGTAACAAGCATAGTTGGGGGAGAGAGAGAATCTATAATCCTTGGTAAATTTTGTTCATAAAACCAACTTTCACCACCATCATAAGTATATAGAATTTTACCAAACTGACCAACTGCAATTCCAACTGAATCATTTTTAAATGCGATATCTTGTAAGCCAAAAGGTCTATTAAAAACAACTTTACCATTTGACCAGCCTGTATATAAATCTAAAATTGTTCTCCAAGTTTTTCCTGCATCAGTACTTTTAAATACAGCATCATGTCCTGAACCACCTGTTATTCCATCTTTTTTTCCACATAAATAAAACACAGAATCATTTGCAAATTCAATTTCTAAATATGACATATCTGGAAAATTAATTGTTATAAATTCATCAGTTAGAAAATTATATCTGAAAAATTGTCTTTGATAAATGTAGGTTTTGCCAGGTTCATTTGATTCCTGTAATTCCTTACCAAAATTAGATAAAATACCCATTGACAAAGTATCATTATATTTTTTTATAACGTGTGAATTTAAAATAAAAGGTAATTGAATAGTATCAAAAGTTTTCCAACCGTCATAAGTTTTATAAAACTTTACTGGCATATTTGCAATACCATTTCTATCATCAAACATTATCAAATCATCAATGAAGTTGTTATAACCAATATCAATTTTTTCAAAATTGCTTCCAAAATCTGTTGATTTTAATATAATTCCACCATAGAATGATATATAAATTAATGAATCAAAAACTTCTATATCTCTATATGCTTCTACATTATATTTTGTTAAATCGTTAAGAAGGAACCAATTACTTCCATTATTCGTTGATTTATATAAATAATTTGGCGTACCTCTTGTTGAAATCATGTATATATTATTTGAGTCAATTACTTCAATTTTTTTTATAACAGATTCTTCAGGAGTTCCATTCAAATCAAGTCTAACTTCCCAGATATTCTGGGAAGAAAGACTTGTTAGACATAAGATGAAAATTAAAAACAACATTTTTACCTTGTAATAATAATTTTACGTGTTAATATATGTTTTCCACTTTCAAAAATGTTAAGCATATAAACACCTGTGTTTAAGTTGCTTAATCTTACTGGAAATTCATTTATACCTATTTGCAATTTAGATTCTCTCTCTTCAATTATTCTACCCTCTATCGATTGTAATTGAAGTTTGAAATGATTTGATTCAATTTGTGACAATAACTTATAATAATTTCACAAAATCTTGTCAGCAACTTAAAATACATTTTTATTATTTCCAAATTATTTTAAAAATATTTCAAAATATATTTAAAAATAAAACATAGAATAAAGAGCATAAATCACTAATTTTTTTTAGACTTATTTTTTTAGCCCTTGTAACACACAATAATTCAAACAATTTACAAGAAAAGTGCAAAAACCAAAAAATGAAAAATTAGTGATTTAGAGAATATTATCTAAGCAGATAACGCAAATTTGTTTTCACTTTAAAGACAATAATATTTTTGCTGTTATTTAGCATCACATTGAATCCAAAAAAAAAGCCACGCAATTGCATGGCTTTCATTTCAAATATTTGAAAGATAAATTAGATATTTACAGCTTCATCATAAGCGGCAGCAGATGCTTCCATTACTGCTTCTGATAGCGTAGGGTGTGCGTGAATTGTTTTGAAGATTGACTTGCCAGTTCCGCCAAGTTCTCTTGCTAATCCAACTTCTGCAATCATTTCTGTAACATCAGGTCCAATCATGTGAGCACCAAGTACTTCACCATATTTTGCATCAAATATCATCTTCACAAAACCAATAGCTCTACCAATACCGTGAGCTTTTCCGTTTGCTGTGAATGGGAATTTACCAACTTTAACTTCATATCCAGCTTCTTTTGCTTTCTCTTCAGTAAGTCCAACAGATGCAACTTGAGGAACACAATAAGTACAACCTGGGATATTTCCATAGTTGATACCATGTTCGCCGTGACCAGCTAAGTATTCAACAACAGCAATACCTTCGGCAGATGCTTTGTGAGCCAATGCAGGAGCACCAATAACATCACCAATAGCAAATATATTAGGAACATTAGTTCTGCAAATATGATCAGCTTTGATAGTTCCTCTATCCACTTGAACGCCAACTGCTTCTAAGCCAATACCTTCGATATTTGCCTGAATTCCAATAGCATTCAATGCTTTTTCAGCTTGGATTGTTTCAACTTTTCCATTTTTCTCATAAGTAATCAAAGCACCATTAGCATTTGATTTAGCAGAAGTAACTTTAGCACCTGTTATACATTTGATACCAGATTTCTTAAAGTGTCTTTCCAATTCTTTAGAAATATCTTTATCTTCAACAGGAACAATTCTATCTTGAAATTCAAGAATAGTTACGTTAGTTCCCATTGCATTATAGAAATATCCAAATTCAACACCAATAGCACCAGAGCCCATAATAACTAAGTCTTTAGGAGCTTTTTCTTGAATCATAGCTTCTGTAGAAGTTAAGATATTTTTTCTATCAACTTCGATCCCAGGTAAAATTCGAGTTCTTGCACCAGTAGCGATAATAATATTTTTAGCAGTAATAGTATCAGTTACAATACCATTAGGGTCTTTAACTTCAACTGTAGTTTTATTTTTAAGTACACCAAATCCAACAACATGCTGAACTTTGTATTTGCCAAATAAGTATTTAACTCCACCAGACATTTGATTAGCTACACCACGAGAGCGTTTCACCACAGCAGGAAAGTCAATATCATATTTCACATTATTAAAACCAAAATCGTTAGCATGACCTAAAAAATTAGCATACTCAGCTGATTTCAAAAGTGCTTTCGACGGAATACATCCCCAATTAAGACAAACTCCACCAAGTTCAGATTTTTCAACACAAATAGTTTTCATACCAAGTTGACTGGCTCTAATCGCCGCTACATATCCACCAGGTCCAGAACCAATAACAACTAAGTCACAATTATGATTTGCCATTTTTAATTTTCCTTTTTTGATTACATTATCCTACAAAATTAAGAAATTTTTATGAATATGTATAAAATAAAGTTTTTTTGCGGGTGTGAATAGATGGATTAACTGTCAATTTAGTTTTTAAAAAATACATTATTTCATTCTTGAGCTTGTTTTGTATGCAAAATCACTTGAAGTTTAATCTTTTCTAAAGGTGAATTACTTACATTACATTACTTTACAACTTATTAAAAAAGTATTTATTACTCATTGTAGTATTTGTTTGAATTAGGATGCATTACTTTTTCGATACCTTCATTGACTACTCCCATTTTAATAGCTTTAAATATTCTCAAAAAGGAAGGGATTTCAACCGCCCCCTTTTTTTCATTTATAATAATCTTTTTACATTCTTGTATTAATATATCTTTATTACAATTAAAAGGAAACTGATCAAAATTAAAGTTTGGATTATTAGCTATAAAAATATTTTCCTTTTTTTTAATACAATTAAAATAGTACTTAACAACCATCTATCTAATTCTTTCATTTGATTTTCATCTGATAATAAAGGATAAAAACTCATTATTCCTTTAAATGATAATTTTTAAAAGTACCATTTAAGTATTTTTTTAATAAATTAAATCTGTCAACTTTCTTTAGGACAGGACAATCACAATTCTATATTATAATTTGATTAAATTATTCTTATTTTTGTAAAACAAAGTAAATACAAAAAGGAATTATTTTGAATAATAAAATATTAGATTTTAATATGAATATTAGAAAATTTTACGACTTATCTATAAAACAAGAATTTTCAGAACAGCAAACTAATTCATTTGGTGTGCCGAAAGCAACTGCAAAACCCTTTCAAATTGATAATTTCGTAGGTGATACTAACCAAGGTGGCTCCTGCAATTTTGACGAAATTAAAATCATTCCTCACTGCAATGGTACTCATACTGAATGTATAGGACATATTTTAAATAGTAGAGATTCAATTGTAGATTTATTAGATGATGTATTTGTACAAGCACTACTAATTTCTTGCTACTCGGTATCGGCTGAAGAAAATACAGACAAGTATATTCCATATATCACATCAGATGACTTACTGATAACAAAATCTGAGTTAGAAAAAAATATTAAAGATTATGATTTAGTCGGCAAAGCTTTAATTATTAGAACAATCCCAAATCCAGATTCTAAACAAATCAGAGATTACAACCAATCCCCAAGTCCTTTTTTTACAAATGATGCTATGCAGTATATTTTTGATAAGGGTGTTAAACATTTACTTGTTGATTTACCGAGCATAGATAAGGCCTACGATGATGGTATGCTTTCTAATCATAGAATATTTTGGGATGTGGAATTAGGAGTAAAAGAGAAGAAATATAGTAAAGAACATCACAAAACAATCACAGAATTTATATATGTGAACGATGAAATTCATGATGGCGAGTACTTGTTAAATTTGCAAATAGCACCTTTTGATTTAGACGCATCCCCTTCAAGACCAATTATTTTTGAGATTTAAAATTAAACAACAATCGTGAAATGCTGGGCAGTATCGGCTGAATTAATTTCATTTAATTCTTTGCTGATATCATCAACGCTGATTTTTAAAGAACTTAAATTGTAATTGTTTTTTTCGAGAGAAGAAACTAATTTATCTTTAAATGAATCTAATGATTCGATAAATTTATTATTTTCATTCGACATATAAACTTTTAATTGCTTCTGGAAAGCAATCATTTTATTCTTTACTTCACCAAGATTTTCTACTGGAACAGAAAAATTAAAACTAATTGGCTCAAGTTTACTACTTGTGTAATTCCTTTTCGTTATTCTAATTATAAAATAATAATTTTCGAAATAATAAGGAATAAAGTATTGTAAAGGTGCTTTACCTGAAAAACTAATAATATTCCACAAACTCAAAGCAGAAATCAAATCTCTAATTTTATTAGACTTTGCCTTATAGCTTTTACTAACTTTTTCACTTTCATCAATTTCATTTAAAATTTCAAAAAATGATTTTTTATCTTTGTCATCACTTATAGCCAAAATAAAAAGATTATTCTTGTTATATTTATTTTTCTTTACATCATCAAGTAATTCAGCAAGTTCAGATTTTAATGGCTCAGGAAGTTCATTGATATTCTTATCTATATAATTCAAACTATCGCTAATTACATTTTCTTCAACATATAAAGGAATTAACTTTTTAATTAAATTAATTGATAAAGGTAATTTACTTAAATTTAATTCAATAGATAATTGCAAAAATTGTCTTAAAGTAGATTCATATTTATGATCTTCATAATATTTATTATAAACTTTATTAATACTTAATAAATCTTCTCTTACAATTGAATTTTTATAAGTTCTAAATACATTAACAAGTTCAGTATAAAATTCAGTTTTAGGTAAGTCCAATATCCTTAATAACTCATCAGTAGAAAAAGTAGCTTCCCTCTTTCCCGTAGGAACTTCATGAACTTTTAATATTAAATAAGGGTTAGTTTCATTTACTTTAAATAAAAGCGAATCATCTTTAATTAAATTCTTGCCAACGTAAGCTTTAAAAGTACCAGTTGGAATTCTAACATAAGCCACTTCATCATCAACTCTTTCAAGAATCGTAGCTCTCACTACCTCGCCAATTCTGAGCTTAGAATGCTTGTTTTCTTGCTTAGGACTACTTTGCTGTTGGCCAGAATATTGATTTCCACCACCACCACCAGAAATGGCTGTGATATTATGAGTAGATTTTATATTTGATATTTCTGACATAATCCTAAATTAAGATAAACGTATTAGTTCATTATTATTATAAATTCCACATAAAAACTGCAATAATTATGCCGAAACTTGCCTTAATCTTTCATACAAAACAATAGCAGTAGAAACCGATGCATTCAAAGAATTTATCTTACCTTTCATCGGGATTTTAACAAGAATATCACATTTTTTCTTAATAATCGGTCTAATACCTTTACCTTCATTTCCAATTACCAAAACAACAGGTCTATCAAAAATATTATCAGTGTAATCCTTTTCACCATCCATCTCAGTTCCAACTATCCAATATCCCATTTCTTTAGCAGTTTCCAAGCTATTACTAAGATTAACAACTGATGCAATATCAATTATTTCCAATGCACCTGTCGAAACTTTAATAGCTGCAGGAGTAATTGGTGCAGAATTTTTTTCGCTTATTAAAATACCAGCAGCACCAGAACATTCAACTGTTCGAGCAATAGCACCCAAATTATGAGGATCTTCAATACTATCCAGAGCAACAATAATCGGGTATTTCTCTTTTTTCAGTGCTTTTTCAAATAATTCAAAATCTTCTAAAACTTCAACTAAAGCTTTAAGTGCAATTACACCTTGAGAGTCTCCATTTTCGCAACCAATTCTTTTTTCAAGTTCTTTGAATTTGCGATTATCCATTTTAGAGACAGCAATTTTATTCTTCTTAGCTTCAGCCATGATTTTATTAATCACCCCACCTGAAGCCGAAAAAGAAAAGAATACCTTGCTAATTTTTGGGTTTTCTTCTGCTAATAATTGACTTATTGGGTTTCTACCATACACATAATTTTCATCTTTCATTCTATCCATTCCTTTGAAGTTCGATACACAACACCTCTAAAACTCGCAACTAAAACACTATCTTTAGTAATATCAATATCAAAAACAGCTTGTTTATTCGATATAGATTTTAAACTACTTTCAGCAATAATCACATCACCAAGTTTCAATGCTTGAAACCAATTAGTTGACGCTTCGATTGATACACTTTTTCTACCATAACTATTTGAAGCAAAAGCTAGAGCAGAATCAGCCAAAGAAAAAACAATCCCACCATGAGCAATATCGAACCCATTTAGCATTTCCTCTCTAATAGTCATTTTCAAGATAGCTTTCCCTTCTTCGATTAGTACCTTTTCGATACCTAACCATTTAGAAAACCTATCATTATCAAACATTAGACTAACAATTTGATTAGCATTATCCATATTTATTCATTTTTTTATTTTACAAAATTACAAAAATGCACATTCAAAACCGATAAATTGTTGAAAAAATATAGAATAAGGGAATTAAAGTAAAAAGCAAAGAAGAAATCATATCTTTAAAAATAAAATACAACTAATGTAAATTAAAAAACTTTATAAATATTAATTTTGCATTGTTATTCAGAGCGAAGCGTGGAATGACGAGAGAGTTTCTCGACTACGCTCGAAATGACAAAACAAGTTCAGTATGATGGAAAAATATAAACATAATCAACCCAAATTTCTATTCACTATACCCCACAACTTAAATTTATAAATTATTTTTCGTATTTTGTATTTTTTTAGAAAATAAAAGTACAAAAATGAATAAAACAAAGAAATTTCCAGATACCTTAGTCATTATTTTTTCCTTTATGATACTTTTTATAATCCTAACTTGGATAGTTCCAGCAGGTGAATTTGATAGAGAATTAGTTAATGGAAAAAATGTAATTATTCCAAATACTTATCATAAGGTTGAGCAAAGTCCTAAGTTGATTGAACTATTTATTATGCCGATTAAAGGATTTGTGTCTGCTGCGGAAATCATTGGTTTTATTCTTATTGTAGGTGGGGTTTTTACAATTATAAATTACACAGGTGCTATTAATGCAGTGCTATTTAAAATAATAAAGGCGAGTAAGACTAATCCAACTTTGAAGAAAATGGTAATCCCGATTATTATGTTTTTCTTTTCGCTCGGGGGTGCCACCTTCGGTATGGCGGAGGAAACCTTAGTATTTATAATGATTACTATTCCTCTTAGTATCTCACTTGGTTATGATGCTATTGTCGGAATATCTGTTGCTTTTGTTGGTGCAGCAGTTGGCTTTGCTGGTGCATTTTTTAATCCATTTACGATTGGTATTGCTCAAGGTATAGCCGAAATACAAATTTTTTCAGGTTGGGAGTATAGAATCTTTGTTTGGCTTATTTTCACTCTTGCAGGTATTTTATATGTTAGTTACTATGCTCGTAAAGTAGAAAAAGACCCTATCAAAAGTTTAGTAGGTGATATTGAATATGATGATAAAGTAATGAATTTGGAAGAGCAAGATTTACAATTAAATGGGCGAAGAATTGCGATTTTATGTTTGTTCGGATTTGCTATTTTACTTCTTGTTTTAGGTGTACAACAAGAACCACTTGTTTTTGATTGGCTAAGTAAATGGTATATTGAAGAAATTAGTGCATTATTTCTTGCTTTAGGTATTGCTTCTGGTTTGATTTACGGAATAGGACCAAGCAAAATGGTTTCTTACTTTGGAGAAGGTGCAAGAGAAATGGCTATGCCGGCTTTGATTGTTGGTTTTGCGAAAAGTATTATCCTTATTGGCGAAGAAGGTAGAATCATTGATACAATTTTATTTAGTGTTTCAAATTTGGGCGAGAATTTGCCAAACTATGTTTCTGTGCAAATTATGTTTTTTATGCAAACAGGTATTAATTTCTTTGTACCATCTGGCTCTGGACAAGCGGCTCTTACGATGCCATTAATGGCTCCACTTAGTGATATTCTTGGAATCAGTCGTCAAACTGCCGTTCTTGCTTATCAATTTGGTGATGGTATTACTAATATGATAATCCCTACAAGTGCTGTACTTATGGGAGTATTACAGATTGCAAAGATTCCTTATGATAAATGGTTCAAATTTATTGTTCCTTTAGTCGTCTTATTAACTATTATTTCAATGATTTTATTAATAATTCCGGTTGTGTTTTTCAACTGGCAGTAAGATGGCAAATAAATTAAAAGATGAATATGTCCTATTATATGATGGCTACTGCCCTACTTGCAATTGGGCAGTTAATTTTATATTAGACAAAGATAAAACTGAAAAGACAATGAAATTTGCTGCTTTGCAAAGTGAATTTGCTGAGCTTATTATGAAGTCAAACTCAGATTTGAGAAATGTTGATTCTGTTATTATATTTGGAAAAAAATCTGGAAGACTCTGGATTAAGTCAGATGCTTTTTTAGTAGCAATGAAGTATTTGGGTGGTAATTACAAATATTTTGGGATTTTTAAAATTATTCCAAGATTTATACGAGATTTATTTTATGACCTCTATGCTAAAAATAGATATAGATTTACTGGCAAATATGATGTTTGTATGATACCTGACAAACAAACTATAGACCGCACAATAGAATTTAAAAATTAATTATTAATCCTATTCTAATTAAATTCAAACAACTATAAATATTATAAGTTTTAAGAGTAAAAATTCTTAATACAAAGTTTATTTATTCAAAATAATTTAGTTAATTTTGTAACTGAAATGAGACTAATTGTAATGATATTGTTTTTGGGGTTCGCTCTAGTATTTGGATCTTACCTCAATTTAGAAAAAGCTCGACCATTCTATTGGAAAATGGTTGCAGTTTTATTGATTTTTTTTGCTGCTATTTTTACTTTCCTACCTCCAATTGCTGGTAGTTTTGCTGATGCAAGATTTGTTTCCAGAATAGAAGACAAAAAAGTCGTTGATTTAAGTTTAATTATCGATTCTAAAAGTGTTGAGTTTAAAGAAAGCAGAAATGCTTATTATGCTGAAGCATCTTACCCTCAACATATTTTTGAAAAAGAAAAAGAAATTAAAAAAGAAAATATAAAATTTGAAGATTCACTTCATAAGAAATTAGTATTTGATAAGGAATTGCTTGTAAAAGCATTCTTTATAGAAGAAGCTAATTTGTATAAGGTAGTTGAATTAGTTCAGATAGAGCCAAGTTTTATTTATCCTTATGTTCCTGCACTTATGCAGAGAATCCGAAATTTGAATTATCACGTTCCTATGGCTTGGATTGCAGTAATAGCTTTTTGTGTGTCAATGATATACTCAATTAAATATCTTAGAAATAATAATATAGCTAATGATATTAAAGCATCATCGGCAGCAATGATGGGATTGATGTTTGCAGTCTTGGCAACTACAACTGGAATGGTATGGGCTAAATTTAATTGGGGAAGTTTTTGGAATAATGATCCACGTCAAGTTACTATCTTATTTCAAATTATAATTTATTTGTCTTACTTTGTTCTTCGCTCTACTATAGATGAAGAAATTAAAAAGGCAAGACTTTCGTCAGTGTATTCAATATTTGCTTTTTTAAGTGTTCCATTGCTTGTTTTCATCATTCCAAGGCAGTTTGCGAGTTTGCACCCTGGAGCTCAAGATGATGGAACAACTGGACCAGTAGTAGATCCTCAAAGTGGTATGCTCGATTCTGCGTTGGCTTTGAGTTATTATATTTCTTTAGCAGCTTTTATTATAATATTCTTTTGGCTTTTGAGTCTAAACGTCAGACATAGAATGCTAAAAAGAAAATTGGAGTTATTAGATGTATGAATTTTTAGAAAATAATTCTATGTATGTAGTTCTGATAGTTGTATTGATTATCTGGACAGGGATTTCATTTTTCCTATTTTACACAGAAAATAAAATAAATAAATTAGAAAAAAAAGTTGACGAATTAAAAATCAAAGAAGGAAGTCATGAATAATAGATATCTAATCGGAGGAGTTGTAATACTTCTTTTTGTGGCAATTGCTATTTATAGCTTTAATGATAAAAAAGTTGGTTACTCAGATATTGAAACTGCTTCTACTTCGGGTGAGACAGTTCAGGTGTCAGGTATTTGGCTCAAAGAAATGCAGACAGAATATAATTCTATTGACAATATTTTCACTTTTCATATCAAAGATGATAATGGAACAGAAACAAAAGTGATATACGAAGGTGCTAAACCAAATAACTTTGAATTAGCCGACAAAATTGTGGTAAAAGGGAAGTTCCAAGAGGGTCATTTCCAAGCATCGCAAATACTTACAAAATGCCCTTCTAAGTATGAAGGTAAAGAAGAAGACGTTTATAAAAGTTAATTTAAGAAAGATAAAATAATGACTGGTAAAATATTAGTTTATATCACTCTTTTCGCTTCACTTAGTTCTACGATTTTTTATTTGATTGCTGCCAATAAAGGTGGTGTATTTCAAAAAATTGCTCGCCTATCATATTATGCATTAACTGCATCAATTGTGATGGTTTCTATGTATTTATTATCGGAAATCTTATCGCATAATTTCCAATATACATATATCTGGGAATATTCTTCTAAAGAATTGCCGCATAACCTATTGACTGCCACATTCTATGCTGGTCAAGAAGGTTCTTTCTTGCTTTGGGGTTTATTACTAACTCTAATTGGTTATTTCCTAATGCCTTATGTGCAGAAGTATGATTATGAAAATTATGTAATGGGTTTCTACTCTTTAATACTTGTATTTATTACAGTTATATTAGCATTAAAAAGTCCTTTTGAGTATGTTTGGGAGTCTTTTCCTAATATACCTGTTGGTCACTTGCCTGAAAATGGTCGAGGACTTAACCCAATACTCCAAAACTATTGGATAACTATTCACCCACCAATTCTATTTGCTGGTTATTCTGCTATGTCGGTACCGTTTGCATTTGCAATGGCTGCCTTGGCTAAACGAGATTATAGAAATTGGATGAATGTATCTATGCCTTGGCTATTATTTGCTACTGGTATCTTAGGATTCGGTATTATGCTTGGTGGTTTTTGGGCTTATGAAACATTGGGCTGGGGTGGTTTTTGGGCATGGGATCCAGTAGAAAACTCTTCATTAATCCCTTGGTTAATTGCTGTTGCCTTAGTTCATACTATGCTTGTTTCTAAAAAGACAGGTGGTTTATTAAAGACTAATATATTCTTAGCAATTTTTGCATTTGTAGCTGTACTTTATGCTACTTTCTTGACTCGTAGTGGGGTTTTGGGAGATTCTTCAGTTCACTCATTTGTTTCTCCAGGTCAGACAGTTTATAACTTACTATTGATAATGATGCTTACTTTTATTGTCTTGTCAACAGTTGGTTTATTTATGAGATTAAGAGATATGCCTAATCCGAAGTCATCATTTAAGATGAACTCTAAGGAATTTGGCTTGTCAATTGGTTCAGTAATTATTTTATTGATTGCATTTATTGTTTTATTAGGTACAAGTTGGCCGATTTTATTACCACTATTAGGTATGGAAAAATCTGTTATCGAACCTCAAATGTATGATCAATTTAATTTACCATTAGCAATTGTATTATTATTTTTGAACTCATCAATATTATATTTTAATTGGAAACGAAACGATACTAATACTTTACTTAAAAAGACTTTTCCTGCTTTAATATTTGGTGTATTTGCAGCTATAGTATCTTCATTTTTAGGTATTAATAAAGCTCAAGACATGCTTTTAGTTTTTGCAGCTTTTTTCTCATTATTTATTAATTTTAGTTTTGTAGCTAAAACTATCTCTAAAAGCCCTTCATTAGTAGGAGCTTATGTTGCTCACGTAGGTATTGGTTTATTGATACTTGGAGCTTTATTTAGTGGTGCATACGAAGTAAAAGAACAAATTAGATTAGAGCAAGGTCAAGAAGCTAAATTCTTAGATTATACTATAAAGTTTGAAGATAAAGAGCAAATTGAAAGACATTGGCAAGATAGAGAAAAGTATCGATATAACTTTAAAATTACTAAAGGCGATGAAAGTTTTTATGTTCACCCTATAGTTTATTGGAGTGATTTTAATAAACGTGAAGCTCCTTTCTTTGAGCCAGGTATTCATACTTATGCAAGTAAAGATTTATATTTTTCACCTTATTCTATTGAAACTAAGTATAAGCATCCGCCAATAGTAGTAAGTAAAAATATGAAAACTAATGTAACTATAGATACAAATTACAGTTTACAATTATTGAAATTTATAATGCCAGGACCAGAATCTTTTTCTGGCTCGCAAATCAAATTTGGTTCTTATGTTAGAATAAGTGGTAAAGATTTTGTAATTGAAGATACTTTATACACTCTTATCGACCAAGAATCTGGTTTTAATATTCCTGTTTGGAAGACATTTGCAGAAGCTGGATTTGATGTTGGATTTATGCAATTAGATGTAGATAAGGAAAACCTTGGTGAATCTAAAGCTGTATATGCCTTCAGACAAATTGGCGGAGTAATGGAAAGACCTTATGAGATATTTACTCTCGAAGCATCAAGTAAACCATTAATTTTATTAGTTTGGTTTGGAACTATATTGATTGCTTTAGGATTTTTCTTCTCGATTTACAAATACGTTAAATCTAATAATAAGATTAAATTAGCAATGAAAAAATCTGAAGAAGAAGAAATATTAGTTGCAAATACAAGTATTGATGCAACAGAATGATATTTTTTTCGTCTTATAATTGTAGTGATTTTTATAAATAAAATTTTAATAAGGAAAATAATGAATCCGAAAAAAATAATGTATAGCACAGTTTTAATATTATCAGTAGTATTTGCATCTTTTTTGATACTTGATGATGAAGCAGTAGCTGAAGTTGGTTCTGATAAAATGACTGTTCCTACAGTTACTGAAGTAATGGCAGGCAAAGGTAAAAAAGCTCCTGATTTTATGTGGAAACAAGATGGGAAGGATATGTCTTTCTCTGAAATGACTAAAGGTAAAGTAGTTTTTGTAAACTTTTGGGCAACTTGGTGTCCTCCTTGTAGAAAAGAAATTCCTGATATTATTAAGTTAAACAAAGCTTTGAAAGAAAAAGGAAGTAATGTTGTATTTATAGGAATTGGCTTAGATAGAGGCGATGATGCTAATGAGAAATTAACATCATTTATTAATTCAAGCAAGTTTAATTACCCTGTTTACCACGAATCAACTGGTAAATTGGCTGATGCATTTGGTGGAGCATCTTCAATTCCTACTACATATATCGTAAGTAAAAAAGGTGAGATAGTAGAGAAAATCGTAGGAATGCGTTCATACCAAGACTTCGAAAATTCAATCAAAATGGCAATGACGAAATAATTTTCTTACCTCAAATCTATAAAAAAGAAAGACCACAAGCAATTGTGGTCTTTTTTTTTGTGCTCTGTAACCTTCAGTTTCAAATTCATATTATCCTTATATTTATTACAATAAGATAGGCATCATTATATACGATGTTTGAAAACGCTCTTTAAAGATTTGTAAATAACATTTTTAAAATCCTAAGTTATAATTTAATAAAAAATTATTCTAAATTTCTTAAATATCTGTAACTGAAAATCTAAAGAGCATATAAGATTTATTTTTCGTAAATTTGTACTTTGATTTTTATATTAAAATAAAATTATGACTTACAACTTCACAGATATTGAAAAGAAATGGCAAGAGTTTTGGGAAGATAACAAAACTTTTAAAACTACAAATGATACTTCTAAAGAAAAATATTATATTTTAGATATGTTTCCTTATCCTTCTGGTGCTGGACTACATATCGGACACCCTGAGGGTTACACTGCTACTGATATTATCAAACGCTACAAAAGAATGAAGGGCTTTAATGTACTTCATCCTATGGGCTTTGATGCATTTGGTTTACCAACTGAAAGATACTCAATGCAGACTGGAATTCACCCTGAAATTGCCACAAAAAATAACATCGAGAATTTCTGCCGACAACTGAAAATGATTGGACTTGGTTATGATTGGGATAGAATGATAAACACTACTGACCCCAATTATTACAAGTGGACGCAGTGGATGTTTCTGTTGATTTATAATTCTTGGTATGATGAAAGCACTCAAAAAGCAAGACATATTAATGAGTTAGAAATACCAAGCGAGTTTACTGATGCCGCTGAAATCGAAAAATTTAAAGATGATAATCGTCTTGCTTATATTTCTAATATTCCTGTGAATTGGTGTGAAGAATTAGGTACTGTTCTGGCAAATGAAGAAGTGGACGAATGGAAAGAAAAGGGCTACACTGTAGAGCGTAAGCCAATGAGACAGTGGATGTTAAAAATCACAAAATATGCTCAGCGTTTGCTTGATGATTTGGAGCAAGTAGATTGGCCACAATCAACTATGGAAATGCAGAAACATTGGATTGGTCGTTCGGAAGGAGCAGAAGTTGATTTCAAAGTAGATGGACATGATGAAAGCATTAGAGTTTTCACTACTCGCCCAGATACTATTTTTGGTGCTACCTATATGGTTTTAGCTCCTGAACATGAATTAGTTAGTAAAATAACAATTAAAAATCATAAAGATAGAGTTGAGAAATATCAGCAGTTAGCATCTGTCAAATCTGATTTGGAACGTAGTGAATTGAATAAAAATAAGTCTGGTGTTTTCACTGGTGCTTATGCAATTAATCCATTAAACGACGAGAAAATTCCGATTTTAATTGCGGATTATGTGCTTGCTGGATATGGAACTGGTGCAATTATGGCTGTTCCTGGTCATGATGAAAGAGACCATGAATTTGCAAAATCTCTTGAATTGAAAATCATACAAGTTGTTGCCCCTACTGATAATAAAGACTTAGATATAGAAAAAGAGGCCTTTGCTGAACACGGTGTTGCTGTAAATTCGTCAAGCAACAATCTTGATATTAATGGACTTAGTACAAAAGATGCAAAAAGTAAAGTGATTGATTTTCTTGAAAGTAATAAAATTGGCGAAAGAAAAATTAACTTTAGATTAAGAGATTGGCTGTTTTCACGTCAAAGATATTGGGGTGAGCCAATTCCGATTATTTACTTTGAAGATGGAACAAAACGTGCAATGGAATTGGACGAATTACCTCTTAGATTGCCAGAAGTTGATAATTTTCAACCAGCTGGAACAGGCGAAAGTCCTCTTGCAAATGTTGATGCATGGATAAATTATAAAGACCCAAAAACTGGAAAAACTGGAAAAATCGAAACTAATACTATGCCTCAATGGTCTGGCTCTTGCTGGTATTATTTGCGATATATCGACCCACATAATGATACAAATTTTGTTGATAAAGAGCTTGATAAATATTGGATGGGTGATAATGGAGTTGACCTATATGTAGGTGGTGCAGAACACGCAGTTCTCCATTTGCTATATGCTCGTTTTTGGCATAAAGTATTATTTGATTACGGTTTAGTGAATTCAAAAGAACCATTTCATAAATTATTCCATCAAGGTTTGATTATGGGATTAAGTTACAAAACTAAAAATAATGTGCTTATTCCAAATGATAAAGTTGAAGAAAAAGATGGAAAATTCTTTAATATTGAAAATGGGGAAGAACTGGAAGAAATAGTTGCTAAAATGTCTAAATCTTTGAAAAATGTTGTCAATCCAGATGATGTAATTCGAGATTATGGAGCTGATGCTCTTCGACTTTATGAAATGTTTCTCGGACCACTCGAACAATCTAAGCCTTGGAATACAAATGGAATAGAAGGTGTAAAAAGATTTTTAGATAGAGTTTGGAGAATGTTCACAAAAGAGGAAAGTGAAGGAAATTATATCATAAATCCAGAAATTCAAGATGTAGAAATAAATGACGACCAAAATTATATCTTACATAATACTATCAAAAAAGTAGGCGAAGATATAGAAAATTTGAGTTTCAATACTGCAATTTCACAGATGATGATATTTGTTAATGACTTGTATAATCAAAGTCCTAAGCCAAAAGAAGCAATGGAAAAATTCTTGCTTTGTTTATCACCATTTGCACCTCACATAGCTGAAGAATTATGGGCTATGTTAGGTCATAAAAATACAATAGCAATTGAGGAATTTCCCTCTTACGATATAGAGAAAACCAAAAAGCAAAACATTGAAATGGTAGTTCAAGTATTAAGTAAAATACGAGCTAAAATTGATGTAAAAGCTGGTTTATCACAAGATGAAGCAGTTGAAATTGCAAAAGCCAACCCTAACATTCAAAAGTATATGGAAGGCAAACAAATAAGAAAAGTAATATTTGTGAAAGATAAATTAATTAACTTTATAGTAAATTAAAATTTAAATAAATAGCACAGTGCTTATGAAAAATTGTAAGCACTTTTTTTAAAAATGAACATAGAAGTTAGACAACAAAAATTAGCAATTGGAGATAAATACGAAGTATTTATTGATGGAAATTTAAAGTATAAAGTAAAATCTACTTTACTCAAGCTATTTTTGTCTGAGTTACAGGTACTTGATTTAAGTGATAATAGGGTTGGAGTTATTAACCAAGGATTTGATTGGTTTAAACTAAAGTATTCTATTAATCTTTATTATCTACTCCCGTTTGAAATAAATACTAAACGTATTTTTGCAATGGAATATGAGGCAAAAATTAATAGCGATACTTATTTAATAACTCGACATGCTGGATTAAAAATATCAGTCTTTAAAAATGGAACTCAAATAGCAAGTGCCTCTAAAAATCACTTCACTTGGTTTGAAGGAGATATATTTACAATGGAAGTTGAAAGTCACATCGATCCATTAATCATGATTAGTATTATTCTTTGTATCGACAACTTTTATTATAATGACAACAACCGAGATGGTATGTTCACATTAGATTTTGGAAACCTTGGCATATTCTCAAAAAAGAACAATTCAAAGTGGAAAGCCAGAGGGTGATGAGGAATTAAAATAATTATATTAAATTATAAATTAGTAAACTCAATTCGCAAATCATTAAAACTTACTAATAATTCAGGTAAAGTCATTGTTTTAATGTTTAACTCTTTACACATAGAAGGAATTTTTTTAAATAATTTATTATCATTACTAATTTCTGATTCTTCAGTTACAATAATAACATCAATATTATCTCTTTTGTAATTAAGAGCTAAAATAATTTGCTTAATATCAGCTCCATTCATAAATATATTTTTTTGTATTTCATACTCGATTTCTGAAATTTTCTTTTGCTTCAGTACTACTGAATTTACAAATTGATTATCAATTTGTCTTAATAATTTATTAGGAGCTGGAGCTAATAAATTATCAGTTTTTATAGGAAAATTTATAGACTTTAGAAAATAATTATCGTTTAAGTAATTTAGAGTTGATAAAATATCACCTTTTGAAACATATTTACATTCATCATATACTTTATCAATGATTAATAATTCTCCAGATTCTAATTTTGATTTTATATATTTAGAAAGAATATTTTTAGAATCTATTTTGATATAATATCTAACTAATGAAAGTAGTGAATTTGTATCAATAATTACTTTCATATTAAATACCCACTTAATTTATCTGATTGGATGTTTAGTGATTTACAAAATTCAAATTCGCTTAAAACTCCTTCATAGTAGGCTGTTTGTAAAGTTGAAATAAGTAAAGGTGAGTTGATAGGTTTTGGGACTGAACCTCCTCGTTTAATACCCATTAATTTATCTGATTCTTTTTGCTTTAGTTTATTTTCTTGCATTTTTTGAAATTTTTCTTCAAAATCAGCTTTAATTAAATTATAATCTTTTTGTGAAATTTTATTTAAATAAAGCAATCGTGTATATAATGCTATTTTACTAATATGAGTTTGGTTTGAAATAAAATTAATTTTTTCATAATAATAATCATTTATTGAATTAGCTGAATTAATTTTTTCAATTTCAACATCTAATTCACCTACAAGAAAATGGTAAGCAAAATCATTGCACCACCTTTCAACTGAAGTTAAATTATTATTAGAAAAATTACTTAATTCTAATTGTTCAATCTCTTCTTCATTTAAAAGATAATGTCCTAATTCGTGAGCAAGTGTAAATATCTCTCTTCTAAATGAATTTTGATGTCGTTTTAATACAATAACATTTGGGTTTAGATAAAATCCATCAATATTTGCTCTTTCTTTTTTATTCCATGTTTCTACAAATTCAAAAACTAAAATATTAAAAGCTGCTAATTTAGAAATAGAATTTTTCAAAAACTCTCTTAAATCATTATCAAAAACTGGATAAAGTTTTTCTCTTAATTCTAATGCTACAACTTTAGGATTTTGATTTATTGAATAAATAGGTAATTCTCTTTCAATTTTAATATCTGATAATTTTGAAATAGCAGATAAAGATATTTTTAACTCTTCAAATTGGTTTACAATTTTCTTTGCACCTATATTAAGATCAGCATTAAATTTATTCTTTCTAAAAAAAATACTTGATTCATTAGTTTCAATTGGAGCTTTGGGATCTAAGTAGTAATTTAAACCTTTTTTAAAAAATTTATCTATCCTTTTTAAAGTATTTACTTTTATTTCAGAGGACAATATATCTCTATTAGTTAAAGGTGTTTTAAGTCCTTCACTAATATATAAAACAAGTTCATCTGCTGAAATATTGTATAATTTCAATAAATGATTTAAACGCGATATGTTTTGTTCTACTAACAAGATATAGAAATACCTATATAATAATTATAAAATATCTAACTATAAACTACAAAAATACAAATAAAAATTTTATTATTTAAAAAACTACTTTTCATACTCAGTTTTCAGAGCTTCGTTCATTTGAGTGAATCCTAATTCTGAATAGTAATTATTTATTTTAATGATTGATAGGTTAAAATACTTTAAATTAATAAACATTATCGTGGTTGTGAATATCAATTAATAAATCTGTAATATTCCCTTTTTTTACATCACCATTTGCTAAATTCATTTCAGCTTCTTCAGCCCTATAAATTAATGATTCTTCTTTTAGAGAAAAATTTTCAAAGTATTCATTATCTATAAATTTAACTTTAATATTATTCTTTTTAGCAAATTCTGACAACATATCAATGTCTCTTTGCTTTTTTGAATCTAAAATTGCTACAGTCATATTATCTTACCAAAATATTTAATCTTAATTTTATCGACGAATATAAAATATTTTTATTTGTTAGTTTTAAGATTTACTAATTGAATTAAATTTCACTAAATTAATAAAAACTACCTCTCACATTCAACTTTAAGAGCTTCGTTCATTAGGGCAAATCCTAATTCAGATTTATCGAGAATACCTTTCATAAATCCAACTAAGATTCCACTAAATATTTCACCATGAATAAATTTAGTTTGAGAGTCGCTTATTTTTTCAATAATAAAATAATGTTCACCATCAAAAATTCCTTTGATCCCGACTTTCCCTTTCCATCTCAATTCTTTATTTTCATCAAATTTAAGTAGTGTAGGTTTAAAAGTCATAGCATTTCCACCAGGAGGACACAGGGTAACTGTTAAACTATCTCCAACATTGCCATTACATTTTATAGATTTAATAAAAGGATTCCAATTTTGATGTTCTTCAAAGTTAGATAGTACTTGCCAAACTTTTTCTGCACTTGCATTTATTATTATTTCAGTATCTATTTTTCTCATCACTTATCCTATTATTAATTCTTCATTATTACAAAAATACAAATAAAAATTTTATTAGTTAAAAACTACTTCTCACATTCAATTTTAAGAGCTTCGTTCATTTGGACAAATCCTAATTCTGATTTATTAATATGAAAGAGTTTAAAGGAGTATATGTATAAAAAAAGCCCAAACTATTGTTCGGGCTTAGTATTAAATTGAGATAAGAAAAATTAGTTAGCATCTGTAGGGAGTTTTTCTGTTCCATCCCAAAGATCTCCTTGCGGGTCTTTTGGTGCAGCTGGACTTGTCCCTTTTAAACTTCTAATGTAATTTGATACTGCTATTACATCTTGTTTTGATAGGATAGATCTCCATGCAATCATCCCTTTTTCTGGAACTCCATCTACTATTGTCCAAACTATGTCTGTCATACTTCCTCCGTGCATCCAATTGTCATCAGTAAGATTAGGTCCAATTCCTCCACCACCATCTTTTGCGTGACAAGAAGCACAGTTAACTTGATAGACTTTTTCACCTTTTTCTAACATAGCTTTATCATCACTCATAGGTGCAAACATCTCACCTTTAGTAAATTCTTCTTTTGGCGTTTCTGATTTAGGTGCGTTTTCATCTTGAATAAATTCATTAGCATATTCTTGAAGCTGTAAATCTCCAATTTCAGCTACATGGTAGTAAAACATATATACTACCCCAAATAAAGTACATAATATAAATAGCATTACCCACCATTGAGGAAGAGGATTGTCAAATTCCTCAATACCATCATAATTATGATCTAACAGTTTATCTTCTACTCCAGCCATTTTTAGACCTCCCCTAAATTATTATTTTCTTCTAAAGGTATATTACTCATAGAGTCAGCAACTTCTTTTTTCATCTTGTAAGTATTCCAAATAATAAATGAAAAGAATAAAAAGAATACTACTAATGCTATTAAAGGTAATAAATTACTTTCGTTAGCTGAGTTTAATATATTTTTAAACATTATTTTTCTCCTTATTCAAATTGATTAGCAGTTGATTTAGGATCACCTTTGATATCTGTACCCATTCTTTGTAGGTAAGCTATCATCGCAATGATTTCTTTTTTCTTGTCAACATCAATTCCAGCTGATTTTAGATTAGCAGCAATTTGTTCTGCTTGTTTCATTAAATCATTAAGAGCATGTTTTTCGTATCCCTCTGGATATGGTACTCCAAGCGATGTCATTACTTCGATTTTTCTTTCTAATGAACTAACATCTAAGTCATCTTCTATCATCCAACCATAACGAGGCATAATAGATCCTGGTGACATTGAAGTTGGGTCTTTCATGTGTTCATAGTGCCAAGCATCTGGATATTTACCACCAATTCTATGTAAATCTGGTCCAAGTCTTTTTGAACCCCATTGAAATGGTCTATCATAAACAAATTCACCTGATTTAGAATACTCTCCATATCTTTCTGTTTCTGCTCTAAATGGTCTAATCATTTGAGAGTGACATACATAGCAACCTTCTCGAACATAAATATCTCTACCTTCTAATTCAAGTGGTGTATATGGTTTTACAGAAGATATTGTAGGAACATTTGAGTTGATTGTGTAAAGTGGAATTACTTCAACTAATCCACCAATCATAATCAATACTAATACTCCAATATGCATTGTTATTGGTTGTCTTTCTAAAAATCTTAGTTTACCTTCACCTTTTTCAGGTACAAACTTTTTAGGTAATGGTGGTGCTTGATGTTCTTCATCTTTATCAAATTTACCTTGCTTTGCAGTTTTAATTAAATTATAAACCATTATTAAAGCACCAGTTAAAAATAGAGTTCCACCAATAGCACGTAATGCATATAAAGGTACAATTTGAGTTACAGTTTCTAAAAAGTTAGGGTATAATAATTGCCCATCAGCTGTGAACTGCTTCCACATCAAACTTTGTGTAATACCAGCCCAGTACATTGGAATTGCATATAATATAATCCCTATCATACCAATCCAAAAGTGAGTTGTAGCAAGCTTTTTTGAATAAAGAGTAGTTCGCCACATTTTAGGTACTAAATAATATAAAATACCAAAAGTTAAAAATCCATTCCATCCTAAAGCACCAACGTGTACGTGGGCTATTGTCCAATCAGTATAGTGAGTAATTGCGTTTAATGATTTGATAGAAAGCATCGGTCCTTCGAATGTTGCCATACCATAAGCCGTTACTGCTACTACCATAAATTTTAAAATAGGATCCTCACGAACTCTATCGAATGCACCTCTAAGTGTAAGTAATCCATTTAACATACCACCCCAAGATGGAGCAATTAACATTAATGAGAATACCATCCCAATCGATTGTGCCCAATCTGGTAATGATGTATAAAGTAAATGGTGAGGTCCAGCCCAAATATAAATAAATATCAATGACCAAAAGTGAATAATTGATAACTTATATGAGTAAACTGGTCTATTTGCTGCTTTAGGCATAAAATAATACATTAACCCAAGATATGGAGTAGTTAGGAAAAATGCTACTGCATTATGTCCATACCACCATTGGATAAGTGCATCTTGTACCCCAGCATAAACAGGGTATGATTGAAGAAAGCTTACTGGTACTTCAATTGAATTAAAAATATGAAGCACTGCAACTGTAATCCAAGAAGCAATATAGAACCAAATAGCAACATACATGTGTCTTTCACGACGAGCCATTATAGTACGGAACATATTTATTCCAAAAATAACCCATACAACTGCAATTGCAATATCTATTGGCCATTCTAATTCTGCATATTCCTTACTTTGAGTATATCCCAAAGGTAAAGTAATGGCAGCACTTACGATAATACTTTGCCAACCCCAAAAATGGAGTTTGCTAAACATATCAGACCACATTCTTGTTTTTAGTAGTCTTTGCAAGGAGTAATATACACCCATAAATATACCATTCCCTACAAATGCAAAAATAACTGCATTAGTGTGTAATGGACGTAATCTGGAAAATGTTAACCAGGGTATATCAAAATTTAAGTCAGGTAAATATATTTGAAATGCTATAATTACCCCGACTAACATCCCAACTGCACCCCAGGTTACTGTAGCAATTGTGAATAGTTTTACAATTTGGTTATCATACGAGAATGTATCTAAACCAACGGGCTTTGCTTGAACGTTATCATTCGTTTCGCTCATAAGCAGTCTCCTTTAAATTATTTTTATTAGTTTTTTCATCATCATCTAAAAGTATTCTCATTGCAGGTGTAGTCATATCGTCAAACTGGTCTTTCTTTAGGGCAAACCAGAAAACAACAAGGAAAGACCCTGCTAATAGAACACTTACAATTATTAGTAAAAAGATTACAGACAATTTTATCTTAAATATTAATTTTTAATAAGCAAAATTTATAAATTTTTATGAAAATTCCAAATTTATTTAATAATAAATAAGAATATTTTTCTTAAATAACAGAAATAAACAGATATTTATACAATTTGCAAGTAATAAAAGGTAAATTTATGGAAAATATTATTTTAATACTAATAGTATTTTTTAGATTTTGCAAATAGTATATATATATACACATAGACACAATTTTTAGGAAAACATCACGGAAAAGGGTGAATTATTTTAGAAGCCTTAACCTTCCGAAGGTTTGTTATACTATATAGTTATTTTATTGTTTATCAGAAATAAAATCAGAATTAAAGATTTTGCCTGGTTAAAGAAGATGAATGTTATCATTTAGAGCTATGCAAAATATTAATCTGAAATAAAATAGTGAACGCAAATTTGCGTTCACTACGATTTAATTATTTTTACTTAATAATAGCAAATTTATAAGAAATAACTTTATGATTTACAATTACAGAAAATAAATAAGTTCCATTTTCAAAATCTGCTGGAATCTCTAATTTATTAGTTCCTTGTGATAAGTAAATATTATCAGAATATACTTCTTTACCACTTAAATCAATAATTTGAGTAATAGCCAAACCACTATAATTAACTTTTAATTCAGTATTTATGTTATTACCATCATAATAAAAAGTATCAAGTAATTGAGAATTAGAAACGGATTTAGTTGAAGTAATTGTTACATTAATTGGGTCAGAAGTAACACTTTCACCACAACGTCCATTTACTTCACAAGTGTAGTTACCTTCATCTGCAAAATCAGCAACAGCAATAGTTAAAGTTGATTTAGTTTGACCAGAAAGATTATTATTATTTAACTTCCATTGATAAGTTAAATCTCCACCTATAGCATTTAATATTAATTCTAATTTCTCCCCTTTAAGTAATTCAAGATCATCTGTTTTGCTATCAATAGAAGTAAGTGGAGCAACATCTATATTAATATCTTCGCTAATTGCATTAGGATCACATTCTCCCTTTAAAGACAAAGAATATTTTCCTGAATTATTGGGTTGTAAGTTTTTAATTATAATATTATTAGTATCAGTAGTATACAAATCTTTATTGTTAAATTTCCAATTATATTTTGCATTGTAAACATCTTTAACTTTTGCAGTCAACCTAACAGAATCCCCAACACAATATTTACTTTTATCCAATTTAAACTCTTCAATTTTTGGAGTTTGATTAATAATAAAATTATTTTGAGAAGTAGCATAAAAGCCATTAGGATGTTCTATTAATATTTTATAGGAAGAATCAGGAATTACCGAGTTAGGAACAATCCAACTATAAACTTTATTCTTTATTTTTTCACCAATCAATTCTTTAGTATTTAATTTATTATTGATTAAATAGATATTAAACCCATCTCCTTCTGGGAAATCAGTATATGACCATACCGCTGTAATTGGAATAGATGGACAATAACTATTCCCTCCATTAGGTGAATTCATGTTGAACTGACCATTATTTGACATCCCAATAAAAGCATCTAAATTATTTCTTTCTATATTAGAATTCAATCCTTTACTATAAAAATCATCAGAAGTAGTTTCACCACCATAAATAAAATTACCATTAGGGAAATATGCAGCGGCATTTACTTTATCATCTTCAGATCCACCAATAAATGAAGAATAAGAAATCTTTGAACCAAAGATATTTACTTCACACAACAGTCCGTCATATTTGCCTTCAAGTCTCGGTGTCTTTACTTCATTATTTATTTGCGGAAAATTAGTAGAATTTGTAGTTCCTGTAATAAAGAATGATTGTCCATTAGGACTTTTAGCTAAACTTAGTGGTATATCATTGTTTTTTCCACCTATAAAAGTTGATATTTCAACATCTTGAGTTTCAAAGAAGTTTGAAAGTCCGAATTTTACTGCTATTACGTCTGACATCCTACCAAAAAGTATATCAATTTCACCTGCATTTTGTTTTTGTATAAGCCCTTCTTTTGTTTCTATTGTCTGAGTTTCTTCTTTTTCACTATATCCTAAAAAATAATAATTCTTACCTGAATTTGCTACAACATCTACACCATAGTCATTATTAAAACCGCCAAAATAAGTACAAAGTTGAAGAAGTCCAGCACCTTCAGAAAATCTACCTATCATCATATCTGTTCCACCATTAAAATCAGTATCATAAGCTTTATTTCTATCTCCCCAGCCACCTCTTGGGTAAGTTATAAAATCTCCTGACTCTGTAGTTGCTATCCAATAAATGTATTCTAAGTCGTCAACATCTATTCCATTTACTTTGTCGTCCATAGAACCACCTAAATAAGTTAGAAACTCAAAAGATGAACCATTTGGTCTTGATGCACCAAACATACAGTCATATCTACCCTTTAGTACATTTTGAAAGGCACTTACTGTATTCAAATCTAGGGAATTAGTATATCCTCCAAAGAAAACTTTTCCATTACTTATTGCAATATCATTTATTCCATCAACTTCACTTCCACCTACGAAGTATGCATAATCTAATTTATTTAAACTGTCATTTAAAACCGCAACAAAACCATCTTGATTTCCTTTGTAAGTATTATTAGCAAAATTTTTATTAGGAAAATCGCTTGACAATGTACTACCACCAAAATATAATTTATTATTTTTGTAGATTATATTTGATAAAATGTCTTTATCTGATCCACCAAAAAATGTAGCTGTTTTTAATATATTTTCAGTTCCTTTCTTATAAAATTTAGCAATAAAAATATCTTCTTCCAATCCAAATTCTTTCTGATAAACACCTGTAGTTGTTGGAAAATCTGGTGACGTAGTAACTCCTGCAACATAGTAATTGTAATCATCAATAGTTGCTATTGATTTAATATAATCATCACCAAACCAGTTTAGTAATGAAGAGTAAACAATTGGGTCAATTACTAATTTTTTAGATTTATCATATTCACCTATTTTAAATTCTATCATACCATCATTTGATTCTTGAAAAGAACATTCTATTTTTTGCTTCTCATTATTAACTATTTGATAAGCAAATAAATCTGAACTTTCAAATTCACCAATATTGATAAATGTTTTAATTTTATTATCTTCGACTATTGAATTAAAAGCAGAATTAAAATTAAATTTAATTTGTGACGGATCTGCATTCGGATTCAGAATTATATCATATCGTGGCATATTTTTATCAAAATATACCCTTAAATCAATATTGTCATAAATATTATTTAAAACTATTTCTTTAGTAGTTTCGACATTTTTAAACCATTTAGTTTTATCATTACCTTTTATATAATTATACTTTGTAGAATTATCTTTACTTTTTAAAGTTGTAAATTTTGATTTCTCAAAATCTAATTTAACCACATGACCTTTTTTTGTAACAGATTTATCATTTCTATTAACTTCTTCATAGAAGTCATAATAAAATCCATCCTCTTTCAGAAAAATATTTAAACCATCATATTGAGCATAGTACAAAATATCAGATTTTACCTGACCTTCATTTTTGATAAATAATACTTCTTGATTTGAAAATAAGGAAAAAGTAAAAATTGAGAAAAGTAGTAAATAAATTTTCATGATACCCCTTGTTAATTGTTAAATAAAGCTATCCTTAATGTATAAACACATCAATGTCATTTTAGTTACAAAATTTTTAATCTTTTTTGATAAGATATTATTACAAAAATATAAAAATAATCTTAAATACGACTAAAATACTCATGATTTATTTATAAATCAATCTAAAAAGTAAGTTTTCATAAGACCTTTGCCTTTTATTTCAAATTCACCACGCAGGGTGAAATTCCAGTTTCCTTCAAATTTTTCAAGTTCGGATTTGAAGTTTTCTGTGATTTGGATTTGTCCAGACTCACCTGTGCTTTCCATTCGGCTGGCTATGTTTACTGCGTCAGACCAAAGATCATATATGAATTTCTTTTCACCGATTACACCGGCAACTACTGCTCCGCAATCTATTCCTATTCTGAAATGAATTTCTGTTCCGTCACTTGTTTTAAAGTCTTTCATTTCGGATTTAATGTCAAGAGCCATTAGAGCAGTTCGTTTTGCGTGGTCTGTTTGAATCTCTGGAATACCAGCAACTGCCATATATGCATCACCAATAGTTTTGATTTTCTCAAGTCCATGTTTATCAGCGAGTTTGTCAAATAATGTAAAAATATCATTTAACAAAGCAACAATTTCTTTTGGATTTGCATTTGAGGACATTTTAGTAAAGCCAACTAAGTCAATAAAGATTATACTTGCATTATCAAAATGATCTGCAATTGGATGCTCTTTTGCTTTTAATCTTTTTGCTATCTTAGCTGGTAAAACATTTAAAAGTAACTTTTCAGATTTACGACGTTGGATTAATATTAATCCAATAATAATACCAAGACCTGCAATACCACCAAACATTGCATATCTTTGTAGTTTCTGATTTTCTTTTTCTTTTTTGAGAATTACAATTTCTTTTTCTTTTAATTCATTTTCACGTTTAGCTTCAAGATTTGCGATTTTTGTATTGTTTTCTGAAGAGAATATTGAGTCATTTAGTGATTTATATTCTTTATAAGTTTCAAAAGCTTTTTTGTAGTCACCTTTTAATTGATAGGCTTCCGAGAGGTTATTGAGAAAATAAGATTGTTGATGTAATTCTCCAATTTCACTTGATAAATCAATTGCTCTTTTGCTATTTTCAATTGCTTTAATGAGATTTACTTCTTTATTTAATAGCAATTCCATCTTATTCTCACTATTTTTTATAATTGAATCTTGTGCTAAAGCAAAATGCAATTCTCCAACATTTCCGAGTCCTATTGCAATTCTATATTTATCTCCTAATTCTTCAAAGATTTCTAATGCTTTTTGAAAATACATAAGGCAATTAGAGTAATCAGATAGGGAATAATAAACATTACCAATACTTCCGAGAGCAGGTGCAATTCCTCTTTTATTTCCAAGTTTTTCATTAATTTTTAATGCTTTAAGATAATACTCGAGTGCTTTGGAGTAGTCTGATTGATTTTGATAAATATGTCCTATATATCCAAGAATGTTTGCAATTCCTCTTTTATTTCCAAGTTTTTCATTAATTTTTAATGCTTTAAGATAATACTCAAGTGCTTTGGGGTAGTTAGATAGTTTTGAGTAAATTAGCCCAATATTTCCGAGAGCAAGTGCAATTCCTCTTTTATTTACAAGTTCTTCATTAATTTTCAATGCTTTAAGATAATACTCAAGTGCTTTGGGGTAGTTGGATTGACTTGCATATTGATTCCCAATATTTCCGAGATTATTTGCAATTCCTCTTTTATTTCCAAGTTTTTCATTAATTTTTAATGCTTTAAGATAATACTCAAGTGCTTTGAGGTAGTCTAATTTACCTCCATCATAATTAGATCCAAGTGAGTTATAACACTTAGCTTTACCAATTTCCCATCCAAGTTCTAAAGAAAGTTTTAATCCTTTCAAACCATAATCAATTCCTTTGTCAGGATTGATAAAGTGATATTCAAAAGATAATTCTTTAAGAAAATTAACCCCATTTGTATCCTCTTTAATTTTTGGCAATTCTTTTAATAAAGAATCAATTTTTGCTTGTCCTTGAAGTTGAGCATTAGTTGTATTTAATGTAAGTACAAAAGTTATAATTATTAGTAATATTTTCATTTTAATTTCCCAAATAATAAGTTTTCATTAATCCCTTGCCTTTGATTTCAAATTCGCCTCTAAAAGTAAAATTCCAATTTCCTTCAAATTTTTCAAGTTCAGTTTTGAAATTTTCTGTGATTTGAATTTGTCCCGACTCTCCAGTGCTTTCCATTCGGCTGGCTGTGTTTACTGCATCAGACCATAAGTCATAAATAAATTTCTTCTCACCGATAACACCTGCTACTACTGCTCCACAATCAATACCAATCCTGAATTTTATCTCAGTCCCGTCGCTTGTTTTGAAGTCTTTCATCTCTTTCTTAATGTCAAGAGCCATTTGAGCTGCTCGTTTGCTATGGTCAGCTTGGATTTCTGGAATACCAGCAACTGCCATATAGGCATCACCGATAGTTTTTATTTTCTCAAGACCATGCTTATCAGCAAGTTTGTCAAACAAAGTAAAAATATCATTCAATAAAGCAACAATTTCTTTAGGGTTGGCATTTGAAGACATTTTAGTGAAACTAACTAAATCTATAAAAATTATACTTGCATTATCAAAAAGATCAGCGATTGGATGCTCTTTTGCTTTTAATCTTTTTGCTATTTTTGCAGGTAAAACATTTAAAAGTAACTTTTCAGATTTACGACGTTGGATTAATATTAATCCAATAATAATACCAAGACCTGCAATACCACCAAACATTGCATATCTTTGTAGTTTCTCATTTTCTTTATCTTTCTTCAAAATTACTATTTCTTTTTCTTTTAACTCACTCTCTCGTTTTGCCTCAAGATTAGCAATTTTCGTATTATTTTCGGAAGAGAAAATTGAATCTTTAAGAGTTTTATATTCATTATAAGTTTCAAAAGCTTTTTTGTAGTCACCTTTCAATTGATAGGCTTCTGACAGGTTTTTCTTAGAATTTGAAATTGAAAATTTGTCACCAGTTTCTTTAAAAAGATCTAAAGCCAATATACTATATCTAATAGATTTATTTAAATTAACTTCTTTATCTAATTTCAGTTGAAATTTGTTTTCACTATTATTAATTGCTTTATCTTGAGACATTAATAGATAAGAATATCCTATATTTCCAAGAATTCGAGCTTCCCCTGATTTATTTTTACTATCTTTATAATATTCTAATACTTCAAAATAATATTCTAGAGCTTTTGGATAATCTGATTGAAAAGAGTAAATATTTCCAATATTTCCAAGGCAAAGTGCAATACCATCTTTATTATCTATTTCTTTATAAATTTCTAATGCTTTAATAAAATAATCTATTGATTTTGGATAGTCTGATATGAATCCATAAACACTACCTAAACCTAAAAGATCATTTGCTACTTTTATAGTATCTCCTAATTCCTCATTAATCTTAAGTGCTTTTTGAAAATACTCGATAGACTTAGTATTGTCTGATTTATGGTGATATATTACTCCTATGTTTCCTAAAAATCCTGCTTGACTTGATTTCAATTTTAATTTTTCTGCAATTTTAAGACCTTTAAAATAATTATCAAGAGCTTTAGGATAATTTGATTTAGCTTTATAATTAATTCCTAATGAATTATAACTCTTTACCTTACCAAAATCCCAATTTATTTTATTAGCAAGATCTAAAGATTGTTTTCCATATTTAATACCAAAATCTGGATTAATATCTGAATAATTATAGGATAAGGATTTAAGTAGAATTACCCCATTCGTATCTTCTTTCATTTTTGGAAGTTCTTTAAGTAAAGAATCAATCTTAGCTTGACCTTGGAGTGTTTTACTTAATTCTGATTGTAATTGAAGGGAGCTGAATAGAAAAACTATAATTGTTATTTGTAATGTTTGCATTTTCTTATTATAAATAATCGTTTTTGTATATTGATTTTATGCAATTTAATAAATAATCTTAGTATATAAACATAAAAAAAGTCCAACTATTAATAGTTGGACTTTTTTAATAAAATTATAATATTAGATATTATTTAGCAGCATTGTATCTTCTTGTTACTTCTTCCCAATTTACTAAATTCCAAAATGCAGCTATATAATCAGGTCTTCTATTTTGATAATTCAAATAGTAAGCGTGTTCCCAAACATCTAATCCTAATATTGGCATACCTTTTACTTCAGCTATATCCATTAATGGATTGTCTTGATTAGGTGATGATGTTACTACTAACTTGCCATCTTTTACAATAAGCCAAGCCCAACCAGAACCAAATCTTGTTGCAGCAGCTTTAGAAAACTCTTCTTTAAATGCAGCAAAAGAACCAAAAGAATCATTAATTTTTGTAGCTAATTCACCACTTGGTTCACCACCACCTTTAGGTGATAAAATAGTCCAAAATAATGAATGGTTATAGTAACCACCACCATTATTCCTAACTGCAGCATTTGATCCTGCTACTTTCATTAAGTCTTCAATTGACTTACCTTCTAAATCAGTTCCAGCAATAGCGTTATTCAAATTATTAGTATAACCATTATGATGTTTTGAATAATGGATTTCCATTGTGCGAGCGTCAAAATGTGGCTCTAAAGCATCATAAGAATAAGGTAGTTTAGGTAATTCGAAAGCCATAGATTCTCCGTGATTTATGAATAATATTGAAATAGTTAGAATTGCTTTGATAAAAATAACTTTTTTTAACATATCAAATTCCAATCTTTATTTGTTTAAAAAACTTAAAGTCTAAGACGGAAATTCAATAAAATTATTTTATTAATTCCTATATATTAATCTATCCCTTTTATTATATTTATTGATTTTTGAAAGCTACCTGATTTCATCTCTACAATGTAAAAACCAGGTGCTAAGCTTTTAAAAGGAATCTGTGAAATTGGTAATTGAGGGTCTATTGTATAATTATCCAGATGAATTTTTCCTGCTCCATCTAATACCCTAATATTTATAACTTCTAAGGCATTCTCTTGAAATTCAAGGTTCAAATTATTAGCTACAGGATTTGGATAATATTTGAATATTGGATTAATATTATAATCGCCTAATCGTTCTTTTGCTAAAGCAACTGCTGGATAAATATTAACTTTTCCATATCCCCACCTATTAGACCCATTAGCCCTTATATCGCCTGTGTATCCATCGTTAATAGCTGTTGCTTGAAGTATATCAACTATATCTTTCGGTCCGAGGTAAGGGTTTACTGTAAGCATCAGAGCTATTACACCTGTCACAAAAGGTGAGGACATTGAGGTGCCCGACATAGTTCCGATATAATGCTGAATATTATTATAAGATCCAAAATCTGCAACCCCATTTTCTGTGGTTGATGCTTCTATATATGTTCTATCACCTGGATTTAAGGCAGAAGTTATCATGTGACCTGGAGCACTTATTTCTGGCTTTAGTTTTTCATTTGGCGTTGGCCCTAATGAAGAAAAAGGTGCAAGATCATAAGTTATATATTCGCTATCAACTTGGTAATTCATATAATTACGAAAATATCTACTCGAAGTATATGCAGCAACTGTAATTACTGAATCTGCATTACCACCTATTTCACCTATTTGATAATTATTAGTTCCATCCACTAAATCACTTCTTCGTAAATTGGTAAAAACACCTGAAATAGCACCTCCTAGCCCACAATTCCATGCAAATACTTTTCCATTTCCAGAGCTAATTTCTAATAAAGGATCGCCATCACCAGATATTCTTTCTACCTCTACGAATATTCTTTTTCCATAATTAAAATTACTAAAAGTAGTTTTGACTCTAAATAAAAATCGTGAATTTCCATTGTTCACAACATAATAATCTCTTAAATCGCTATTAGTGCATACTAACTCAGAGAATACTTTACTATTATTTTCTAAATTCCCAAACCTAATGCAATAATCTTGTCCTTTGTGATTCCAAATATCTAAATATATTGATTCTTCACCTTGTTCATTATGATA
>JAUIIX010000094.1 GCA_030431515.1 bacterium
ATTGAAAACTCTTCTCCAGCTTTTGGGGTTAAATTAGTAGCACTTCCATTAATTTTTAAATGTGAAGATACAGCTGATAGATTATAAGTTAATAATACTAATAATATTAAATATTTAGTTATTTCTTTCATGGGATTCCTAATAAGTTTTAGGTATAAACGTAAAACTATATGATAGATTGTTAATATTACTCGGAAAATGTTTTAAAGTACTCTTTCAATTCTCCTAACTTCTCTTTATTGTCAATTTCAGATTTTAATACTTTAATATCGTCTTTCATTCTTGCTCCAAGCTGGCTAACAATGTTTGCTGAAGCCATTGATGCTAAGTGTCCTGCATACATTGGATTATTAGAAGTGATAATTCCAAATAAAAAACCACCTGCAAACATATCACCTGCCCCTGTTGTATCAATTAATTTCGCTGGATATGACGGAATGTGCATTTTTTGACCTTCCCAATACAACAAAGAACCTTTATCACCTAAAGTGAATGCAACATTTGGAACAATTTCAATTAATTTCTCAAAACTTTCAAGAGTTTTGTCTTTTCCAGTTAATGTTTTTCCTTCTAATTCATTACAAAATACTAAGTCTGAACTTTGAATTAATTCATCCAATGGTTCACGGAAAAAATCAACTATAAATTTATCTGAAACTGACATAGCGATTTTTGTATTATGTTTTTTCGCAAGTTCGACAGTAAGAAAAACTGCTTCAGCTGATTTTGGGTCAGTTAATTTATAACCCTCTATGTAAATCCACTCGCTTCTTTTGATAATATCTTCATCGATGTGTTCTGTACTATGCTTAGTATTTGCACCTAATGCAGTTATCATAGTACGTTCGGAGTCTGGAGTAATAAGAACAAAGCTTGTTCCAGTCAAATCATTATCAATTTTTGCTGCATTGAGAATTATTCCTAATTCTTCAAATTCATTCGCATAAAATTCTCCAAGTTCATCATTGCCAAGATGAGATTTATATGCTGCTTTACCACCTAAATTTGCAAAAGAAATAATTGTATTCGCCGCAGAACCACCGCTCATTTTATGATGATCTTTAATAGCAAAAGTATTGATAATTTCTTTTTGCTTTTCAAAGTCAACTAAAGTCATCGTCCCCTTTTCAAACTTTAAATTTGTTAAATCTTCATCTTTAACCATTAATTGTAAATCAATTAATGCATTTCCTAAACCTGTTAATTGAATATCTTTAGACATAATTTTCATATTTTAATTATAAAAATTGCAAATTAAGGATATTATTTTTTAAATCATATTTTTGTTAAAATCTTGTAAAGGCACTTGAATGTGAGGAATAGTTTAAATTGAATCATTTTCCAAAGCAATTGTCCTTCATTCTGAAATTTCTCCTCGTCATTCAGAGCGGAGCGTAGAATCCACCGACTGCTTTCTCTGTCATTCTGAACGAAGTGAAGAATCTCCCAAGCATTTTCTACGTCTATCATAGCACTTTACAAGCCCAAAACCCTCTCGAATACTCTTTCCGCCGTCTCAAATGATATTTACTCCGAAAAGAAGAATATTTACAGAGAAAAGAAAACGAATCTTCAACATTAACAACAATTATTCAAATTATATCTTTAAAATAAGTCTTAATTTTTTTAATTTAAACACTAAATTCTTTTAATAAGTATATAAATTTTTAATTACTTGCATTTAAAAGTGCATAAATGTAATTACTAATTATACCACAAATAATAGGAAATATTAATGAAAACCAAAATTTAACAGCTTTTCTTTCACTTTTTTTAATTTGTTCTTCATGATTTTCTTTAGCTTTTTTTGTTAATATCAAAAAACTCTTTGGAATATTTTCAGCTAGTGTAGAAACCCATATTGTAATTATAATTGAAAACACAATACTAATTATAATAAAACTAGCGCTATTTAAAAAAATTAAATTTTGATTATAATTTATAATAAATGTAAGCATATAATCCAACTTATCATTCAAATTAATATTTTTTGATAAAAAGTTTTCTACTTTTTTTAATTCATTTTCTACATTTGTAGAAGTATTGATATATAAGCCAATTATAGATATTAATAAAAATAGGAAACCAATAATTACACCAATTTGAATACTCCATTTATTTCTAAATTTATCAATTTTTTTTGTACTTTTCAAATAATTTTTTAAATTATTTGTAATTAAAGATTCTATATCAGATCCCCAACTTCTGGCAGTATGTTTAATTTCAATTCCAATTTGACCATGTATAGGCAAATATGTTGGGATGTCATCATCTTCAATTATATTACTTTGAGGGGTTGATATAATTAGTATTTGAATCTCTTGTTTTTCTGGGACATTTTTATCATTAAATTGAATTAAATAGCTCCAAGTCATTTTGACAGCTTCTGATATTACAGGTTTAATTTCATTATAAGATAATAACTCATCAAAAGTACTTAATATTACAGATGATTCATCAGAATAATATATTTGTGTTTTTAGTTGAATCAAACTTCCTTTATTTTGTTGAGTTACTCTTTGATTAATTAAATAATGTATATTCTGTAAATCACTTAAATAAATTTCAAAAGTTCCTTTGATTTTTTTTTGAATTGTTTGTGGTGTACCTAATAAACCTTTTAAAAATTCTTTAAATTGATCATGATCAAACGGTAAAGCTAAATATCCTTTAGATGGATTAAAATCATCTTCTTTTGATATTTTATAATCTTTTTTAATACTACTATCTTTTTCTTCACTCATAACTTTCTCTTTTTATTTATTTATTTTCTTACAAAAATAATTATAATCTTTTATAATTGCAAATATAATATGCAGTTGTTGAAAATATGTTAACAAATTGTCGTTTCCAACGACGTTTTTTCTTGATTCGTGTAAGTTTTGATTTGTTGTATTGTATAGTTTGATATTAACAAGGGGTTGCAACCCCTTGTTGAAGTTATTTATGGATTCTTCGCTTCGCTCTGAATGACAATAACTTCGTTCAGAATGACAGACGGGGTTTTCAGAATGATGTTGGGGATTTTTTAAATGACATTCGGGAAATTCGTGAATTTCCCCTACATTTTATATGGATATATTACTTCGTTCAGAATGACTATTTTTTTTAAAAATAATGTTTGGATTATTCAAAAATGTTTATTCGCTAGCGAAGGAACATTTTGAAAAGGCGAAGGAACGTTTTGAAAGGGCGAAGGAACGTTTTGAAAAGGCGAAGGAACGTTTTGAAAAGGCGAAGGAACGTTTTGAAAAGGTGTTAGGAGTTTTATGAAAGGTATTTGGGGTGAAAATTAATACGAATAATGTTGATAATGTTTGTGAGATTCTTCACTTCGTTCAGAATGACACTCTCTTTTCTCTGAATGATAGGAAAAGCAGGCAGTGGATTCTTCGCTTCGCTCTGAATGACAGGGAGAAATTTCAGTATGACGGCTAAAGGAAAAATAATTATCTCAAAAATGGAAGCTTTCCCAAATTGTTAAGAATTTAATCTTTTGTAAATTAATTTCTTTTTTAATTTATTTGTAATTTTGTAATTAATTTATTGAGGAATTGTTTATGTCTTCGAGACCTACTGAAATAACTAATGAAATTTTTAATTATCTTTTGAAGAATTTTTCTGCGGAAGATGAGTTTTTACTTGATTTGAAAAGAGATGCGACTGCTGCAGGGATTCCTGAGATTTGTATTTCGCCAGAACAAGGAAAGTTTTTGCAGTTTTATCTAAAATCTATTAATGCTAAATATGTACTTGAAATTGGCTCGCTGGCTGGTTATTCTGCTATTGTGATGGCAAGGGCTTTACCAAAAGATGGGAAGTTGATTGCTGTTGAGTTGAATCCGAGAAATGCAGAGTTTATTAAGGAACAAGCCGAAAAAGCTGGACTAAGTGATATTATTGAGGTTGTGAACCAAGATGCTCAAAATTTCGTAAAGGAATTTAAGCCAGATTATGAATTAGATTTTGTATTTATTGATGCAGATAAAAGGGCGTATCATAAGTATTTTGATTATACTGCTCCTTTGTTGAGAAAAGGTGGAATTATTTGTGCTGATAATGCTTTAGCTTTTGGTATGATAGCTCAAGATGACCCAGATTCTGAACCGAAGAATGTTAACGCTTTGAAGCGATATAATGAAAAAGTGGCGAGTGATGAAAGATTTTTCACTACTCTTGTTACTATGGGTGATGGAATGGCTATGTCTCTTAAATTATAAATTATATAATAGGTTAGTTTGAAAAGGATATTATTTTTTGCAATTATCTTCTTAGTTTTTTCTTGTAAGTCTTCTCATGTTCCTAAATCGGGATTTGATTTTCAAAAAGAAACTTATAGTGCTGATACTACGGTCAAGGAAATCTATATAGTAGATACTAAACCAATTGATTCTATTGATGTCAATAAATTGATTTATGATATTTTTAGAATCGATTATTCTATGTATCCTGATAGTATTAAGTTGTATGGAAGACCTTATGATTCTTTAGGTAATTTTGTTACTCAAATGGCTTATCCATATAGAACGAGTGATATAGAGTATTTTAAGTTAATTGATGAAAGAATTGGCAAGGTTTATAATGTTAGAGATACTAATATTAAGGAATTTAATGTTAGAGAATATGGTATTGGTGATTCGATTGCATTCAATATTCAGTTAACTATTGATTACAGTGGTTCTATTTCGCAAATGATTGATATAATTATTGAAGGAACTGAAGTCTTTGTTTCATTGAAGTACCCAAATGACAGAATAGGAATTAATTCATTTAATGATAAATTTGATGTTAAAGTTCCTTTTTCAAGTAATATGCAGAATATTATTGATATTTATAAGTCTAAAGCGAAACAGAATATGGGGTTATTTTCTGGTTTTTTTGATGCAGCATATAAGTCATTAAAATTGTTTGAAGATACGGACTCTACTACACCTCG
The DNA here is from genome assembly GCA_030431515.1 of bacterium. Lineage (GTDB taxonomy): Bacteria > Bacteroidota > Ignavibacteria > Kapaibacteriales > UBA2268 > JAJRPT01. The sequence continues at coordinate 4,937 of JAUIIX010000094.1, forward strand.
AATTTTGGTGCTTTTTTCAGATGGCGATGATAATTATTCAAAATCTGAAATAAATGAAGTAATTGAGTTGGCTCAAGAGTTAAATGTCAATATTTTTACAATTGCTTTTGGATATTCGATTGATGAGAATTTGGAGAATTTGACAAAACATACTGGTGGTAGATCATATAAAGCTTATTCAAAAGAAGAGTTAATTGCTGTATTTAGAGATATTTATAATAGTTTGAGAAACTACTATTTAATTTCTTACAAGCCACCTAAGTATTGGGGTTATCATAAAGTATTTTCTACATTAGATATTCCAAAGCGTGATTCTGTGATGATAGCTGAAGCTGAGTATAATACTGGTGATATTACACCTTGGTCGGATCTGAGTGATATTTTTGAAAGACCAATTAGATTTGAGTTTGATAAAGCAGAAATTTTACCAGAATCAATGTATATACTTGATGAAATAACTGATGCGATGATGGTAATACCTAATTTGAGATTAGAAGTGCAAGGACATACAGATAATAGAGGTACTCAAGAGTATAACTTAAATTTATCTAATATGAGGGCGAAAGCAGTTTATGATGGTTTAGTAAGTAGAGGGATTGAAGAACGTAGATTGAGATGGAGAGGTTTTGGTATGAATAGACCAGTTGCTCCGAATGATACTGAAGAAAATCAATCTAAAAATAGAAGAACTGAATTTGTAATAATTGCAAAATAATAAATTAAAATGAAATTATTAATTGGATATATATTACTAAGTGCTTTAATATTTTCTTGCCAAGAAGGTTTGGAAGTGCCTGAGTATATTCCAGAATCTTATATTAGAGGTACAATAACTTATAAAGGTGGTGCTGATACGTGGCCTGATTCAGTGGTTGCTATTAGAGTTGGTGCATTTAAAAATGATAAGCCTGAGAGTTTTCAAGATGAAGTTTTGAGTGGAAATGTATATGTGGATTTTAATTCATTGCCATTGAGAGTTGATACTACAAGTTGGGAAATAAAAATTGATGACCCACCTGTTGAGTTGAAATATATAGTCGTTGCTTTACAATCAAGTACTGATATATTTAAGCAACAAGTGGTTGGAGTATATTCGATTACGGGTGATAAAACAATTCCCAGTTGGATAAAAGTTGAAGTTGGAGAAAGTGTAAACAATATAAATATAGAGGTTGATTTTGATAATTTGCCGCCGCAACCTTTTGGTATTTAGTTTATTTTTAATATTTGCTTTAAATTTATCTTCTAAGGATATTGAAGGTAGAGTTTTTAGTATTGAAGATGGAAAAGAATTAGTTTTACCTGGTGCTATTGTACAAATTAAAGGAACTAATTTCGGTGCTATTGCTGATAAAGAAGGTGTTTTTAAGATAATATTTAAAGATAATAATAAGTTAGATTTAGATAACATATTATTAAGTGTTTCTGCTACTGCATATAAGACTAAGATAGTTAAGTATTCTAATAATTTTTTAGAAATTCAACTCGAACAAAATAATTTTCAATCTGATAATATAGTTGTATCTGCTAATAAGAAAGTAGAATCTATCCAAGATGTACCTATCTCAGTTTCATTGATTAGTTCGCAAGATTTAAAAATTCGACAGATGAATAGTGTTGATGTTGCCTTACAATATGTACCTGGTGTGCAAGTAAACCGTGATAATATTAGCATTAGGGGCTCTTCTGGCTTTAGTTATGGAGTTGGGTCAAGAGTTTCTATGTTGATAGATGGCTTTCCAATTCTATCTGGAGATAATGGAGATATTAAGTTTGATGCTTTACCTTTGTTTAATACTAAATCTATTGAAGTAGTGAAAGGTGCTGGTTCAGCTTTATATGGAACAAGTGCCATTGGTGGTGTTATAAATCTTATTACAGAAGATAATTACGATGATAAGTTAATAAACTTTAGGATTTATTCTGGCTTTTATACTAAGCCAAAATATGATTCTTGGGTTTATCAAGATGAATTGAGTTTTGATAGTGGATTTGATTTTACTATTATGAAGAGAATTAATGACTTAGGAGTTTTAATTAATACTGGATTTATTGATAGAAATTCGTGGAGAGATTATGATAAAAAAAGTATTATTAATAGTTTAGTTAAATTAGATTATAAGATTAATGATTATCAAAAGTTAAGATTTATTAGTAATATTAGTATAGCTGAAAATGATGATTGGGCTTTTTGGAATAGTTTAGATTCTGCTACTATTCCCCCAGCAGATGTTGATAGAAGTATTAAAGTAAATTCAGACAAGTATGCTTTTATGCTTGGCTATGAGAATATATTGACTAATTCTACTATAATGAATATCAAAAGTGGATTATATTTAACTGAATATTATAATAATTACCCAAAAGATAATGAAGAGTACAGGCAATCAAGAGCAAATTCATATAATAATGAAGTTCAGTTTAATAGTATTTTAAACAAAAGCAATAATTTAACTTATGGTGTGAATCTTTTATTAAATGATGTAAATTCGGCTGTATATTCTGACAGAAAGCAATTTATATATTCTGCTTACTCACAATACGAAAGAAATCAAGTGCTTAATTTATTTGGTAATGGTGTTAAGTGGATATTAACTCTGGGTGGTAGAATTGATTATGAAGATATAAAAGATATTACTTCAGAAGTTCAGTTTTCTCCTAAGATTGGAAATAACTTTCAATTTGATGAACATAATACTCTTAAATTATCAGGTGGAAGAGGATTTAGGGCTCCACAAATTGCTGAAAGATTTTCACAAATTAGATTTCAAGGATTTCAAGTTATTGAGAATTTTGATCTAACTCCGGAAACAAGTTGGTCTGCAGAACTTGCTTATACTCACGAAAATAAAGTATTTGGAATTCCATTCTTAGTTGATTTTGCTTTTTTTCAAAATAATATGCAGAACTTGATTGAAGCAAGTTTTAGTGAAGGCGGAAATACTTCTATTCAATTCCAGAATGTTTCTGAGGCAAGAATTAGAGGTATTGAAACAAGTGTTAAAGCATTTTTTGGTGATTTTGGTTTTGATTTGTCAGCTACAGTTTTAGACCCTATTGATTTGTCGAGTTCAAATTATGGTGAAATTCTAAAATATAGAGCTAAGTTTGTATCACAGAATAAATTGTTCTATCAATACAAAGATTTAAGATTAGAAATAGATTATAGATATTATAGTAGAATTGAAAGAATTGATGAATTGTTAGCACTTGAGATAAACGATGCCAATGTTAGAAATCATTCAAATATTGTTGATGTAAGACTTAATTACAATACTAAAAATATATTTGGTGATAAGTATGATTATGACATTACGATCAATTGTTTCAACATATTTGATTAT
>JAUIIX010000016.1 GCA_030431515.1 bacterium
ATGTGGTTTAATTCGATGCAACGCGAAGAACCTTACCCAGGCTTGAAGTGCATGTGACGATGGGTGAAAGCTCATTTTCTTCGGACACATGCAGAGGTGCTGCATGGCTGTCGTCAGCTCGTGCCGTGAGGTGTTGGGTTAAGTCCCGCAACGAGCGCAACCCCTATCTTTAGTTGCCATCAGGTAATGCTGGGAACTCTAAAGAGACTGCCCACGCAAGTGGAGAGGAAGGCGGGGACGACGTCAAGTCATCATGGCCCTTACGTCTGGGGCTACACACGTAATACAATGGTATATACAATGGGCGAAGCAGTGATGCGGAGGAAATCCATAAAGTATATCTCAGTTCGGATTGAAGTCTGCAACTCGACTTCATGAAGTTGGAATCGCTAGTAATCGTAGATCAGAATGCTACGGTGAATACGTTCCCGGGCCTTGTACACACCGCCCGTCAAGCCATGGAAGCCGGAGGTGCCCGAAGCGGTATTTTAATATCGTTAAGGCAAATTTGGTAACTGGGGCTAAGTCGTAACAAGGTAGCCGTATCGGAAGGTGCGGCTGGATCACCTCCTTTCTAGAGTAAATCAATTCTCTTTGCTTTTTGACCTACATTTCTCTATTTTTATGTGTTTATTTTCAGGGCCTGTAGCTCAGCTGGTTAGAGCGCACGCCTGATAAGCGTGAGGTCGGATGTTCAAGTCATCTCAGGCCCACAATATTAGGGCGAATTGCTCTAATCAAATTAGCGTACAGGGCCTATAGCTCAATTGGGAGAGCGCTGCCCTTGCAAGGCAGAGGTTAGCGGTTCGATCCCGCTTAGGTCCACAGTTTTTTATATAGTTCATATATTTATTAGGTGAGACAACTTTAAGTTGTTTATGTGGAAGCATGTATTTATATTATCATCGAGTCGTAAAGAATAAACTCGAGAAAGTAAGCGTTAAAGTTTAGATAAGATATTAAGGGCATATGGTGGATGCCTTGGCACTGACAGGCGATGAAAGGCGCGATTACCTGCGAAAAGCTTCGGTGAGCTGGAATTAAGCTACGACCCGAAGATTCCTGAATGGGGCAACCCAACTAAAGTAATGTTTAGTTATCCGAAAGGAGGCGAACCCGGGGAAGTGAAACATCTCAGTACCCGGAGGAAAAGAAAGAGAATTCGATTCCCAGAGTAGCGGCGAGCGAAAAGGGATTAGCCCAAACCGATGCACTTGTGCATCGGGGTTGTAGGACCCCAACATTTTAATTGATACATAGTTGAATAATCTGGAAAGATTAACCGTAGAGGGTGATAGTCCTGTAAGCGAAATGTTGATAAGCGATAGGGTGTTCCTGAGTAGTGCGAAACAAGTGTAATTTTGCATGAATCTGCCCAGACCACTGGGTAAGGCTAAATACTCGTCAGTGACCGATAGTGAACCAGTACCGTGAGGGAAAGGTGAAAAGAACCCTTAAGAAGGGAGTGAAATAGAACCTGAAACCGTATGCCTACAAACGGTAGGAGCATCTTTACGATGTGACTGCGTGCCTTTTGCTTAATGAGCCAACGAGTTGCTCCTAGCAAGCAAGGTTAAGAATCTATGATTCGCAGCCGTAGGGAAACCAAGTCTGAATAGGGCGTTTAGTTTGCTGGGGCAGACGCGAAACCGGGTGATCTATCCATGGCCAGAATGAAGCTTAGGTAACACTAAGTGGAGGTTCGAACCAGTTCATGTTGAAAAATGTTTGGATGAGCTGTGGATAGGGGTGAAAGGCTAATCAAACTCGGTTATAGCTCGTACTCCCCGAAATGTATTTAGGTACAGCCTTAAAATAGTATACCGGAGGTAGGGCTCTGATTGGGCTAGGGCGGTCACCACTGTACCGAACCCAGATAAACTTCGAATTCCGGATATATGTTTTTTAAGAGTCAGGCTGCGTGAGATAAGTCGCGTGGCCGAGAGGGAAACAACCCAGATCGCCAGCTAAGGCCCCCAAGTGATATCTAACAGATAAAGGAGGTTGTGTTGCTGAGACAGCCAGGATGTTGGCTTAGAAGCAGCCACTCATTTAAAGAGTGCGTAATAGCTCACTGGTCGAGCGACACAGCGCCGATAATGCTCGGGACTAAGATATCCGCCGAAGCTTCGGGCTCGTAAGAGCGGTAGGGGAGCATTCTATTTGCGCAGAAGGTGTAACGTGAGTTATGCTGGAGCGGATAGAAGAGCAAATGTTGGCATAAGTAACGATAATTAAAGTGAGAATCTTTAACGCCGAAAATCTAAGGTTTCCTAGAGCTCTGTTCGTCAACTCAGGGTTAGTCGGCCCCTAAGATGAGGCCGAAAGGCGTAGTCGATGGGAATCAGGCACAATTAAAATATTCCTGAACCACCTATATAATTAAAGTGACGCAAGCGAAAGGTATTATGGAGTTACTGGCTATCTCCATAGTGTTGTAGCTTGCCGAGAAAAGCGATTATAGGTGACCGTACCGTAAACCGACACAGGTAGATGGGATGAGTATTCTAAGGCGCGCGAGTGAGTCATGGTTAAGGAACTCGGCATATTAACCCCGTAACTTCGGGAGAAGGGGTGCCAGCTTCGGCTGGCCGCAGTGAAAAGGCCCAGGCGACTGTTTAACAAAAACACAGCTCTCTGCTAACACGTTAAGTGGATGTATAGGGAGTGACACCTGCCCGGTGCTGGAAGGTTAAAAGGAGGGGTTAGCGCAAGCGAAGCTCTGAATTGAAGCCCCAGTAAACGGCGGCCGTAACTATAACGGTCCTAAGGTAGCGAAATTCCTTGTCGGGTAAGTTCCGACCTGCACGAATGGTGTAACGATCTGGGCACTGTCTCAACCATGAGCTCGGTGAAATTGTGGTACCGGTGAAGACGCCGGTTACCCGCACAAGGACGGAAAGACCCCGTGAACCTTTACTATAACTTAATATTGGGTTCGGGTACAACATGCGTAGGATAGGTGGGAGACTTTGATCCAGGGCTTGCGGGTTCTGGGGAGTCATCGGTGAAATACCACTCTTGTTGTATTTGAATTCTAACTCGGCGGAGTGGATCCGCGAGGACAGTGTTAGGCGGGTAGTTTGACTGGGGCGGTCGCCTCCTAAATTGTAACGGAGGCCCACAAAGGTCACCTCAGCACGGTCGGTAATCGTGCGAAGAGTGTAATAGCACAAGGTGGCTTGACTGCGAGACATACAAGTCGAGCAGGTACGAAAGTAGGTTATAGTGATCCGGCGACTCCGAGTGGAAGGGTCGTCGCTCAACGGATAAAAGGTACTCCGGGGATAACAGGCTGATCTTGCCCAAGAGTTCACATCGACGGCAAGGTTTGGCACCTCGATGTCGGCTCATCGCATCCTGGGGCTGAAGAAGGTCCCAAGGGTTTGGCTGTTCGCCAATTAAAGCGGTACGTGAGCTGGGTTCAGAACGTCGTGAGACAGTTCGGTCCCTATCCGATGCGGGCGCAAGATATTTGAGGGAACCCGTTCTTAGTACGAGAGGACCGGAATGATCATGCCTACTGTGTATCTGTTGTCACGCCAGTGGCATTGCAGAGTAGCAGCGCATGAAAAGGATAAGTGCTGAAAGCATCTCAAGCACGAAACCTATCCCAAGATTAGATATCTCATAGCATAGCTAGTAAGAATCCAAGTAGATGACTTGGTTGATAGGCTCGAAGTGTAAGCATAGTAATATGTTCAGCTGAAGAGTACTAATTTTTCGAGGGCTTATCTAGTACAACTTTTACGCTTCTTTCTCGGTACCTTTACGTCTCGATGGTAATAAATATTTGCTTCCTCACCTAAAAATTTAATTTATTGGTGGCTTTAGCGCAACGGGTACACCTCTTCCCATTCCGAACAGAGAAGTTAAGTGTTGCTGCGCCGATGGTACTGCTTGGGAGACCGTGTGGGAGAGTAGGTCGTCGCCAATATATTCGTAAAAATGTCCATATCTTTTGATATGGACTTTTTTTTTGTCTATACTTTACTTTGATATCTATAAATTATACTTCCCTAATCCAACTTTATATATTTAAATAATATATAATAAATCAATTGCAGTACTATTCTTCTACTAATTTAATTAGCAAATTACTATTAATTACTTTGTAATGATATTATCTAAACTTAACATAATAGCATTAGTTTAATTATTAAGTATGTTATGATTTATTTGAATAGTTATATTTAACGTCCTTATTGAATAGTAAATGAAGTTATTAGGTATCTTAAAAACTAATACATTATTATAATGTTAGTTTATAAATCGCCAAATACATTTATTTAAAAGTTGAGTGTGAATTACTAAATATGATTTGAGAGAAATATATTATTAAATATAATCTTATTATTTAATTAAATAAGAATGAATTATAATTTTAATTATTTAAAATAACCAGAAAAGTTTATTTATAATAAGAATCAAGACTAAACTAAACAATACCTTTTTTGCGTGCTTGTATTTTCTTAGCAAAAGATCAATTATAAAAACTGAACCAAATGTTAATAGCATTACTAAAAGAACTATCCAGATTGTTGATTGTAAATCAAAAGTATTTAATTTGAAATAACCATTGAACATTGGATTATAACGTAAGAAATTATATATAAAATATAAATGTAAAATATATACTAAGAGAGCTTTTTTACCGAACATTAGAATTACTGTACTTTTATTAAATATATTATTAAATTGAGCTAATATTGTGATATAAAGGAATACAATTGATGTTCTAAATAAAACTATTAGAGGACTTGTATTTTTTAATCCTGATATTGAAGATATTAAAGAGTAATCATAAGAATGAAATGTATAGAATATTAAAAATAAAATAGATGAAATTATTATTCCATACTTTTGAATAAATAAATTATAGTTTGAAGTATAATTTTTAAGAATTATACCAAAACTTAATCCAATAAAATAATATGAAGCATTTGGAAATAATGGAAAATATGATTGATAATCATAAGTTAAATAGCAATTAATTGCAGGATGAAGGTCTTTAATAAAAGTCATTTGTTCTATTTGTAAACCAAAAATTGCAAAAAATACTGCTAAAAACATAGTAATAAATAATAAAAAATTATCATTTTTAGTATATTTTATTAAAAACAAAGCAATTATTAAACAGACACCTATAAGTTGAAGTATATTAACTTGATAAAAAGAAATTAACTTAGAAGTATCTAAAGTAAATAATGTACTTAAATCAGCTGGTAAATGCATTATATATGATATAAGTATTAAGAATATAGCTAATAATATTCTTTTTTGAAATAACTTTGGTTTTAATTCTCCGAATTCATTCTTTTTGTTTGCAAAAATTTGTACTGCACCTGAAACAACTAAGAAAACAGGAGCTGTAAAACCTCGATTAAACGCCCAAAGTACCCACCAAATTGAACTATCTTGCATATTAGAGAAATCTAAATCTAAAAATGCATAAACAACATGACCCTGAACCATAAATAACATTGCAACCAAACGAGTAAGGTCGAATATTGTGATTCTTTGTTTTGTGTTGTTAGTCATTTTAGAAAAGAGTAAGTCCATCTGAAGTATCGCTTTCTTCAACGACTTCTATCGGTTTATTAAGATTATGAATGTCAATTACTTTTCTGTCAACTAACTCCCAATATATTTTTGCAGTATTTTGAATATCTATTAAGGCATTGTGTGCATCTTTGAATGCTTCGCCAAACAAGAAACGACTTAGCTCTGCTAAGCTCGGAAATTTATAGTTCCCTCGAGGACCTGGTATTTTTAAGTAATCAACTGTTGATTCCATTGTACAAATTTTAGTTTTATCAGGTAAAGAACTTGTAATATATTCTCTTAAAAACTCGGCACTTAATACTTTATCGTCAAAGTTAATATTATGTGCAATTATATAATCTGACTTATCAATAATTGAGTTGAATACATTCAATACTTTTTTTATTGGATAGCCCTTATCTATTGCATCTTTATGGTAAATTTTATGAATCCTTGAAACTTCTTCTGGAATAATATATCCTTCAGGTTTGATAATATAATCGCCTTGTGAGATTAAATTACGATGTTTGTCATATTCAACCCAAGCAATTTGTACAATTCTTGGCCAATTATTCAAATCTTTTATCGGAGCATTCCAATCTTTTGGAAGTCCTGTTGTCTCTGTATCAAAAAATAAGTACATTATATTTTATTAACTACTAAATAAATAGAACCTTTATATCTCTTGCCTTTTGCTTGTTTTCCAGAAGGAGGAGGGTTTTTAGCATCAATAGTAGAATTAGCTTTAATCAAAATTTCAGAGCGAACTCTATTCTCTTCAAAAAAAGCTTTTAATTCTTCTGCTCTTTTATTAGTAAATTCTAAATTATTTGTATTATTAGGATTTTCAGGATAAACTTCAATAGAGAAAGATGCTCTTGGATTTGACCTCATAATAGCAACAAAATCATCTAAAAATATATCTGCACCATTTCTAAGTTTTGTATGTCTAATGTCAAATGGAATTACTGATAGAGGAATTTTAGCACCTACTTCCATTGGTTTCATTACGAAATCTCTAGATAGTTCACTATATTTGTCAGTATTTGGAACTGCTAATTCAAAATTATTTTTAAAAAATCCTTTTGTATCAACCTCTATATTATAAACTTCACCTGGTTTTAATCCAGTTATAAAATATTTCCCATTTGATCTGCTTTTAGTTACTATTTTTCCTTCAGAGTCTGTTACAATAACCCATCCCTTTAACGGAGTGTTATCAATTTCATTTGAGACTTCACCTGAAATAGATACAACAGTTTGAGTAAACTGCGAATAAAGGCAATTTATTGAGAAGACCAGTAATATTAGTATTAAAATTTTCATTTTTCTACTCACTTTTCTATAATTTGGGAATACAAGTATGCAATTTATTAAAAATTATTCAAATTGACTAATTTTATATTGAAATATAAAATTTCTTTATAAATCTTGGAAATAATAAAAATTTAATTATTTTTGAATTATAGGTTTAAAAGATTTAAAAACATATAATAAACTTAATATGAATAGAATGAAATTACAATACAAAATAACTATATGTTTTGTGTTTATGTTATTGTTTAACTTTAATACAAAAGCACAAGATTTGATTGATGGTTACTATTATTTTATAGATGAGACTCAATTAATATCTTGTAATCAAAATGAGATAACGGTATTTAATATGTCGAACCCTAGTTTAAAGGATAAAATTAATTATGTTCTAATTAGTAATAGTTTAAATAATATTTATGAAATTCAAGATTACTTTGATAATCATATTATTATTGATACATTTGATATTATATAGGCAAAAAATGGAGTAATGAATTTTCCAACTATGTTAAAAATTAAGAATAATGAGATTGATTTATCTTTTGCTCCCGAGTATTTATATACTTATGGTAAAAAACAAAAATTTGATATTAAGAAACATAATAGTTTAAAAGATTTGAGAGATATTGATTATTTCATAAAATTTAAAAATTATTATGTGTTTTATGACGAAACTTTTAAAAGTGTTTTGTTTTATAATTTGGAAAATCAAAAAATAAATAAAATGAATATGATGAAATTATATTTAGATTATTTGAAAAATACAGAGGATGAATTTTTATTAGAAATGATACCATTTGCTAAATATTCTAATGAATTTAAGGGATTTTATCTTAATGATAAAGGTTTAAATTTCAAATTTAATATGTGTGACTCAGTACATTTAAGAGGAGAAGTAGGTGCTAATTTAAGAAGTTCCGTTAGCAATGATTATGACATATTCATTAAGGATATTGATATTTCTGATTATGACATTACTAAAAGCAAGGTAAAATATGAAAAAAATAGAATAGTGGATATAAACGATTCTATTTTCAAATTTGGGGATTATGAATTTGAATTTAAGAAATTCGAATTTGACAGAAAAAGTATTTATAATTATGAATTACAATTATTAGAAGATAAAAATAGTTATGTTTTATTTACATCTCTAATAAAAAAAGATGGTTTTAGTGTAAGAGAATCAATAAGAAAAATAACTCGAAACTATTTTAAAAACAACAAATATATTAGATCAGAAAATGTATCTTTACCTTATACTATGGGAAATAGTTTAAAAATTATTCCAGTTAGTTTAGAAAATGGTAAAGTAAAGTATTTTTTATTACACAGTACAGAGGGTTGGTTAGAGATAGATCATTATGTTGATTTTGAATCTCAATCCAACTTATCAAAATGATGATAGTCTTTGAGTGAAGTCCAGTCGCCACCCCATCTCCAGCCACGTTTTTTTAGTTCTTTTACAACAAAGTGGTCAGCAGTAAATGTATATGCTTTTGTTGTGTCTCTTTTGCCATTTGGTGGGGACATTTTACCGTCTGAATAGAAAACTGGGTTTAACTGTGGATTGATATCTAAAGCTCTACCAAGGGCGTGGTTTGACAATCGAGTAGTGTTTGCTACAAAGCGATAATTAAAAGCAGATGTGTTGTTGTCTTCCATTGATTTATCGTCATCCCAATTATATTTTACTATTGGAATCATTTTATTGATTTGCATTTTATTTTTTAACATCAAATTAAAGATATATTTTACATCTTCTTCAACTGCTTTGTTTACCAATATTTGACCTTTGTGTACTTTATTATCAAATGAATAATATTCTAAGTCGAGTAAGACTATTGAATCTAACACCTCTTTTGGTGCTTTCGTTCCTTTTGTAGCTTCTTTTAAAGTCAATTTTGAGTCAATTATTACTTCATTTGTAGATAATAGCATAAATAGTAAGATTAATATATTCATTTTATTCCTTTATAAAATAGGTCTTAGAATCGTGATTCCTTTGTGATTTTTAACTGACATTAAGTAAGTTTGTAAATCATTTTCAATTGTAACTTGCATTTTAGTTGATGACGCATGAATCAGTTTTAATTTATCACCTTCTCTAATAGCAAAACCAAGATGACTATAGTCTAATCCTTTGATATTAGTAGTAATACAAATAATATCTCCACTTTGGATTTTAGACTTACTTTTGTTCACTTTATCTTTTGGGATATAAAATAAATCGTGTTTATTGATTTGAGATTCAACTTCTTTTATTTGCTTTTGGAATGTTTCGTTGTCTTTTAATTGTTTGTAATATTGTGGGTGGGAAGACATAAAATTAACATTTTGATTTAATTTAATCCCACCAATTTCTTTAGTGATGTCTTTTAGATTATTTCTTCTTATATTATCATTTATCCAATCGCCTGTGTAGTGTAATCGTGAAATATAATCTGTTAATTTACCATCTCTGTAACGAGTGTTTTCTATATTTTTGATTATACTCTCTTCCGTTGTATCATTATTTTTAATGGATTTAGCAATAGCAAGAGTGTTTTCTACAAAGGTAACGCAATCAAGTCCTTCATAATTGAAGACACAGTTTTCTATAAAACCTGTATCGAGAGTCCCGCCGACATATTCTTTTCCTAACTGAGTTTTAGCAATATTTATAATTAGTTCAGCATCATTCTTGGAATTTTCTTTGATTCCATCAAATTGAGTAAAAAAAGAAAATATGAATAGTAGAAATATCATTTGTTTAGGAGTTTAGTTAGTTTTGTGATTTCTGCTTTTGTTAAAACTATTTCTTGATTATCTTTAATAATTATTAAGTTATTACCTGATAATTCAAAAGTAGTTTTATCTTTAATAGTTTTACTTTCTTTTTTGATTTTTGTTTCAGTATCTTTTGGGATAAATCCACTAATATTTTCATATTCTTCATCTACAAACTCTGGACTATATGCTGCCATCTTAGCAAGTTCGTCGCACCTTTCATTTTCTAAGTGACCATTATGTGCTTTTATCCAAATAAACTTAACTTTTAAATCTTTAATAACTTCGTCAAGTTGTTTTAGTAAATCTAAATTTTCAGGTGCTTTTTTATCGGCTTTCTTCCAACCACGAGATTTCCAAGATTTAAGCCAACCTTTTTCAATTGTTTGGGTTAATAAATTGGAGTCTGTATAAAGTTCAATTTGAATATCCTTTTTCTTTATAGTTTTAAGTGCTTCTATAGCAGCAAGAAATTCCATTCTATTATTTGTCGTATGTCTATAACCAGCATAAATTTCTTTTTCTTTTCCATTGTGTTTTAATACAGCGGCATAGCCACCTTGTCCGGGGTTTCCAAGACATGAGCCATCAGTATAAATTTTTATTTTGTCGGTCAATTTTGATATTTTGTTGTTATAAAATTATTTCTTTACTTCATAAAAAATAAAGTAGATGCACAAAATTAAGAAAAATTTACTTTAAGTTTATAAATATTTATTAAATTGCATATTAAAAATCAAGAAAAAATTAAATGGATAAAGTATGAGAAATTTAAACTATATAATAATTGTTATGTTCTTGTTTTTAATATCTTGTCAAGACGATGATAATGCAGATGATTCATTAAAATTGTATAAAATAACTGAAGTTAATATTCAAGGTATTACTGTGGAGGTATTGTCTGATACTGAAAATCTTTATACAGGATATAATAATGTTATTTTAAATTTTAAGAAAGAAGGTAAGTCTATAGAAGTAGAATTGGTAAAAAGTATGGTTTTTATTGATATAGATGAGTTACCACACTCAACTCCAAGAGAAGAAGCTTCTGGTAATAGAGGCTTTTATGTATGCCCAATTGTATTTGTAATGCCATCTTCAGAAGGAGTTAGTTGGTATTTTGATTTAGAATTTAAGTATAAAGGAGTTAGATATAAGAGAAAAGTTCCATTTGAAGTTGAAATGAATTCAAACTTGCAATCATTTATTTTTAATGAGAAAGAGTATTTTGTAAGTTTAGTAACACCGAGGTATCCTAATAATCCTAAAATTGGATTAAATGTTTATAAAATAGTTGTTTATGAGAGATGGAGTAATATTCAATATCCACCTTTTAATAATTTTGAAATTGCAATTACACCAATTAAAACTGGGATTGAAAATAGCTTAGTAGTTAAAGAAGATTTAATTTCTGTTGGAAAAGGTTATTATGAAGGGAAAGTTGATTTTAGTACAAGTGGAAATTGGACAGTTACTTCTGAGATTTCAAATTATGGAGAAAAAATAAGCGAGGTATCCCATAGTTTTAATTTCTAAAATTAATAAAGAAACAAAATAAACAACAAAACTTTAAATTATTGTTGCTTATTTCATAACTTAATACATATTAACTAATCCAAATTCCACGTTTTTTGAGAGCATCTTCTACATAATCGAAAGTAGAAAGTATGTCGGGTTTTCCATCAACTATAGCAACATTATGTTCATAATGTGCAGATGGTTTGCGGTCTTTAGTAACTATTGTCCAACCATCATCTAATTTAACTATTTCTCTTCTACCCATATTAATCATTGGTTCGATTGCTATTACTAACCCATTTTTTAATACTTTGCCACGATGAGGTTTGCCATAGTTGGGAACATTTGGCTCTTCATGCATTCTGCGACCAAGCCCGTGCCCGCAAAGTTCTCTTACAACACCATAACTAAAAGATTCTGTATATTTTTGAATTGCATAACTAATATCTCCAACTCTATTTCCTTCGATACATTGCTCAATTCCTAAATAAAGAGATTTTTTAGTTACTGATAAAAGTTGTTTTTCTTCGTCTGTTATTTCGCCGATATGAAATGTATAAGCATGATCACCATAGAATTTATTTTTTCTTACACCACAATCAATTGAAACTATGTCACCATTTTGTAATGGCTTATCAGTTGGAAGTCCATGAACAACTGCTTCATTAATTGAGATTAGTAATGTAGATGGGCAGTCGTAAAGCCCAAGAAATCCTGGGTCGGCTTGGTGGTCTCTTATAAATTCTTCTGCTCTTTTATCTAATAAATTTGGAGTTACGCCTTCGTCGATAATTTCGGCTAACATTCCAAGAGTTTTGGAAACAAGGAGTGCAGACTCTCTCATTAACTCAATTTCTTCTTTACTTTTATAATGTATCATATTTCTAATCAGTTATTATATATTTTTGCAAAATTAAGAAAATAAAAGGATTTTATATAATTTGCTTATGATATTCTTTTAGCACCAAGTTCTTCAATCAAATATTTCTCAATTTCATTACTTTTTGAAGTATCAATATCCATAAACTGAATTTTAGTTATTGGTTTATCTTCTTTAAATTCTTCTCTTTCTTCTTTAATATTAAGATAATCCATACAATTGATAAATTTTGATAAATCATCTTCTAATATAAGATTTAATTTAACAGTTGGAGATATGTAATTACTAATTTCTCTTAATAATATTTCTTTATTTCTTTCTAATTCTGAAAGTGCGAAATTCATATCCGTATGAATATTAATACAAGAGTTCATAAAGGAAACGGAACAGTTTGCTAAAATTCTCAAAGGCGTATGTATTTCAATAACTTCATTGATAAAATTAGAAAATTTAGCTTTAATTTCATCGGCTGAAAGTGTTATGTTTGTATCAATATTATTGACTTTTGCTTTCTCTTCAGTATGAATTTCCTTTGCAATTACAGGAGTTGGTGATTGCTTTATTTCAGAAGGAACATTTGGGCTTATTTTTGGAGTATAAACTTCTCTTTTTTCTTTAACTTCACTTTCTGCAATAACATTTGGATTATTTACTTGTTCTTGTTTAGGACTTATAACTAAATTAGATTTTTCATTTGATTTTAATTCAGAGCTTTTTTTTTTATTGTTTCCAAATCATTTTCAATATAAGATATAATTTTACTTAATTCTTCTGTAGAATCCATATTTGCTAAAGCAACAAGACAAAGTTCAAATACAATATTTGGTTGAGTAGATGTTCTAATATTTTTGTCTGATTCTACAAGTAAATTTAATATTCTAATTAAATCGTAGTTATGAAATTTAGGAATAGTTTCTTTATACTTATTTTTTGCATTTTCCGATGCTTCTAAAGTAATTGTACTTGATGCTTTTACAGCCATCATATTTCTAAAATGCTCGATTAAACCATTCACAGTTTCTCTTAAATCATAACCTCTTTCTGAAATTGATTTAGCAATATTAAACATTCCAGCAATATCTTTGTTAATCATATTGTCGGTTATTTTGAAATAAAAATCTTCATCAATTAAATTAAGTGCACTTGCAAGGTCTTTGTATTTTATATCTTTACCACAAAAAGCAACTGCCTGGTCGAATATACTTTGAGAATCACGCATCGAGCCATCAGCTTTTTTTGCAATAGTTAATAATGCAGAATCTTCAATTTTAATATTATCTTTGTCCGCAATCATTTTCAATTGTGAAACCATATTATCTATACTCATTCTCAAGAAGTCAAATCTCTGGCACCTTGAAATAATTGTAGCAGGAACTTTGTGTGGTTCGGTAGTAGCGAACACAAAAAGTAAGTGGGCAGGAGGTTCTTCAAGTGTTTTCAGAAGTGCATTGAAAGCACTTTTGGAAAGCATGTGAACCTCATCTATTATATAGATTTTATATTTTCCAATGCTTGGCGGATATTTAGAATTTTCACGTAAAGTTCTAATGTCTTCTACGCTATTATTAGAAGCACCATCTATTTCGATTATGTCCAAATCTTCTAATTTGCTAACATCAATATCTTTACCAGCTTCTTCAAGTCCTTTTCTGATTACTTCTCTTGCATAAATACGTGCAGAAGTAGTTTTACCAACTCCTCTCGGACCTGTAAAAAGGTAAGCATGGTGGATTCGATTTTCATTGATTGCATTTGTTAAAGTTCTGGAAATATGGGCTTGCCCAATCACTTCATCAAATACTTTTGGTCTAAATCGTCTAGCACTTACAAGGTATTGTGTATTCTCAGCCATTTTTTTTAAATTTGTAAAAATGAAATAAAATTATTTCTAAATTATCAAAAATTATCGAGTAATCAAATGATTAAGTTTTCAAAACTATTTTTTATAGTAATTTTTATATTGTTTTCAGTTAGTAATTTGTTCTCAAATTATTCTGATAAAGATATTTATATTAAAATAAAGAAAACTACTAATGTAGGAGAATTAAATAAAAAACTATTTGAAAATTTTAATATAAAACTTGAAGAAAGTATTTTACCTTATCATTTGAGTCTGACTTATCGAAAGATGTTGTCAAGTAATAGTAATTTTGCAAATGATAAGAATCATGTTTTATTAGCAGAAGATCCACTATTAAGAACATATAGAATTAATATTGGTGATAATAAGAAAATCAGAAAAATATTAGATGCTCTTAAAAATTATGATGAAATAGAATATTCTGAAAAAGTAGAAATACCAAAATTACTTGGAAAGTCTGATTATAATGACCCTTACCTTAATCAACAAGCAGTATTAGATGACATTAGAGCATTTGATGCTTATGATATTGAAGATGGTGATAGTACTATCATTATTGGGATTTCAGACTCTGGTGTTGACCAATTGCACGAGGATATAAATCCTAATTTATTTAGGTTTACAAATGAAATTCCTGATAATAATATTGACGATGATGGTAATGGATATATCGATGATTATGAAGGTGTAAATTTTCAAAATCAAAGTAACAATTCTGGAGGAGGAGATACTTATTCTACAAATAGTCATGGTATAAAAGTGTCTGGCATTGCAGGTGCTAAACCAAATAATAATAAAGGAATAATGGGAGTTGGGAATAAATGTAAAATATTTCCTTTAAAAATTACTGTTGAAAGTGGTGGTGAAACAGGTGTTATTTATGGATATGAATCAATTATTTATGCTGGTTTGAATAATTTTGATGTTTTGAATTGTTCATGGGGATCAGAGAAAATTTATTCTCCTATCGAACAATCTATAATTGATTATGCTATTTCGAGAGGTGTGGTGTTAGTAGTAAGTGCAGGAAATAAGGAAACAAGCAATAATGAAGCCGATGCCAGAGTTAAAGATTGGTATCCTGCTTCATATTATGGTGTTATAGGTGTTGGATCGACTGTAGGGAACAATACTCCTTTTAATAGTTTTGTTTTGCATCCACAGGTTGATATTATGGTCAGAGGTGAAAGTAATTATACTACATTCCCTAATAATCAATATAAAAATCAGGGAATTTCAGGAACATCTTTCGCATCGCCTGTTATTTCTGGTGCTGTTGGAATTATTAAATCAAGATTCCCAGAATTAAATCCTTACCAAATTGAGCAAATTGTCAAGAGAAATGGTTTTAACTTAGCCGAGTTTAATCCACTTTGGGATAAAGTAATTCCTAAATATTTTAATTTATATGATGCAATTAATACTAATTTAAATAATTTTTTTAGTTTAACTAAAACAAATCATAGGTATTATATTAATGAAAATGATTCAATTTTTAGATTTAGAAAGGGTGATGAGGTTTATTTAGATATTACATTAAAGAATTACTTTAGTAAATTTACGGGGAAAGTTGATTTTACTTTAAGTATTGCAAAAGAATTTGACGAAGGATATGTAAGTATATTGAATACAGAATTAAGTAAAAATGATTTTGAGAATAATGAAGAATATACTTTAAGTGGTTTCAAATTTAAAATAAATGAGAATTTGTATAGTCGCGTTGTATTTAGGGTAGATTATACATACCAAGGGAAAAGAGATTTTATTTTAGTTCCATTTGACAATCAACCTTCTATGACTCACTTTGAAAATGATGAAGTTTTGATTTCACTTTCTAATGATGGAAAGATAGGGTATAGCAATATTTATAAATCCGAAGGATATGGCTTTCTTGATAAAGTATTAGGAAATGTTATTGAAACTGCTGGATTTATTGGAATGTATGATGGTGATAAAACTTTTAGTGGTTATTCTGGATTTAGTTCAAATTCTACAGATTTGAGAGAAATTAAATCATTTTCGAAAGACAACAATGAAGCTGAATATTCTGTTAACTCAAGCGATATTACATTTACAAACAAAGTAAGTTTGAATCAAAACTCTGATTATCCATGGGTTAAATTTGATATAAATATAAATGCAGATAGTGATAAAAGCAGTTTTGCTTTTGGTATATCTGGTGATGTAGATTTGGGAGTTGTGGGGAATGGGTATTCTAATAATGAAACAGAATACTTTGAAGATGCTGACTTTAGTGATGGGGAATTAGTTAGTGCTACTCAAATTGCATTTTATGAAGAAGAGGAGATTTATTTTGGAATTACTGCTTTTTCAAAAGAAGTAGATGCTGTACCACAAGCTGCTGGCTTAATTAGTGATTCTGCATATTCAATCATTCCACATGTTATTATAAATGCTCTATCAAGAGGAACTCAAAGGCAAGTTGCTGCAACTACTGATATTGGTTTTGCTTCGGGTATTAATTTTACAAATGGTTTAAAAGGTTCAAGCAAAGAGTGTTCTTTCTGTCTTGCTATGGCTAAAAGTAAAGATGAATTAAAGGAAAATTTGAAAAATTGTGTTCTAGGAACAAAAACAAGTGTTTTTTCTGATAATGATGTGAAATCTATTAGATACGAGCAAAGTAAAGTGATTTTTTCTGAAATTGAAGATAGTAAGTACTCTTTGTTGATAATGGATTTAGAAGGTAAAGTTGTCTTATCTTCAGAGGAAATTTTAATAAAAAATAACTCAGAAATAAAAATTGATTTAAAAAATGGTTTATATTTTTTAAGTTTGTATAATAATTCTAAAAATTATAATTTTAAGTTTATAGTAGTTAAATAAGAAAATGAAGAAAAAAAATACTTATTCTCAATGGTTGAGATACCACTTTGACAATTTAATGTCAAAGAGTACTTTAGCACCCTTACTTCTCCTTCTGATTGTCGTGATAGTTCTTGTTACTATGTTGTCCTTGTTTATTTACTTTTTTGAAGTGATACCTACAGATGTATCAGTAGATGGAATAGAAGGACAAGATCATAACTTCTTTCAAGTTTTATACCTCACTTTGTTAAGAATGTTAGACCCTGGTGTTGTATCTGGCGACCCAGTAAGACCAATATTCTTAGTCTTTATGATGATAGCAACTTTTATGGGGTTATTTGTTACATCTATATTAATAGCGATAGTAAACTCAGGTGTTATTAAAAAAATAAATAACTTAAGAAAAGGAAAATCTTTCGTTTTTGAAAAAAATCACACTGTGATTTTAGGGTGGTCATTTCAGGTATTCCCAATTATTTCAGAGTTAGTAGTAGCTAATCAAAATCAAAAGAATATGTCAATTGTTATTCTTGCTGAAAAAGATAAAGTTGAGATGGAAGATGAAATTCATATTCATGTTGGAGATACTAAAAATACAAAAGTAATCTGTAGAACAGGAAACCCAATAGATATACATAATTTAGAATTATCAAATTTGCATGAAGCAAGGTCAATTATAATAATTGCTCCAGAGGAGTCTTATGACCCAGATTCTTCTGTAATTAAAACAATATTAGCTATAACAAACAATCCTAATAGAGATAAAGATCATAAATTCCATATTGTAGCCGAAATTAGAGACCCAAGGAATGTTATTATTGCAGAAATTGCAGGAAGAGAAGAAGTTCAATTAGTTATTTTTGATTATTTAATATCTAGAATTACAGCTCAGACTTGCCGTCAACCTGGATTATCGGTTGTATTTACTGAACTGTTAGATTTCTCAGGCGATGAGATTTATTTTCAATATGAAAAGAAATTGATAGGAAGAACATTTGTAGAAGCAATGTTTTCTTACAATACTTCTACTATAATTGGAATAAGAAAAAAATCTGGTAAGATATTAATTAAGCCATCATTTAATACAATAATAGAAGAAGGTGATAAAGTAATTGCTATATCAGAAGATGATGACACAATCGTTTTATCTAATATTGATAACTATAATGTCATAAATGATGCAATTAGAAAAGACCCGAAAACTACTAAACAAATTGCTGAAAGTACCTTAATTATTGGTTGGAATAGAAGAGCTCCATTAATAATAAATGAACTTGATGAATATGTTGCTCCTGGTTCTAAAGTAATGGTCTTGGCTGAAAATAAAAATGCTGAAGAACAATTAGCTTTTCATTGTTCTGATTTAGAGAATCAAACAGTTAAATTCTGGTTTGGAGATACTACTAATAGAAAAATATTAGATCAATTAAGTATTGAAAACTATGACCATATTATTGTGTTGAGTATTTCTGGTTCTGGTGGTGTACAAGCCACAGATGCAAGAACATTAAATACTTTATTACACTTGAGAGATATTGCTGATACAAGAGGAAGTAAATTTTCAATTGTTTCTGAGATGTTAGATGATAGGAATAGAGAATTAGCTGAAATTACACACACAGATGATTTTATAGTTTCTGTAAAATTAGATAGTTTGATGTTGGCACAAATTTCCGAAAACAAAGAATTAAAAACTATATTTGAAGATTTATTTAGTGCAGGACCTCCATCTATTTATATTATGCCTGCTGAGCATTATGTTGAGTTAAATAGAGCTGTTAACTTTTATACAGTAATGGAATCTGCAAGACAACAAAATCAAATTGCTATTGGTTTTAAATTAAGGAATTCACATCAAAAAGTGGAAGAAGAATATATTCTTGCACATGGTGTAATTGTGAATCCTAAAAAGGCAAATAACGTATTTTTCTCTGAAGGAGATAAGATAATTGTTCTTTCTGATGAAGATTTAAGTACTTGGAATAAACAAATTTAATAAAAAGGAACTAATGCTTAGTATATATGTAACATTATTTTTGCTTTTATCGACAATGAGAGTTGATTATGTTGGAGATAATAGAATAGAGCATTTCAATCGTAATCCAAGAGGTTATGGAGTTGAATATTATGACCCAATATCATTTTATGATGGGAAACCTAGAATTGGGTTAGAATCTATTCCCTTTACTTACAATGGAATAACATATACTTTTTCTAATGCTGAAAACAAAAGTAGATTTGTTGAAAAGTTTAAAGAAATTGAGCCTCGTTTTGGTGGTTGGTGTGCATATTCTATGACTGAAGGTAGAAAAATCAATTTTGACCCAGAGTCTTACGCAATTCATAATGATTCTTTATATTTATTTAAAGATAATGAATCAAAAGAAAAATTTATCTCTAATTTTGATGAAATGAATATTAAAGCTTGGAAAGAGTGGGCAAGAATATTACCAACTTTTGACCCAAAAGACTCACTTTTTAGAAACAGCAAGTGATTTATTTCTTTAGTAATTGTCTAATAGATATTAAATGAGAAAGAATCACTATTGGAACTATACAACATGGTAACCAAACAAAAGGAAAGTTGATTAAAGCAATATTTGGTTGGTCAAATGCAAACTGTTGTATTGGTGTTGGCACTGATAGTGTCCCATTTATAATGATATTGATTAATAATATTAGACTTATAATATTCCAAATTAATAATAACTTATTTGATAGGACTTTTTTGTAAATTACAAAATAATACATAATCGGTGCTGTAATTCCAGCTAAAATATCAAAATTTCTACCTTCAAATGTCATTAATTCGGGGACTGCACCACCTAAGAAAAGCCAAAATAAAACTAATTCAACTGGAATTCTAATCGTATGTAATAATGTTAATATTGAATTATTAAATGTATCAAAAAAAGCAAGGGACTTCTTATTTATAAATGCAAATATTATAGCTATTAAGGCAGGAAGTGCAATTAATGCAAAGCGAGGTGGAAATGAATAACTATCTAAATAGAAGCCAGAAAATGATAAAATACCTTGAAATAACACCCAAATAATGATACCTAATAAAAGGAATTTGTTTTTATTACTTGCTAAATAGAATAAAAAAATAGTAAAAAAAGTAACTAATTCAAAAATTATATATACGTAAAGTTGTACATTTTCCATAGTTTTACTTTAAATTTGTTTTAAAATTAAACCAAATTAATGTTTTTTTGTCTAATATAAAAAAAAGAGATAACATGTTTTATTTTATACTTTTTCTTTCAAGTGCTTTTAGTCAACTTTATACTCCCGATACGAATGAAAATTGGGAAATAATATCTCCTGTTGAATTGAAATGGTGTGAAAGTGAAATAGAAAATTTAGATTTGTTTTTAGAAGAAACAGACACAAAAGCATTTGTGATTTTGAAAGATGGGAAGATTGCTTATGAAAAGTATTTTAATGATTTTGGTAGAGATTCAATTTGGTATTGGGCTTCTGCTGGAAAATCTTTATTATCAACATTAGTAGGAATTGCTGTTGATGAAAAAGTTATTGATTTAAGTGACAAAAGTTCAAAATACTTAGGAGAACATTGGACTTCTCTTGCCCCTGAAAAGGAAGATTTGATAACAATACGACATCAGCTAACAATGACTACTGGCTTAGATGAGAAAACTAATCCGTTAGAGTCGTCTAATCCTGATTCACTTACTTACAAAGCAGATGCTGGGGATAGATGGTATTACTATAATGTTCCTTATCTACTACTTCATAATGTCCTCGAAAACGCTTATTCTTTAAATCTTAATCAGATAACTAATCAAAAGATAAAAAATAAAATAAAGATGCAAGGTTTATGGTTTGGCAATGTCTTTTATTCTAAAGCACTTGATGCCGCAAGATTTGGATTGTTAATTATGAATAATGGAGTATGGGGTGGTGAAAAAATTCTAAATTTTGAAAATAAATATTTTTCAGATATGTCTGCAACTTCATCTGAACACAATCTTGCTTATGGATATTTATGGTGGTTGAATGGGAAATCTAAATATAAACAACCAGGTATAGACTTTGATTTTACAGGGTCAATTGTACCAAATGCTGATGCTGAGATGTTCATGGCAGCAGGTAAGAACGACCAAAGAATTTATATAGATAGGAAAAATGGACTTGTTATAGTTAGATTTGGTAACCCCGGCGATGAAATTGCAGCTGCAATATCTGGATATGACAATAAGTTATGGGAAAAAGTAAATGATGTAATTTGTAATATTAATAGTGTGAAAAATCAACCCACTTTATACCACGATTATGAAAGTTTAAAAAATTACTTAAAAAACAAGAAATTCAGAATTTTCGATATTAATGGCAAGCAATTTGCTCCAAGTACGACAGAATCATTGCCGAATCTACCCAAAAAGCAATTATACTACATCAGATTCTTTGATGAAAATGACTTTAAAACTATAAAAGTTTATTTTGAGTAAGTTAAATTTACAAAAAATACTATAAAATAAGTAAAATATCAAATATTAGTGCCTAATAATACAATAAAAAAATACAACAACAGTAATAATTAAATATAAATAAAACCTTAACATTAGAATGTTTAGCGTTATTTTAGAACTAAAGAATAAATATAATGGGTGAAAGTGGGTAAGAATGTGTAGTGTTGACTGTAGAAAAATTAACTCCTAATAAAGCATATAAATATTGAATGGATACTATAAAATAAAGTAGTATCTATAAATAAACAACACGAAAACAATAAAAATACAACAACAGTAAAAGCGTCTAATACCATTAAAAAATCAAAGATCTATCCTATGTTTATAATTTATTATAGATATTAATAAAATTTCTTTTGTATTGAAAAGTATTTTTTTTTAATTAGTATTTAGAAGTGGGACAAAGTGGGAAAAAATGTTTTAAAATTGTTCCAAAATAAATCTAATAAAAAAAACTATGACTTTTTTTCAAGGTTACGAGCAATATTCTATAGACGACAAAGGTCGTGTGAATATTCCTGCGCGAATGAGAAAAGTCCTTCCTGATGATTCGAGCAATACATTTATTCTAACAAGAGGAAATGATAATTGTGTAGCAGCATATCCAATAAGTGAATGGAAAAAATATATGGATATGATTAGTAAGTTAAATCAGTTTGATGAAAAAAATAGAAGATTTATGAGGTCATTCTTGAAATGGAATGTTGAAGTTGTTTTAGATAAACAAAATAGAATAACAATTCCAAAGTCGCACTTAGAACTTTCTGAAATTAAAAAAAGTGTTGTAATCTTAGGTCAATTCGATCATATCGAATTTTGGGATCCAGATAGATTAGAACAATATGAGAAAAATACTGATATAGGAATGGAAGAATTAGCCGAAAAAGTAATGTTAGGTAATTGATATGGAAGTCGCTAATAAATTTAGCAATTACCATGTTCCAGTTCTTTTAAATGAGACGTTAAAATATTTGATTTCGGATAGGTCAGGTCAGTATATAGATGGTACCTTAGGTGGAGGTGGTCACGCAACTGAGATCCTTAAAAGCTTAGATTCTGGGGGGAAGCTACTTGCTTTTGATAAGGATCCCGATGCGATAATTCATAACCGTGAAAGATTTAAAGACCAACTTCAAATGCCACAACCTATGATTGTACTATTGAACACTGGCTTCGAAGAGGCATCCAGCATACAGGAGTTACACGGTAATATAAGTGGCATACTGCTGGACCTGGGCGTTTCCTCAAAACAATTCGACAATGCTCAAAATGGAATGAGTTTCCGATTTGACGCAAAGTTGGATATGAGATTTGGGAACGCTGGGTTATCAGCTTTAGACATCATTAATAATAGTTCAGAACAAGAACTTACAGATATACTTCGTAAGTTCGGTGAAGAACCTTTCGCACGTCCTATCGCAAAATCGATTCTACTCAATAAAGGTAATTTAGAAACTACTTTCCAATTACGTAATCTTATAGAAGAACAAGTTCCTAAAAAATTGTATAGCAAATCGCTTGCCAGAGTTTTCCAAGCTTTCCGAATTGCTGTGAACGATGAACTCAATGTTCTTGATAAAGCTATCACAAATATAGTGCCAATGTTAAAGATTGGTGGTCGAATTGTAATTATTTCTTATCATTCGCTTGAAGATAGGATTGTAAAGACTTTATTTAAGAAATTCGAAGGAAAAGTAGAGCATATAAATAAATATTCTAATCAACAAGCAAATAATGATTTTAAAATTTTAACAAAAAGCCCAATTTTACCATCTGAAGAGGAGTTGAAAGCAAACCCTCGTTCGAGAAGTGCTAAATTAAGAGTTCTTGAAAGATTGAGATAATTTAATTTCACTAATTAGGTATAATTCAAATGAAAATTTTATTTTATAGTATTCATGAGTTTGAGAAAAAATTTGTGAATGAAGCATTTAAAGGAGTCGAGATTACTCTTATAGAAGATAGATTGACCTTAAAAACTGTTGATTTATCTAAAGGATATGAAGGGATAGCTGTATTTTCTTCTGATGTTTTGGATAAGAAAGTTTTAGAAGCACTTTATAAATATGGAATAAAATATATTTCTACTCGTTCAGTTGGGTATGACCATATAGATGTTGAAAGTGCTGAAAAACTAAATATTAAAGTCGCTAATGTTCCTGAGTACTCTCCATATTCTGTTGCTGAATTTACAGTTGCTATGCTGCTAAGTGTAAACAGAAAGTTAATTAAAGCAAATAATTTATTCAAAAGTAGAGATTTTAGATTAGATTCTTTAGTTGGATTTGATGTTAATGGAAAAACCATTGGTATTATTGGTTGTGGTAAAATTGGTTCTGTTTTTGCAAATATTATGCTTGCTTTCGGCACTCAAGTATTAATTTATGACTTAGAAATCAATGAAAAACTAAATTCAAATAAAAATGTTAAATATGTTGATTTAGATTTTCTTTATGAAAATTCGGATATAATATCAATTAGTATTCCTTTGAATACACATACTAAATATCTTATAAATAAACATAGTATTGCGAAGATGAAACGCAAACCAATTATATTGAACACAGCAAGAGGTGGAGTTGTAAATACGAATGACTTAATCGAAGCATTAAAATCTGGACAAATATCAGCAGCGGCATTAGATGTATTTGAAAGAGAAAAAGGAATGTATTTTCATGATTTTACTAATAAAGAGATAAAAGATGATGAATTTAATACTCTTAACTCATTAGAGAATGTTTATCTAACAAGTCATCAAGCATTTTTAACAAATGAAGCACTTTCAGGGATAGCAAATACAACGGCGTTAAACTTTGAAAGTTGGAGAGATAAAGGATTCTGTCAGAATGAGTTATCTTCCTAATTATTCTATTATTTCTTCTATTACTTTGTTAATTGTTTCAAAATCAAAACCATTTCTTTGAAGATAAGAAGACAAGGACATTTTAATTTTGATTGGGTCTTTCTTATATTTTATTTGTCTATATTTTTTTTTGGCACTCTCTAAAGCAATATTATAATTTTCTTCTTCTGGAAAAGAATTATAGATAGCATCTTCAATAATATTTGACTTTACTCCTTTTTTTAATAATTCTGTTTTTATTCGATATTTTCCCCATAATTTACTTTTTGCTTTTTCTTTTGCAAACAACTGAGCATAGTTATAATCGTTTAATAACTTAAATTCTTTGAGAAACTCTAAACATCTTTCGATAATTGTTTCATTATAATCTTTTCTTCTGAGTTTTTCGATTACTTCTTTTTCAGTTCTCATTTTATAAGTTGCATAAGTGTATGCCATATTTTTAGCATACAATAAATTATTATCAAAGATTAACTCTTCAAATTCTTTTTTAGATAAAATTTGATTCTTTGATAATTTATGCTTTAAAACAATATCAAAGTGTAATTTAATGTCAACAACTTCGTCATCTATTAAGAAATGTGTATAACAAGAATTAGTTTTGTTATATAACTTTAATTTAATAACTTTAATCAATACAATTTAAAATTTAGTGAAAAAGTATTTTTTTTTTCTTAATTTAGTAAAAATATTTATACCAAAAAAAATATGCAAAAGAAAATTAGAATTTTAGTCGTTGATGATGAAGTAACAAGCACGATATTTCTTAAAAGATTATTATTGAAAAATGATTATGACGTGGTGGTCGCTTATAATGGAGTAGAAGCAACTCAAGAATTAGAGAATAGTGACTTTGATATGGTTCTTACTGATTGGATGATGCCACAAGTAGATGGGATTGAACTTATTAGACGAATAAGAGAAAATCTAAAACCTGACCCATATATTATTATGCTAACTGCATTAATTAGTGATGGAGCTAGACAACATGCCTTGAACTCTGGAGCAGATGACTATTTAGCAAAACCAATCGATGTAAATGAGCTATTAGAGAGAATAAAAATTGGTATTCATAAGTTATCGAATGCATTAGATGTTAATGATAAAGATAAAATTGAAATTAAGAAACAAGCTGTATTGCCTGATTTTGTAGCAGTAGGTGTTGCAACTTCAACTGGTGGACCTCCAGCACTTGCAGCATTAATTAAAAATTTGAATAAAGATACGAAAGCATCATATTTTATTATCCAACATGGGCCTCCTTGGATGATTGAAACTTTTACTAATCGCCTTAAAAATAATACAGATTTAGGAGTTGAGTTAGTTCAAGATGGAATGAAAATACAATCTGGCTATGTTTATGTATGCCCAGGTGATTTACATTTAATAGTAAACTCCGATTTGTCAATGACATTAGATGATGGTCAAAAAGAGAATTTTGTTAGACCATCAGCCGACCCACTATTTAGGTCTATTGCCTATACCTTCAATCAACGTTCTATTGCTTTAGTGCTTACAGGAATGGGTAGAGATGGAACTAATGGTTCTTCATTTATTCATAAAGCAGGTGGAAAAATTATAGTACAAGATTTAAAGTCTTGTGTTGCACCTTCTATGCCACGCTCTGTAATTGAAGAAGACATAGTCGATTTTATATTAAATATTGAAGAGATTCCTGCAAGAATAGATAGTATAGTTAAAGAAATCAATTTGAATTAACAAATTTAACGTAAATCGTCAATTGATAGAATAGTGCTAACTTTATTTACTAAAGCAAGCATTTTGGCATAGTTCATTCTTTTAGGCCCTATTAGCCCTATAGAGCCGACTGCCGACCCAATTTTGTAGCGTGATAGGACAATACTGTAATCTTCTAATAATTCGCTACCTGCCTCGCTACCGATTAAAACTTTGGTAGTATCACTTCCTAATTGTTCATCTAATAAATGAATAACCATATCTTTATTTTCTACTAATTCAATTATAGAACGAACTTTAGATAAATCTTCAAATTCTGGATATGAAATAAGGTTCTTAGTACCAGAAGTTAGTATTTTATCTTGTGAATCTTGGTCTTTGAAAATTTTATCTGCAAAATCAAGAAACAATCTTATCATTGGAGAATCATTCTCGGAGTAATCAATAACAATTTTATCAAAATTATCACGGATGAAACCTAATGTTTTTCCTGATATTCTTTCATTCAAGTATGCAGTTAATGTCTGAATATTTTTATCTTCAATTCCAAAATTAGCTTCAAGCGTTACAGTTCTAATTAAATTAGATTCAAGTGCTAATACAACTAATAATCGCTGAGACGACAATGAAACAATCTCAATTTTAGTAACAATTACATCAATTAATTTTGGAATACTAACGATACTAAGATAATTAGATATTGAACCCAAAAGTTTAGAAGCATCTTTCAGAGTTTGGTCTGAGACCTCACTTATTCTACTAAGTTTTTCAACTTCGCTAATTTCACTAAAAGATAAATCATCAATAGTATTTATTGAATCGACATAAAATCTATAACCTTTGTCAGTTGGTATTCTACCAGCCGAAGTATGTGGATGATTTATATATTCAAGTTCTTCTAAATCTGACATAATATTCCTAAGACTTGCTGCCGACAAAGATAACTTACCTTCTAAAAATTTAGAAAGTTTCCGAGAGCCAACAGGAACCGCTTTCAAGATATATAGATTAACTATAGATCTTAAAATTTCCTTTTCTCTTTCGTTTAGGTCTTTGTTTGTCATAGGAAATATTAAAAAAATTTATTAATAATAAAAATAAAATCAAAATTAAGGATGTTTAAGAGTAAATTCTAAAATTGTGGATTACTTAAGTAAATCTGGGCGTAATCTTTTTGTTTTTAGAATTTGTTGCTCTTGTCTCCAATCCGCTATTGCTTGATGATTTCCTGATAATAATACCTGTGGAATTTCTAAGTCCTGAAAATTTGCTGGTCGAGTATATTGTGGTTCTTCGAGCAAGCCATTCATAAATGAATCTGTCATTGCAGCTTCGCTATCTCCAAGTACACCAGGTAATAATCTAACTACGGAATCCAATATTAATAGAGAAGGTAATTCACCACCTGTTAAAATAAAATCGCCAACTGATATTTCCATAGTAACAAGTTCATCTCTTATTCTTTGGTCAATTCCTTTGTAATGCCCAGCAATTATAATTATATTATTCTTTAATGATAATTGATTAGCACTATCTTGATTATAGATTTGCCCGTCAGCACTTGTGTAAATTACTTCATCATAGTCACGTTCAGATTTTAATTTATTTACTAAATTAAAAACTGGTTCGCATTGAATGAGCATTCCAGAGCCACCACCAAAAGGGTAATCATCAATTTTCTTATGCTTATTACTAGAATAATCATGCAAGTCGTGAAGAAAAATTTCAACTTTGTTTTTATCTTGTGCATTCTTGATAATACTTGAGTTAATATACGAACTCATTGTATCAGGAACTACTGATATTATATCAAATCTCATTTTTTTCTTAACTTCTTTAATTCAGTAAGTAATTCTTTTTCTTTTTCAGATAATTTATTTGGTAATTCAACAATTAACTGAACATATAAGTCACCCTTTTTACCACTTGAGTTGTAAATAGGAAAGCCCTGTCCTTTTAATTTGAATGATTTACCTTGACTTGTTGCTTCTGGTACTTTGATTTTAAATTTACCTGCAATACAATCAACAAGCAGTTCAGTTCCTAATATTGCATCTAAATAATCAATTTTAGTATTAACATATAAGTCATTCCCTTTTCTTTCGAGTTCAGGCATTTCTGTGATTTTGAAGGTTAAAAGCAAATCACCATTAGGACCACCATTTCTACCACGATGACCTTTACCAGAAATCTTAATAACTTGCCCGTCAGTGATGCCAGGTTTTACATTAACTTCAATTGACTCGCCATTTACTCTTAATTTTCTTTTAGCTCCATTATATGCTTCTTTCATTGTAATTGCAATTTGCATATTGTGGTCATCACCTTTTACTTCTTCTTCATATCCAAATCCAGAATTTTTATAATTCTGTCCAAAGATTTTCTCAAAGAAGTCGGACATAGAGCCACCAGAGGAGAAGAAATCATTTACAGTTTTTCCACTACTGCGTTTTGATTGGTTTTGATCATACCATTGAGACCAATCATAATCAGCATTTCCGCCACCTCTATTTCTGTAAGAATTATATGAAGAACCTAAATTATCATATTTTCTTCTTTTTTCTGGGTCGCTTAATACTTCGTTTGCTTCAGAAATATCTTTAAATTTGTTTTCTGCCTCAGTATTTCCTTGATTCTTGTCAGGGTGATACTTGTTCGCTAACTTACGAAATTGCTTTTTGATTTCGTCTTGAGAAGCATTTTTTTCTACTTCTAATATTTTATAATAATCTTTAAAGTTCATTTTTTTTAAATTGTGCCGATACTAAATATAAAAATGTTTAATACGTTTTAATCAAAACAATATTGAAATTAAACAAAATTAGTTAATTTGCTTATTAAAAAATAGTTTTTTTTGAAAAAAGAATGCAAAACGAAAAACAAATAAAAGAAATATTAGAACAGAAAGACAAAAGAATCTACGAATTAGAGAAAATAGTAGATAGTCTTAGCAATGACTTGGCAGATCAATTCTTCCAATCTGTAGAATTATTGTCTTCGGTAATATCTTTCACTGAAAGAAATTATGAAGGTAATCACTCACGCTTTGTGTCGGAAAGATCTGAAGCACTAGCAAAATTATTAGGAATTAACAACCCATTAAGATATCAAATTAAGGTAGCTGGCTTACTTCATGGATTAGGAAAAGTATCTTTTAAAGATTCGAATCTTCACAAATTCCCTCATGAAATGACTAAAGCAGAGTATCAACAATATACGTTATATCCTGTTATTGGTGTTGAAATTTTAAAAAACCATAGAAGTTTTCAAATTATTAGCGATATTGTTTTACAGCATCAAGAAAGATTAGATGGCTCTGGTTTTCCGAAAGGAATGAAAGGAGATGATATACATCCTGGAGCAAGAATTATTGCAGTAGTTGATACTTATCATAACTTAGTCTATAAAAAAGCAAGAGAATCCTCAAAAGATAAAAGTACAACATATACTAATACACAATCACTTTTAAATGCTTCTAAAGATAGACACTCAAGTGCATTAAAGTATTTAGAACAAAAAAGAGGAAGTCTATTCGACCCTCGAGTTGTTGATGCATTTATAGTTATGATAGACCATGAAAGATCTGATTTAAGCGACAAACAAATCTTGAGAGTACCTGTAAACAAAGTTTTACCTGGAATGATATTTGCTCAAGATTTCCATACTTCGTATGGACTTTTGATTGCTTCAAGAGGCGAGCGAGTAACTGAAGATATGCTTAAACCTTTGATTAGGTTTGCCGAAAATGAAGAAATACCTCATAAACTTTTAATGCTTGCATAAAATATGTCTGTTGAATTGAAGAAATTATTGTCATTAGATAAAGCTCCTAAAATTATCTTTATTTATGGGGCAGAGGAATTTATTATTGAACAAAGTCTAAATAAAATTCTTAATAAATTTTACCCTAATAGGAGTACTGATTATAATTTTAATAAATTTCATTCTGATGAGCTAGATTTAATTAATGTTTTAGATTATTGCAATTCCTATTCAATGTTAAGCGAGGAAAATGTTGTATTACTTAAAGATTTTGAAAAGTATTTCAAAGGTCGTAGAAAAAAGAATGATCCTAAACTTACAAGTTTATTAAACTATATAAATGACCCATCTGAGACTACTGTTTTTGTTATTACTTGTTTGGATGAAGATTTAGTTAAAGGGAAAGCAAAAGTGAATGCCGAACCTTATAAAACATTGATTCAGAAATCATATTCAATTCCTATTCCGGTAGTTTATTCAAACTCATATAATTCATGGGTTTCAAATGAGTTTAGAAGTAGAAATAAAAGTATAAGTGAGAAAGGAATTTATTTAATATTAAGTCAAACGCAACAGAATTTAAGAGATATTTATAATCAAATTGATAAAATTGATGCTTATTTTTCAAATTCAAATGAAATTCCAGATGATGAAATTGTAAGTCTGATAGGACAAAGTAGGGATTTCAATGTATTTGAATTACAAAAAGCAGTTTCAAGAAAAAATATTCATTCTTCATTAGAGATTAGTCAAAGTATTCTAAAAAGTTCTGATGATTCGATAATGATAATTGCAATTCTATTTACTTTCTTTAAAAACTTACTCAAGTTTTATGAAGTATCAGGGAAATCTATGAATAAGTATGAATTAGCAAAAGCTGTTGGAGTAAATCCTTATTTTTTAGACGATTATAGCTATGCTGCTAAACAATATCACTACAATGAAGTAGAAAATATTTTAATATATTTATGTGATTATGATAGAATCTTAAAAACATCTTCACCAAATTCATTAGTATTGATGACTGAACTATTAACTAAAATAATTGGTGCAAAATGAACAATGATTTAAAAATACTTGTTGTCGAAGATAATCCAATGCACCAAAAAGTATTATCTTTTTTAATTAAAAAATATTTTACTCAAAATGTTATTATAACTTCTAATCCTAAAGAAGCATTCCCTGAATTAAGAAAAAGCATCCCAGACTTTATAATCTTAGATATTGAAATGCCTTATATGAGTGGCAAAGAAATGTTAGAACTTTTAAGAAATATGGAAGGGTATGCAGATATTAAAGTGATAGTTTATTCGTCTAAAGTAGATAAAGAAACTGTTAAAAAAGTCATATCATACAATATCTTAGATATTATTAATAAAGGAGCCGACCAAAAAATAATTATATCTAAACTAAGAAAACACTTTGTAGGAGAAAGTAAAAAAGAATCTCCAAACACTTGATAATAATTTAATAATTTATTAAATTGCTAATTATAAAATATCACAAAACATAAATTCAATTAAATGGCTATTTTCAATTTTACAAGTAAATTAACTAAAGAATTAAATGAAGTATCCTTACCATTTGAGGTGGGGACAGAGTTAAAGTCATTCCTTGATTTATGTAAGAAGCATATAAAAAACCCAAACTTAGAAAAAATCAAAAAAGCATTTATTATTAATTATGAAGTTCATAAAGACAATAAGCGTGTATCCAACGAAGAGTATTGGAGGCATAATTTAGCAGTAGCAAAAATATCTCTAACAGAAATTCATTTAGATGAAACGTCTGTAATAGCCAGTTTGCTATATAATATACCAGTTTATTCAGATGTATATAATATAAAAGCAATTGAAAAAGAATTTGATAAAACTATAGCAGAAATAATAAATGGTATTGGTAAAATCAACATATTAAATACTCATATTGAGTTAGACAATGAGCATTTAGAAAAATTCAGGAAATTATTATTATCACTTTCTACAGATGTTAGAATTTTATTGATTAAAATTGCAGTTCGATTAGAGAATATGCGAACTCTTCAGTATTTAGATTTAGAACATCAAAAGAGAATTTCTCATGAAACAATGGAAATATATGTTCCATTTGCTAATCGCTTTGGTATTAGAAATATAAAATGGATGTTAGAAGATTTATCATTCAAATTTATTAATAAAGCTGCCTACGACGAAATAAAAAGCAAATTAACATTAAATAGAAAGCAAAGAGAAGATTATGTTAAATTGTTTTCTAAACCAGTTCAAAAAGCTTTAGAAAAAGATGCTCTTCTGCAAAGTAAAAACATAACATTTGAAATAAGTGGTAGAGCAAAGCACATTTATTCTATTTTTAATAAAATTAGAATAAGACAAAAGCCAATGGAAGAGTTGTATGACTTGTTTGCTATTAGAGTTGTGATTAACTCTGACGACCCAATGTTATGCTTTTATATATATGGTTTGATAGCAAGAATATATGCTCCGATACCAGAAACATTTAAAGATTATATATCATCACCCAAAAAGAATGGCTATCAATCTATTCATACAGCATTATTAGGGCCACAAAGGAAACCAGTTGAAGTGCAAATAAGAACTAATGATATGCATCTGCAATCAGAGGAGGGCTTAGCTGCTCATTTTAATTACAAGAGGGGAATGTTACCATCAAATTCAATTTTTGATGATACAAATGTTAAAGTATGGTTAGATTCAGTTAAAGATTTATTTGAGAATAGACATAATTTAAGCTCAACACAACTATTAGATAGTTTAAAGAAAAATCTATTTTTTGAAGAAATTCATGTATTCACACCAGAAAACAAATTACTTACTTTCCCTAAAGATGCAACACCTTTAGACTTTGCTTTTGAGATACACACAGATCTCGGTACTCATTGTATATCTGCTAAAGTAAATGGAAAAAGAGTAGCTCTTAATCATAAAATGCAAAGTGGTGACCAAGTTGAAATAATTACCTCGAAGAATCAATTGCCAGAAAAATCATGGCTAAATATGGTGATAACACCTAAAGCAAAAAGTGCTATTAATAAGCATTTGAAAAAAGTTAAAGCAACTAGAATTGATGAAGGGAAGAAAATATGGAATGACGCTTTGAAAAAAGAAAACATTTCAATAAACTTCTTAGAATTTAAAAAAATGCATCAAGAGTTGAGTTTCCGTGAACAAGAAAACTTTTATTATGCTATTGCAGAAGGTGACATCACTGTTTCGAAAGCACTTGATTTCTTAAAATATAAAATAGATTTTGGATTCAGAGAAATTGAATTACAAGAAACAAGAACAAATAGTAAGTTATATGTAGATACAAGTTTTATTATTTTTGGCGAAATGCGTGAAGGTATAATTAGCGAAATAATAGACATGATAATCGCTACTGAACAAATTGATATTATTTCAGTAATGGTAGAAAAATTCGACTTAAAATTCGAAGCAAAATTAAAAATAGTTTTACATGGAAATTACGAACATAAGAAAATATTAAATAAATTATTTGAAATTAATGGAATCGGTACTGTCCGACAAATTAAATAATTATTTAATCAATTAATATTTTATTTATTTAAAATAATTTTCTTGTTAATTAATTCTCCATTATTATTTATTTGAATTAAATAAATTCCATTATTGTTATTTAATAAATCAATCTCTAAAACACCATTAATTAATTTACTTTTAAAATTAATTTCTTCACCTAAATAATTGATAATATTAATTTCATTATAATTATTAATATCTTCAATATAAAATTTATTTAATGTTGGATTTGGAAATAAATTATAATTATTCAAATTATTTTCTACACTTGTCGTAATTTGCTCCCCACAAAAAGACCATCCTAATATCTCTTGTCTTTGTATGGAATTACCTGTTGCTGCTGAGATACCAATAAAAGCAGAATTATTATTTAATAAATTAATTAATTCATTTAATTTAAAATCTTTAATATTTAAAACTTCAGTTTTACTTTGATTTAATTCGTTTAAATAAACAATTAAATTATTGTTACTTTTATTATAATCTATTTCTAAAACATATTCAGTATTATCTGCTTTAATAATTTGCAAATTAGTATTTTCAGCAATTAAATTTGTACTATTATGATCAGGTAGTATTTGATTTTTACTTGCAAAACAAGCAATGTGATTGCCATTAGGGTCTGAATAATTAATATCCTTGTTTTGATATAAATCTATTTCAATTGCAAGACAATTTTCTAATCCTTCATATCCAATTCCGCCACCAGCTACACCAATTAATTTAGGTGAATTAGTTTGAATTAAAAAAGCAATTCCATCAGCACCTGGCAAGTATCCATCTGGTTCACTTAAATCTTTTCCTTCGGAAATTCTAAATTTTATTTTAGTATTAAATCCCTTAGTCAAGTCAAAAATACTATTAGACCAAATTGCACCTTTTTGATATAAATCTGATTTAGTTAATCTTAAAATAGAATCATAAACAACAGCATTTTGAACTAAATTAAAATCTTTTATTTTACTAAAATCCTTTATATTAAATACATTATTATTACAAGGTTTTTCTTCTTTTGGTATTGATAGTTTTGTAAAAAAAGTAGAGGCATTGTCGCTTACTAATTCTTTACTATACCCAAAATCCGGACTTAAATGAAAATCATTTGAATTAGATTGACCAGATAAATAAATTGAATTATTTTCAAACCTTATATCGTAAACAACTTCATCTTTACTTGCTCCTAAATAAGATAAATAATTTAACTCACTCAAATTAGAATTAATTAATCCAAAATATGCATCAACTCCATTCATTTTGTTTAATTGAAAAGCATTATTTGTTGTAAGTAAATCACTACTATTTGTAAACCCACCAAAAGCTAAAATATCTTCTGATTTATTATAATGTAATCCACCTTTTTGATAATTTATTGTTCTCACACCTTCATCAGAACTTCCATCAATATATGTAAGTGATAATTTATCACCGTTTAAATTATATTTTGCAATATATTGACCTAAACCATCGACATCTGTTTGAAATGCATCACTTGTTGATATTGTTTTATCATTAGTATATCCACTAATATAAAACTCATTATTATCTTTAGATTCTAAATTCTGAACAGTAGTAAAGCCATAAGTTCCAATCTCTTTTTCCCAAGTAATTGATTTAGTTGTTTTATCAAATAAATACAACTTTCCTCTACCTCCTTCCGAACCCTCGTCTGTATTGTTTACCTTTCCACCTAATACCACAAAATCATCACCTAATAAGCAAAGGGCATCTCCTGTTTCACTTTCTTCACTCCCTAAATAAGTAGAATAAACTTGATCTGAAAGTTTAGATATCCCCATAAATAAAAAATCATAATATCCTGAATGAATTGTATTAATTGCATCTGGACTTGTGTAAGCTCCTCCATTAAATGATCTTCCAATTACCCATAAATTATCATTATTATCAATCCCCATTTCAGTAAAAGAATCATATCCAGGTGAACCATTATATGTTGTTTTAATAAGTTTTCCATCAGTAGTCATTTGAGACACAAATCCATCTCCATTTCCTTCAAATCTTCTTAAAACATTACTTTTGCCGGGGAATCCATTTCCTCTTGTAGAACCACAAATATATAAATCTTCACCTTTCACGATAATTCCAAATGCAACATCATTATCATAAGTACCAAGATAAGTAGCCCATATTATTTTATTATTTTTATCAAATTTTTGAATAAATACATCTTCAGCACCAGCATTTTTATAATGAAATTCTCCTTTTAAAATAGGATCTATTCCGCCGAATATACTCCCAGTTATATACACATTTCCTTCCTCGTCCGTTGTGATTGAAGTAGCTCTACCTTTTGTTTCTTTATTTAAAAAAGTAGAATATTCTAAATTAAAATTATCGCTTAAAATATTATCTTGATTATTAAAATTAATATATTTATTTAATTTATTAATATCACTTTTAATATTATTTAAATAAATATTATTATTATTTAAATCATCAATTATTAATTTATCATTTATTAATTTAACTTTAATTCCATTATAATTAATTAATGAATAAACTTGAATATTTTCTTTAATAATATTATCTTTATAAATATTTAGAATATGTGATTCTTGACCACCTAATAATTTGCAAAAGTAATTTTCATTAAAACTAATTTTATCATCATTAATTAAAATACCATTCGGTGTAAATTCTACTTTTTCTCCATTTTCTAAATAAGCATAAAAATCTCCATCTTCATTTCTATATATATCATTCGAAAAAACTGAACTAAAAGTTAATAATAATATTATTAATAATTTCATTTTAATTACTCCTACTAATTTAAAAAGATATGGTTTTATTATAAGTTTCAAAAATACAAAGATATTTAAAGATTTACAATATTTTTAAAATAAAATGAACGAAAAAGATAATTTATTCGTTTATAATTCCTATGAAAAATTTAATACTGCATACATCTGACAAAATAGATATTTACTCGGCTTTAACTGAAACAGAGCTTGAATTACCATTGATTCCGCAGGGAATTAGTGCTGGATTCCCTTCACCTGCTTTAGACTTTGATGATTTGAAGATTGACCTAAACAGACATCTTATACAGCATCCTAACGCAACCTACTTCGGTCGAGTAAAAGGTGATTCTATGCACGGAGTTGGAATAGACGATGGCGATTTAATTGTAATTGACAAAAGCATTGAAGCAACTGATGGCAAGATTGCTGTTTGCTATATTGATGGTGAATACACTCTAAAAAGCATTAAATTAAAAGATAATGAATGTTGGTTAGTACCAGCAAATGATAAATATAAAGCAATTAAAATAAATCCAGAGAATGAATTAATTATCTGGGGAATAGTCAAACACGTAATTAAATCATTTTAAATGTACGCATTAGTCGATTGTAATAATTTTTACGCTTCTTGTGAGAGAGCATTCAGACCTGACTTGAATAACAAGCCAATTGTTGTTCTATCGAATAATGATGGCTGTGTAATTGCTCGAAGTCGCGAAGCAAAAGAGTTGGGTATTCCGATGGGTGCACCTGCCTTTAAAAATGAAGAATTATTCAAAAGAAATGGTGTTCATGTTTTTTCTGCTAATTTTCCGCTTTATGGAGATATGAGCCACCGAGTTATGAGCATTTTATCTGAATATACCCCAGAAATTGAAATATATTCTATTGATGAAGCATTTATGCAAATGAAGGGAATGGAAAGGCTTGACTTGTACGAATATTTTATTGAAATTCGTAAAAAAGTATTGAAATGGACTGGAATACCAATCAGCATAGGTGTTGCTAAAACAAAAGCACTTTCTAAAGTAGCAAATAGGATCGCTAAAAAATTCCCAGATAGAACAAAAGGCGTATATATTATAGATGATGAAATTAAACGTGAAAAAGCATTAAAATGGTTAGATATAGGCGATGTATGGGGAGTAGGAAGAAGACACGCCAAACGCCTTAAAGCTATAAACATAAATACTGCTTATGACTTCACAGAATTGCCAGATACCTATGTGAAAAAATATATGACTGTTGTAGGACTAAGATTAAAAAGGGATTTGCTTGGCTTTCCTACAATCGCAATGGAAGAAGCAAAAGTAAAACAAAATATTGCCACAACACGAAGTTTTGAAAA
This sequence comes from bacterium, assembly GCA_030431515.1. Taxonomy (GTDB): domain Bacteria; phylum Bacteroidota; class Ignavibacteria; order Kapaibacteriales; family UBA2268; genus JAJRPT01. The sequence goes on from JAUIIX010000016.1 coordinate 37,199, forward strand.
AGATTATACTGAACTGTTGGAATTAAAAGAAAGAGTATCAACATTTGCTGTAGTCTGTGCAGAAAAATTACGTGACCAAAACTCTTGTTGCAATTCTATAATGGTATTTATTCATACTAATGGGTTTAGACCAGAGTTACCCCAGTATTCTAAAAACATAGTGATTAAATTACCATTTCCAACAAATTCAAGTATTGAATTATCTAAATTTGCAAATCAAGCACTTGAAAAAATTTTCCGAGATGGCTATCATTATAAAAAAGCAGGTGTAATAGTTTTAGATATTACCCCTGATAATCCGAAGCAAATTGCCTTATTTGATAATAGCAATCCAAAGCACGTTCCACTTATGAAAGCAATAGATTTTATTAATAATAAACACGGGCAACATAGTTTAAAATTAGCGTCTCAAGACCCTGCAAGATTATGGAAAATGAAACAAGAAAAATTATCGCCCCGCTATACAACAGACTTAAATGATATTATTAAAATAAAGGTTTAAATATGTGTTTTTATTTCAAACAATCTAAAGATGCTACTACATTAAAAAAAAGATTTAAAGCAAAATATAGTGATGATAATATTTCACCGATTGGTAATTTTAATGGATTTTCTCATCCTAAAATATCTGTAATTACAAATCAAATACCAGACGAAATCCAACAATATAATTGGGGTTTAATACCTCATTGGGCTAAAGATATTAATATTAGAAAATATACATTAAATGCGAGAATAGAAACTTTAAAAGAAAAGCCATCATTTAGGTCAAATATTAATAAAAGATGCTTAATTATAGCCGACTCTTTTAATGAATGGAAATGGCTTGACCCAAAAGGAAAAGAAAAAGAAAAATATGAAATTAAATTAAGCAATGAAGAACTATTTGCTTTCGCTGGATTATGGAGTAATTGGACAAGTAAAGAAACAGGGGAGATGATTAATACTTGTACAATTATTACTACAGAAGCAAATGAATTAATGAGTGAAATTCATAATATAAAAAAAAGAATGCCTGTGATAATTAAAAATGAATTTGATTGGTTAATGGGAGATGATTTGCAATTAAATAATGACGAATTAATTGCTGAGAAAATATAAATAAATAATTAATTATTATTAACAAATAAATAAATAAAATAAAATAAAATAATTAAAAAATAAAACTTTTTAAAGCAGAATTCATTTCAGAAACAATTTGCTCAACAGTTTTATTATGTGTATGAATTATTTCTCCAGCATCATAGTTTTTATTAAGCCAAGAATTTAATATTCTCATTTCTTCAATATTCAAATCAGAATAAGAATTAATAGAAATATTTTTAATATATATATTATTTATTATTTCTGAAAAATCATAATTAGCTAATTTACCAACTGTTTTTTCTAATTTTAAAGTACCTTTGTAAATAAAATAATAATTAATTGTTTTTTCTCTGTAATTATCAATTTCCATAAAAATAAAATTATTATTATCAATTGAAGTTGGCATAGATTGACATTTTTCATAAAGCATTTTTAAATCTTTTATTTGGTCTCTAAGTAAAGCTGCCTCCTCATATTTAGTATGCTCTGCATAATCCAACATTTTTACTTCTAAATCATTAATTAAAGAACTTGAAAAACCATTTAAAAAATCTTTTACATTTTCTACTTCAATTACATAATCATTATTATCTTTTGATAATTCAGGATGAATACATTGATTTAATTTATTATAAATACAATTATCACATTGTTTGTGTGAAGAATAATTAGTGCATTTAATTAATTTAAAATTATCATCAATTATTTTAATTAATTGTTCGGCTAAAGTAACATTTCTAAAAGGACCAAAATAATCTGCTCCATCATTATCTATATTTTCTGTAATATAAATTTTAGGAAACATTTCGGAAACAGTTAGTTTAATAAAAGGATATTTAGAAGTCTTTTTTTGTTTTTTATTAAAATATGGCTGATATTCTTTAATTAATTTATTTTCTAATAAAAGTGCAGATAATTCCGAATTTGTATCTTCGTAGCCAACATCTTTTATACAATTATATAATTCTAATTCTTTTCTTGTTTTTAAAGAACCAACTGCAAAATAAGACCTAACTCTGGATTGAATATTTTTAGATTTTCCAATATAAATAATATTTTTTCCTTCATCATAAAATTTATAAATACCCGGTCCTTCTGGTAGAGATTTTATTTTATCTTGAAACTCTTTACTAACATTATTTTTTAGTCTATGATTATTATTTCTTCTATCGTGAAAACTCAATACTTCTTCAATTTCACTTAGATCATGTTTTTTTTCCAGCATTTCTAAAAATTCAATTAATATTAATGCTGTAGCTTTTGCATCATCAAAAGCACGATGTCTATTTTTAATCCTAATATCAAAATATTGAGCCAAAGCCCCTACATTTTTCTTCTGCTCAGCAGGAAGTAAATTCTTTGCTAATTTATAAGTACATAATCTTGGAACAGATGGGAAATTATATCCTTCTCTTGCTAATGAACTTTGAACGAAATTGAAATCAAAGCTGACATTATGTGCTACAAAGATTACATTTTTATTGTCCAATATATCAGCTATATGCTTCATCACTGTGCTAGCTTCAGGAGCTTTAAAAGCCATTTCATTAGATATGCCCGTCATTTTGGCAATAAAGTGCGGAATAAATTGATGAGGATTGACCAAAGAAGAATATTCTTTGATTATTTCGCCACCTTCAACTAAAACATAAGCAATTTCTGTAATTCTATTTTTATGTGGGTCATGCCCAGTTGTTTCTACATCTATAACTACATACTTTTGGTTCCATATCGAATCAATTTTATTATTGATTGGAATCATTCTTTATCTTTCTTTTCGGAGATTTTTTGGAGAACCGCAATAAAAAATATATCTCCATTATATTTTATTGGGATTAAAATTTTAGCGAAATTACTAATTTTTAATGAATAATTATCAATAAAATTATCATTTATTTCAAAAGGACGAAAATTCCTATTCTCATTTAAGAAATTATTTAAAACTTCAATATTCTCTTTCCTAAATAGTGAGCAAGTAACGTAAACCAATAAACCTTCATCTTTTACATATTTAGAATAATCATGTATAACTTTTCTTTGAAGACCAGAAAACTCATCAATAATTGCTTCTGTTATTGTATATTTCTTGTCAGGACTACGTCTAATAGTACCAGCCCCAGAACAAGGGGCATCTATCAATACTATGTCATAAAATTTATTATTATCTAACTTTTTAAGAGACCTTATATTCTTGTGTTTTCCCTTAGACCTATTACTGAACTCTGATAATCTCTTACTATCTTTATCATATATGTCAATAGATTTAGTATTGTCGAAATATGATATAGCTAATGCTTTTCCTCCAGATCCAGCACAAGCATCTAATATAGTATTAGCTTTCAATCTCGCCACAAATCGTGAAATTAAAAAACTACCATTATCTTGAATTTCGTAATCAATATTTTTACTTTTTAAGCTAATGTCAAAATTCTTTAAAGTATTTAGGTCTAATAAGCCTAATTCATTTTTCTCAAAATCAATTCCAAGTGTTTTTAATTCATTTTCGATTGATATAGTATCATTTTCAAGGTAAATACTACGTAAGCTAACAGGAGCTTTTGTGTTTAAAATAGAATATAACTCTGAACTTAGATAGTCAATTTCACTTTTATAAATAGTTGTAAAAGACAATTTATTAACTTCTTCAATATTTTCGGCAATATGATCAAAAACTTTAAAGCAATTTATAAGTAAATCAGTATTTTCTCTTACGAAAATATCAAATTCATTGATTATGTAGTCAAAAGTGTCAGATAAAATTAACACATTTTTACACATTAAAAAATTTATTAAAAATATTTCAAATTTACTGGTATCATTCATAGAATTGAAATATATGCTATACCTATAATAGTTATATAGCAATATATTCAGTAACTTACGGTCTTTAGAACCAAGTTGTTTGTTGTTTCTGAAATATTGAGAGATTACAAAATTTAATTTGTTTTTGAAATCAAATTCTAAATCAAGTATTGAAGTAAAATGATTGTAAAGGAAGTCGATTTTTTTATTGTATGTCATAATAAATGCTTAGTATATATGAGGTAATGAAAATCAAAAAATATGATTAAATTAATTTCAAAACTAACTAATTTTATTGTTAGAAAAAAATAATGAATAAAAATTCATAAAAGTCTTGCTTTTTGCTATTTATTTCTTAGTTTTGTAATTAGTAGGAATGTTGAAAGAAAAATGAAAAAATATTTACTTTTATATTGTGATAGTAAATAGATTTTTCATAATTTTGTATTATCTGTATATACAATCGGATTAATATGTTAGTCCATATTGCACAGATTTTAAGAATGAAATATATGTTAATAATAATTTAAGGTATTTAAAATGAATACATTACGAGTTTTAATGTTAGGTATAATCTTGCTTGCTTTGAGTGTTTCACTCAAGTCACAAGTATATACTTTGACAAAAACAACAATTGGAAATTCTGGTTTCGTGTTAGAAACTAATAATACATCCAATTTAATCATGGGTACATTCGGTCAATCAATCGTTGGAAAAGTAAATCCAGCGGGAAATGATTTGTATTTAGGATACTGGGGACCAGTAGATTTATTTGCACTAAGCGTTGATGAAGGGGCTTTTGCAGAAGATAAAAAAATTCAAAATTATCCAAACCCAGTGAGTAGCTACACAGAAATCAAGTTTGAATTAGATGTAGCTTCAAATGTTACTTTGAAAATTTACGATGTAAATGGAAAAGTAGTGAATGAATTATTTAAAGGTTATTTAGGTAATGGCGAGCATTCAATTTCTTGGAACGCTTTAAGAAGCGATGGACAAGTTGCTACAAACGGTACATATTTATATGAACTAAATGTAGAGCCATTAGCTGGGAGTGCGATGTACTCTAAAAACTTTACATTACGTAATGTAATGGTTGTGTCTAGATAATCAATTAAATAAATGAAATATGAAATATGAAATATGAAAATAGAAAATAAAAATAATATGTTTAACAAATGTTTTGGAGTAATTAGAATGAAGAAAATTTTTCTTCTTGGATTGATAGCCCTTATAGGGTTTTTGTCATTCCAACCTAATCAAGTTTTGGCGCAAGTGCCAAGAATAATGAATTTTTCCGGTAATCTTTGGGATAATACTCAAACACCTCCAGTACCTGTTGATCAAACAGGTGTATTAGTTGTTGTTGAGATTTTCGACCAAAGTACTGGTGGCGTTGCAATTTGGACAGATCAGTTTCAAGTTGATGTAGTTGGCGGCTACTTTACTTTAAATTTAGGAAGTGGTACAGAAGCTTTGGACTTGCCATTTGACGTTCCTTATTTCGTGCAAGTGAAAATAGGAAACAATGGAACTCCAACAACAAGAGTACCTTTTACTTCTTCAGCTTACGCAATGTATTCAGAAAATTCTACGAAATCTGATTTCGCTTTAGAAGTTGCTGATGGAAGCGTTACACAAGCTAAATTAGCTCCAGGTGTTCAAGCATTACCAATTGGTCCTGCTGGTGGAGATTTAATGGGTAATTACCCTAATCCTGAAATTGACCCTGACAAAATTCTTGAATCAATCGAACCAGGTTCAATAACTCAAGATAAATTAGCTCCTAATGTAACTACACCTCCATCTGGACCAGCTTCAGGTGATTTAACTGGTTCTTACCCAGATCCATTAATTGCTCCAGGTGCAGTTAGAACAGATAGAATTGCTGATGGTGCTGTGATTTCTCAAAAAATTGCAAACGGTACTATCTTAACTCAAAATATTGCTCAAAATCAAATAAATGATTATTTGATTCAAAATACTGATGACTTTAATTTCAATAGTGTTAATACTGCTACTTCAGCAACTATTGGTACAGATCTTACTGTAAATGGTATGAGTGTATTAAATGGTTCTTCTACTATTAACAATACTTTAGTTACAAACGGTTCTTCTACATTTAACGATGATGTTCTAATTACTGGAACAACAACAAGTGAAGGATTAGTAACTGGCAATGATGGTGCTGATTTTACACAAAATAGAGTAGGTACTAATTCGTTTGCTATTGTAGGAACTGCTAGAGGTGATGTAGCTACTAACCCTAATTTCCCTTCTGTTGCTCAAGGTATAACTGGTCAAGCTTTTTATACTGGTGCAAATCCAACAAATTCATTGGTAGTTGGAAACACTGGTATTGCAAGCCCAGGTGTTGGTGCTATTGCTGTTGGTTCTTATGGAGGAGCCAGAGAAAGTAACCAATTTGGTGCAAACGTTGGTTCTGTTGGGCATGCTTTCAATGACGTTGGAATCGCTTATGGACAAACTGGCTTAATTAGTTCTGCATCTTCTCCATTAATCGAAATGAATGACATCTTAACAAATCACCAAGTTAGAACTGGTGTTTTAGGATATAATCAACTTGGTACTGCCGGATTTGATTATGCAGGTTATTTCGTAGGTGATGTTAATATAACAGGTGACCTTGGAGTTGACGGAACATCAACAATGAATGATATGTTGACAATTACAGCAAACGGTGCAAATGTAACTGGTGATGTAATGTTAAATAATAATTTAATGGTGTCAGGTTCTTCAACATTAACTGGTAACTTACAAGTTGACGGAACATCAACAATGAATGATATGTTAACAATTACAGCAAACGGTGCAAATGTAACTGGTGATGTAATGTTAAATAATGATTTAATGGTAGGTGGAGCTTCTACTTTTACTGGAGCTTTAACTGCTAATAATGGTGTTGCAGTAACTAATGGTTTAACTGCAGATCAAGCTACTATTACAAATGGTACTGTTACAACAATTGATGGAACAGATCTTACTTATACTAATGGTACATTTACAGATTTATATTCTACTAACTTTACAGTTACTAATTTAACTGTTACAAACCTTACTGCTACAGATGGAACATTCACAAACAACTTAACAGTTGGAAATGATTTATCTGTTGGTAATGATGTTACAATAGCTAATGACTTATCAGTTACTGGAAATATAACAGGTACACTAATAAATGATTTAACTGCTGGTGATGGAATGACAGCATTTTCTTATAATAATAGTGCAGCTGCTACAGTTGGTATTGCTGATTTAGGTGTTACAGAAGCAAAAATTAATAATTTAGCTGTAACTACAGGTAAAATTGCAGATTTAAATGTAACTACTGGTAAATTAGCTCTTGATGCTGTTACAGAACCACAAATTGGTGCATCAAACGCAGCAGTTAATGGTTATGTTTTAGGATATGAAGCTGGTGTTTTAACATGGAAACCAGGAACTGTTCTAACTTCTGGTTTAATCACAGGTAGTGGAACAATTACAGATGAAATTAGATTAGATGCAACTCAAGGTTTGGCTAATCATGTAATTATCAAAAATCCAGGTAATACTGCTTGGACTACTTCTACTATAAATGGTGGTGTTATAGATGATCTATCAATAGATACAGAAGATTTAGCTGATGGTTCAGTTACAACTACGAAAATCGCAGATAATGCAGTAACAACTGCAAAAATATTAGACTTAAATGTAACTACAGAAAAATTAGCAGATAATGCAGTAACAAATACAAAAATGTCTTCAGATGTTCAACCAGCTGGACAAGTATTAATATCTGATGGTGCAGGAAATGTTTCTTGGTCAAATGATCCATTAGCATTAGACTATGCTGGTACTTATGCAGGTACATTAGATGCGTTTGCAATTACTCATACTGGTACATCTGGTAAAGTAATGAACTTATCTAAAACTAACTTAGCAAACTTAAGCCCAGTTTTAGCCTTAAATGGTAATAATTTATTATTTGATGCAACTGGTACTTCTGCAGCAAGTTCTTATACTGCTCAAATTAAAAATACAACAGTTGATGGTAGAGCTTTATTACTAGAGGGTAATTCAGTTAACCCATTAGGAACAGTAAATGATCCTACTGATGTTGATAATGCAGTATTAGTAGTTAGAAATACTTCAGCTGGTAACCCAGGTAATCCAATTCTTGGAGCTGAAGGTAAAACAGCGATTAAAACTTATGGAGATATCTGGGCAAACTCAGTTGTTGGTGCTACTGGTTTAGTTGCAACTCAACAAATTGTTGTTGGTACAGGTGCTACATCAGTTACAATAACTCCTCCTGCTCAAGTTGGTGATCCTTTAAACTTCAATGATGACGTTTCTATTGGTTCAACAATGACTTCAGCTGATTTAAAAGTTTATGGTGATGTATGGGCTCAAGGTCTTGTATCTGGTGCTTCAATGTCTTTCACTTCTGCAACTTTTAATAATTTAGATATTTCAAATGACTTAAATGTAGGTGGTAATGTAACTACAACAGGTACTTCTACATTAAATGATATGTTAACAGTAACTGCTAATGGTGCTAATATTACTGGTGATGTTACTTTAAATAATAATTTAGCAGTAACAGGTTCGGCTAACGTTGGTGCTTTAACTTCATCAAGTTCTTCTGTATCTGGAAATGCTACTATTGATGGTACTTTTGGATTAGCTTCAGGAACTACTGTTAACGGTATTCAAACAACTGTTGGAGTCCCTGGTACTGATGATAATTTAGTAACTGAAAAAGCTGTAAGAGATGCAATTAATTCTGCAACTCTAACAGGTAAAAATGGTATTACTATTGACTATGGTGCTAAAGAAGCAAAATTAGGTGGAATGTTAACTGAAACTACATCTATTCCAAGTAATGGTTTTGATTTAACAATCTCAAGTACTACTTTCATGTCAAATGGTGATGTATCTACAATGGGTGCTTTATCAACAACAAATGATTTAACAGTTGATGGTAATGTAACATTAGGATCTGATGCAGCTGATGCTGTTACTGTGAATGGTGTTATAACAGTAAACGATGATGCTAATTTTGGTGGTGGAATTGATGTTACTTCTGGTGATGTTGATGTAACTGATAACTTAAATGTTATGGGTGCTACTACTTTAGCTGGTTTAACTGCATCAAGTGCTTCTGTAACAGGAAACACAACTATTGATGGTACAACAACTTCAACTGGTTTATTAACTGCAAGTAATGGATTAGCTGTAACTGGTAATACTACTGCTCAAGCAGCTACATTTACTGATTTAAACGCTTCTGGAAATACTACATTAGGTGGTACTTTAGATGTAACTGGAGCTACTACTTTGGCTGGTTTAACTGCATCAACTGCTTCAATTACTGGAAACACTGATGTTGATGGTAATTTAAATGTAGAAGGTACTTTAAACTTTGATGCTGGTCAAACAGTTGATGAAATTACTACTACTGTTGATGCAGCTTCTACTGATATGCAATTACCTACTGCAAATGCAGTTTGGGACGCATTAGTAAATATACCTGCAAACAATGGTTTAACTAATAACTCTGGTACAATTCAATTAGGTGGAGATTTAATTCAATCTTCAACTATTAATACTGATAATGGAAACTTAACTATTAATGGAACTGGTGACGTTACTTTAAGTAATGGTGGTGGTTTATATGTTGATGGTCAAACTACATTCGGTAATACTGGTAATGCAATGCCTGCTAATGTATTAGTTGATGGTGGTACAATGAACTTAAATGGTACTGCTTTAACTTTAACTACAGGTGATTTAGCATTAACAAGCGGTAATGCTACAATTGGTGGTACTTTAAACGTTTCAGGTGCAACAACTTTAGCTGGAATGACAGCAACAAGTGCATCTATCACTACTAATGCTACTATAAACGGTACATTAGAAGTAGATGGTACAACACAATTAGACGATAAATTAACAGTAACAGCAAATGGTGCTGAAGTTACTGGAAATGTTACTTTAAACAATGATTTAACAGTTTCTGGTGCATCTTCATTACAAGCAGTAACTGCAACAAGTGGATCATTTGGTACTACATTAGAAGTAGATGGCACAACACAATTAGATGATAAATTAACTGTAACTGCAAATGGTGCAGATATAACTGGTAATGTTACTTTAAACAATGATTTAAAAGTAACTGGATCTACAGAATTAGCTGGTATGACAGCAACAAGTGCATCTATCACTACTAATACTACTATAAACGGTACATTAGAAGTAGATGGTACAACACAATTAGACGATAAATTAACAGTAACAGCAAATGGTGCTGAAGTTACTGGAAATACTGTTCTTAATGATGGTCTTTCTGTAAGTGGTAATTCTACATTTACTGGTAATGATATATTCTTAAATGGTGGTGGTGATCAAGCTATTACTCATTCAGGAGTTGGTGCTGGCGTTAAATTAGAAATAGTTTCTACAAATGGAACTGTTAATATTGAAGGTAGTACTTTTGATGGAAATGATTTAACTGTACCAGGTGCAAGTAAATTAACTGGTACTATGGAATTAGCAACAGGAACTAATGTTAATGAAATATCAACTACGGTTAATGCAGCTTCTACTGATGATCAATTACCAACTGCTAAATCAGTTTGGGATGCTTTAGTAGCTATTCCAGTTGATAATGGTTTAACAAATAATTCAGGAACTATTGAATTAGGTGGTACTTTAAATAAAGCTACAACTGTAACTAACAATGGTTTTGATTTAATTATAGCTGGTGGAACTTCAAATAATACATTTGCTTCTTCAGGTGATGTTACTTTTGCTGGTAATTCTACTTTAGGAAGTGGAGCTGGTTCTACAATCACTATTAATGGTGATATTAGTCAAACTGGTCCAGGTCAACAAGTTACTTTCCAAAGTAATGTTGATGCAACTAATGGCTTAGATGTAACTGGTGCTAACTTAACTGTAGGAACTACAACTGTTGATCCAACAAACGGAAATACAAATGTAGGTGGTACATTAAATGTAACAGGTGCTTCAACTTTAGCAGCGATGACTGCTTCAAGTGCATCTGTAACTGGTAATACAACTTTAGATGGTAACTTAGCTATAGCAGGTACAACTAACGGTCAAGCAGCTACATTTACTACGATGAATACTACTGGTAATACAACAATTGGTGGTACACTTGGAGTTACTGGTTCAACTACATTAAGTAATAATCTAGATGTTACTGGAAATACTACAATTGGTGGTACATTAGGTGTAACAGGAGCTTCTTCTTTAGCAGGTTTAACTGCTACAAGTGGCTCGTTTGGAACAACATTAGAAGTTGACGGTACAACACAATTAGATGGTGCAGTAACAATAAACAACACTTTAACTCAAACTGGTGCAGGTAATCAAGTTTCATTGGCAGGTAATGTTGATGCAACAAATGGATTAGATGTAACAGGTGCTAACTTAACTGTTGGTGGTGCTGCGTTTAGTGTTAATCAAGCAAATGGCAATGTAAACACTACAGGTCAAGTCGATATTGGAACAGATTTAACAGTTGATGGTAATACTACTTTAGGTAATAATGCTGCAGTTGATAATGTATCTATTAATGCATCTGTTGATGCTAGAAACTCTATCTCAAATCAAGGAGCTTTAAATAGTGGTAGAGTTCATATTGGTGATGATTTACAGGTTGATAATAGTTATTATTCAGCTAATGGTCACATTAACTTAACTTCTGGTAATGCAAATGTTGGAGGTAATTATACTTCTACAAATGGTAATATTATACTAACAAATGGTAACTTGACAGTTGGTGGAATTTCTACTCATAATGGCAAATTAAATGCTAATGATGAAATCAGAAATAATACTCCAAGTGGTACTTTAACTTTATTAGATAATGATGGTATTTTATTATCAAGTACTAGCGGAGTTGTATTAAATGGAAATTTAACTGCATCTAATAATGCAACTGTAAATGGTACATTTGGCTTTAATACTGGTGCTAATGTTGATGAAATATTAACTACAGTTAGAGCTAATGGAACTGCTGCAGATGATAAATTAGTAACTGAAAAAGCTGTTAGAGATGCTATAATTGCTATCCCAACTGCTAATGGTATAACTAATAATTCAGGTACAATTGAATTAGGTGGTACTTTAAATAAAGCTACTACAATTACAAATAATGGTTTTGCATTAATACTTGATGGTTCTGCAGCAGACAACACATTTGCTTCAAACGGAGATGTTACTTTAGGTGGTAATGTAACTGTTAGCGGAAACACAAATGGTCAAGCAGCAACATTTACTACATTAAATGCAACTGGTAATACAACAGTTGGTGGAACACTTGGTGTAACAGGTGCAACAACTTTAAATAATACATTAAATGTAACAGGTGCTTCTTCACTTCAAGCTTTAACAGCAACAAGTGGATCATTTGGCACAACATTAGAAGTTGATGGAACTACACAATTAGATGGTGCAACAACAATAAATAATACATTAGGAGTAACAGGTGCTTCTTCACTTCAAGCTTTAACAGCAACAAGTGGATCATTTGGCACAACATTAGAAGTTGATGGAACTACACAATTAGATGGTGCAACAACAATAAATAATACATTAGGAGTAA
>JAUIIX010000017.1 GCA_030431515.1 bacterium
CTAATGTCACTTGGAGCTATTGACTTCGGAATAATAATAGATGGGGCAGTTATTATTGTAGAAGGTATTTTATCTACTTTTCATAATTCTAAACTAAATAGAATAATAACTAAAGATGAAAAAGAAGATTTAATCAAGAAAAGTGCTTCTAAAATTTACAAATCTGCTTTCTTTGGTGTAATGATAATACTGATTGTTTTCGTGCCGATATTAAGTCTTGATGGCATAGAAGGTAAAATGTTCAAGCCAATGGCTCAAACTCTTATCTTCGCTATTACTGGCTCCTTAATCTTGTCAATTACTTATGTACCGATGGTTTCATCTCTATTTCTTTCTAATAATTTGGAATATAAAGAAAACTTTTCGGATAAGATTATTAAGTTTTTACAAAATATCTATAAAGCTACACTAACTTTTGCATTTAAAATTAAATCGATTGTAGTAGTTTCTGCTGTGATTCTATTGATGTTCGCATTTTATTTATTTTCATTAATTGGTGCAGAATTTCTACCCCAATTAGAAGAAGGTGATTTGGCTATGCAAATGACTTTAGAACCAGGAACTTCTCTAACTGAAAGTATTAATAAATCTACTCAGATAGAAAAAGTACTTTTAAGTCATTTCCCAGAAGTAAAAAGTGTTGTTTCCAAAATTGGTACTGCAGAAATCCCTACTGATCCAATGTCAATCGAAAGTGCTGATATTATGGTCTTACTTAAAGACAAAGAAGAATGGGAATCTGCTAAAACAAGAGAAGATTTAGTTAGTAAAATCAGTAAGGAACTTGAGATAGTTTTCGGTGCGACTATTGAGTTCTCCCAACCAATTCAATTAAGATTTAATGAATTAATGACTGGGTCTAAATCTGATGTTGCTATTCAAGTCTTTGGAGATAATCTTGAGGAGTTAAAGAATTTGGCTGAAGAAATAAGCTCTTTAATTGCTAACGTTGAGGGTGCTAACGATATCAAAGCAGAGGTGACTGAAGGTCTTAAAATAATTAATATCAAGTACGATAGAGAAAAAATATCAAGAATGGGTGTTAATATTGATGAAGTTAATAATATCATCAAAACATTTTACTTAGGAACTGATGCTGGATATGTAATCGAAAATGATAGAAAGTATGATTTAGTAGTAAGAAGTGAAATGAAAAATGATACAGAAATTGATTTGAATAAAATATTTGTAAGAAATTATTTATATGAATTAATTCCAGTTTCTACTTTTGCGAATTTAGAATATATTGACTCACCTATTTTAATTTCTCGTGACCAAACTAAAAGACGTATTAGTGTTGGAGTAAATATTAGAGGTCGTGATACTGAATCTGTGATAGAAGATATTCAAAAACTAATTGATGAAAATATAAAGCTACCACCCGCTTATTATATTAAATATGGTGGGCAGTTTGAAAATCTACAATCAGCAAAAAATAGACTATTCATAGTTCTACCATTAGCATTAGCATTTATTTTTGCTATGCTTTATTTTGCATTCAATTCAGTAAAAAGTACTGTTATAATATTTACAGCAATTCCATTTTCTGTGATTGGAGGAATTGTAGCTTTATTTATTCGAGATATGCCATTTAGTATATCAGCAGGAATTGGATTTATAGCTCTCTTTGGTATTTCTGTTCTTAATGGAATCGTACTTTTATCTCATTTTGAAGAAAAAAAGAAACTCGGATTACCATTAGAACAATTAATTTTTGAAGGTGCTTTAAGCCGACTTAGACCTGTAATTATGACTGCCTTAGTAGCTGCACTTGGATTTATTCCTATGGCACTATCTACTGGATTAGGTGCTGAAGTTCAAAAACCACTTGCAACTGTTGTTATTGGTGGTTTGATTTCTTCTACTATTCTAACTTTGATATTGCTACCAATATTTTATTATTATTTTTATAACAAAAAAACTAAAATAAATATGAGTGCATTAACAATTCTAATTCTTCCATTTTTGTTTAATATTACTTATTCTCAAGATGTTTTAAGTAAAGAAGAAGTAATTTCTAAAGCAATTGAAAATAGTAATTTTAAAATGAATTTAGATTTACAAGTAAAGCAATCTAAAGAGTATAAAAGAATTACTAACCCAATGGGTGATTTGAATATCCAATCAAATTTAATGGATAATAATTCTGAAACAGAGTTCCAAGCAATTCAGAATTTTAATAATATTTTTGCTATTTCTAATTCTTCAGATTTAGCAAAAAACTATGTTGACCTTGCTGAAGCAAATTCTTATATTAAACTTAAAGAATTTATAAAGGAAATTGAGGATAAATATGCTGAATGGAAGTTCTTATATTCTCAAATTGTTATCCTTGACACTCTAATTCTTAGGAATAATATTGTACTTTCAAATGCTAAATTAAAGCATGAGAAAAAATCAATTTCCGATATTGATTTGAATATTATTAAGTCTAATCATTTGAATTTACAGAATCAAATGAATAAGATTAAAATTGAATATAATGCAATTAGAGCAGAAATATTATCTTTAATAAAATTAGAAAATAATAATCTCAATCCAAAAATTGATTACAAGGGTTTTGATTCTAAGCAAAATTCTGAATTAGATTATAGACTTTTAGAGTTCTATGAAAATAAAATAAAGGAAGCACAGTATCAATCTAAAATTCATGACAAGAGCAAATATCCTGATTTTGGAATAGGATATATGCACAGAAATTTCCCGAATAGTATTAACTCTAATGGGCTTGCATTAAGTTTATCTTTTCCTTTGTTTAATAATTCATATAAAACAGAGAGAAACCAAACTTTAATTCAATCAGAGATTTATCAAAATGAATACAATCAATTAAAACTTGAGTTAACTAATAAACTTAGTCAACTAATTAATAGTTATAACTATATAGAAGAAAATGAAACTGATTTCGATTTTGAAAATTCAATGAATGCTCTTTACAAGAATTTAGAATTAGGTAATATTTCTAATTTTGAATTTTACCAGACTCTTCACACATTTATTCAAGCAAAATTATCTTTATTAGAAATAGATAAAAATAAAGAACTTCTGCTTAATCAAATTAACTTTTTAACTATCAAAAAGGATTAAAAAAATGAAAATATTAATAATTATAATTACTACTTTATTCCTTTTCTCTTGTACAAAAGAGGAAAATAATAAAGACGAAGAAATGCCTCAAAATCTAAATTCTATGTCATTGAACAAAGAAGAAATTGAGTTGAATAATATAGAGTTTGCTACTCTGCAACATATAAATCTTTCAAATAATATAAGTTTATCTGGTAAAATAGATGTAAACCCAAATAGTAGAATTGATATTAATGCTCCATTTCAGGGCTTTATCAGAAATATTAATCTAATTGAAGGGGATAAAGTTTCTAAAGGTCAAGTTCTATTTGAAATTGAAAACTTAGATTTGATTCATATTCAAAGTAAATATGTAGAACTAAAAAACAATTTTAAACAAAGTGAAATCGAATTTAACAGACAAAAGGAATTGATTAAAGAAAAAGCTATCTCTGAAAAGGAATTTTTAGAGTTTGAGAGAATTCACAACAATTTAAAAAATAGTATAAATTCTATTGAACAAGAGTTAAAATATTATAGAATTGATTTGAAAAAAGTGCTTGAAAGTAATAGATTTCAAGAGAAAATTCAAGTTAGATCTGATTTTAATGCTTTTGTAAAAAAGATTAATATTAATAATGGTAAGTTTATTGATAAAAATAATACTTTGATGGAATTAGTAAACACTGACCATCTTCACGCCGAATTATTTAGTCCAATTACTTATCGAAATATGATTAAATTAAATGATACAATTTCAATTAATTATAATAATAATTCATACAAGGCATTTGTTTATCAAATTTCAAAGACAGTAGATGAACATACTAATATGTTTATGATTCATTCGCATTTTGTTGATGATATTGAAATTCCAATCGGGACTTTTGTCAATGCTCAATTAATGGCAAATTCTATGTCAGTTAATGCAATAGAAAAGGAATGTATTTTAAGTAAAAATGGTAAAAATATTGTGCTAACAGTTGAAAATGAGATTATCTCTGAAATTGAAGTTAATCTTGGTGTTAAAAATGAAAATTATCAAGAAATATTAAACTTTAAAGATATTGAAGGTAAAAAAATAATCTCAAAAGGAGCAAAAGCATTTCAAAATTCTAACTTGATGGCAAATTAAAAAATTCAAATTTATCTATTTTTGCAAAATTTACCTAAAGAGTTGAAAAAAAAGTTAAAATTTTTTCAACTCTTTTTCCTTTATTTTACTAACACTTACTGCGATGAGTAAAAAAAAGTTAAATTATTTTTATATTTTTGCGTGATGTTTTCCACTTTTATGTGTCTATGTATATATGAAGCTTACAAATTTTAAAAATTATTCTTATTTTTTGCTGATTTTACTTTTTGCCTGCAATCCATGTGAAGATGGAACTGGCAATGATAAAAATAAAAATTATATCTTTTATCAAGCAAATAGTTCGGATAAATCTCTAATTTTTAGATTTGATTACGAAAATTTCTTAATCAAAGAAGTAAGTGAAAAATTTGATTTAGGAGAGAGTTCTCATAAAGAAAAAATAATCACTTTTAATGATGATTCAGTTCTGATTTATGATGTTTTCTCTTTGGAAAGTTTTTTAGTTCTTGATAATGTTCCAGGACTTAGTATTAAAAATTGCTTTTTGAATAGCACTGGGAATATTTTTGCAGTTCGGTCTAAAGAAAATGAACTTTATAAAAGTGATTTGTCAAGCAATTTAGAGTTCTTAAAAAGTAATTTGCTGGACTATAAGTGTGCTTTATTTGGAGATAATGTTTATTTTTGGACAAGTGGAAATAAGTTTACACTTAATTCAATTAATATTCAAAATTCTAATGAATTGAGTATTAATTTGAATTTAAGTAAAAATAATATTTCTGATTTATCGGCTAATGAAGATAATATCGTATTTTCTAATTATGATAATATCTCAAGTAAAATATATATTTTGTCGAATAATCTACAAGTAATCGACACAAGTAAAACTATTGATAGACCAGATACTAAAGTAGTTTTATTAAATAAAGATATTGTTTATTATGATAAAACTAAAATATACTCTGAAAATGATGAAGTCTTGTTTGAGAGTATTGACGAAACGATTTTAAATATAGAATACAATAATAAATTAAATATTGTGTTCTTGTATGTAGAAAATAATTCCACTAATGAAAAAAGCATATATTATGCAAAGTATCAGGATAATGGAAAGATTGAAAATTTACTTCTTTTAATCAATAAGGCAGAAAAAGCTAATTAATGTGGTTTGAAAAAGAAAATATTGACACTAAAGATTTCTCTATTGAAGAACTAATTAAACTATTTAATGGTTCTAAAAAAGAGAAAGAAATAGCGTTTACTTATGTTTACAATAAGTATTCAAACCGTCTCTATGCCTATTGTTTAAGAATTGCATCATCTAAAAGCGATGCTGATGATATATTTCAAGAAACTTTCACAAGTTTTTTAAATTCACAAAAAAATGAATTTGAAGTTACTAATATCGCTTCTTATTTAATTAAAATTGCACGTAATATTGAACTGAATTTAAAAAGAAATAAAAAAGAATTTTATCTTAATATCGAAGAGTATGACGACATTCTGCTTATAGATGAAAAAGATAAATACGAAAAGAAAGAAGAAATGGAGATTATTGCAAAAGCATTAGAACTTCTGGATTTTCATTACAAAGAGATTTTTGTGCTTAGGCAATATCATAATATGAGTTATGAAGAGATTGCTGAAATCACTAATGAAAAAATAAATGTTTTAAGAAACAGATATTTTAAGGCGAAAGAAAAATTAAAAGAAATTCTTGACCCAATACTAAACGAGAAAATTAAATAAAAGGTATTTTATTATGACATTCGAACGATTAATACACGACTATTTAGATGAAGGACTATCCGAACCAATGCAAGAGGTTCTTTTTGGTCAGTTATCATCAAATAGTGAACTCCGAATAGAGTTCAATAAACAGATGAAGTTGCACTTATTAGCAAAAGATGATTTTGAAAATATTGCTCCACCAACAGAATTAACAAATAAAGTATTTCTTAATGCGGGCTTTTCTGCACCATTTGCATCACTACCTGGCTTTAAGATTTCATATCTGTTCGGTTTAATTCCTATATTATTTGCATTATATTTCTTAACTGATATTGACAATAATATAAATCGTGATTTAGCAAGTGAAAACTCTATATCAATTCAATCAGGAAATAAAGCAATAAATAGCAATATATTAGGAGTAAACTCATCAAATAGTAATTCCGATATAATTGCTAATGATGAGATTAATAAGTCTAATAATTCTGAAAATGGACTTGATAATTCTATTAATAATTCAAATAAGATTTTTAGAGGTAAATCTTCTTTTGTTGCATCTAATAAAGAAAATACTTCAAATAGTAAAAAATCAACTCAATCGTTTTCACAATCAAATGATTCTGATGAACACATAACTTACTTGCATGAAAGAAATATGGATTTTATGGGAAGACCATCATTTATTATATCTTCTTCACCTATTAAAGAAAGTCTAATTAGTGTAACTAAAGTTAATCAACCTATTATCAATATTAATAGTCCAAGCATAGATAATAATTTTGTGATGTCAGCAAATAATAGAAATATTGGTGATGATATTACTTCTATGGCAATTATTATTAAAGGAATTAATAACTCTTCTTTAAATCAAAATATTGCTTCTGCTACTCTACCAATAGCTAATTATGCATTTGCTATTGTTTATAAATTTGAAAATAATTGGGCTATTCTTGCAGAGTATTCAAAAGAAAATTTCTTTCAAGAATTTCAAAACACTAACGCTGATGGAATAAACTATACAACTAAGCAAAATCCAAGTTTATCAATTATTTCTGCTGGACTGAGATACACTGCTAAAGATATGTTTAATAGTAATATAATTTACCCTTTCCTACAAGCAAATGCTGGATATACTACAATCGGTGCTGTATCTAAATTAATTGCTGGACTAGAATATAGAGTTACTAATGAATTGTCAATTATACCATCTTACGAATTTTCTAATTTAGTATATGCAAATCAATTCGGTAATTATTTTGCATTTAATAATGGATTTTCTTTAGGATTATCTTATAATTTTAATGAAAGGAAATAATTTCCTTAAATATTTATTTAATTTTCATAATTTTGTATAAATTTATCCATTAATGATAAAATCAATAATTATGAAAACATTAGATATCAACTCAAATTTTCTTGCATTAGAAGAAAAAGACTCAAACTACAAAGACTCAAAAATTGCTATCCTTTCAGTACCCTACGAACACACTGTTAGTTATGGAGGTGGAACTGCAAAAGGTCCAGAAGCAATCCTAAAAGCTAGCCATTTCGTAGAATTTTACGACGATGAATTTGATAAAGAAGTTTGCTTCGAACAAGGTATATCAACTTTAGAATCACTATCTTTTAATAATTTAAAAGACAAAGAAGCATTAGATTATATTGCCGATAATGTGCGTGCTTTGTTGAACGACGATAAATTTGTAATCACTCTCGGCGGTGAACATACTATATCTTCTGCTCCAATAAAAGCTCACTACGAAAAGTACCCTAATATGAGTATTTTACAATTTGATGCACATTCAGACTTACGTGAAGAATATCAAGATAATCCATACTCACACGCTTCAATTATGGCAAGAGTAAAAGATTTCTTCCCTGCTAATCGCATTACACAACTTGGAATTAGAGCTTTATGTATCGAAGAATCAGTATTTATAAAAGAAAATAAAGTAAATACATTTTTTGCATCTGCAGTTAGAACTAAAAAACATGGTGATAATTGGGTAGAAAATTTAGTAAATACATTAAATAATGAAGTTTATGTAACTTTTGATGTTGACTTTTTTGATCCTTCAATAATGCCATCAACTGGAACTCCTGAACCAGATGGATTCCTTTATAGCGAAACAATTGATGTATTTCGAGAGATGAAAAGACAGGGAAAAAAGATAATTGGCTTTGATGTAGTCGAACTTGCACCTGACGAAAGGACTTATCACCCTGACTTACTTACTGCTAGATTAATTTACAAAATGTTAAATTTTTGTTTTTAAACAAAATTAGCGTATTTTCGTATTAATTAAATAAAAATAATGGAATAAAAAATGAAATATATTTTAATATTAGCACTATTACTAATCAGTGTAAATATCTATTCTCAAGAAATTGAAGCAAGCGTATCTGTTGATGTTCAACAAATAAATCAAGAATATAGAATTAATGTCCAGTCGATGGCTTCTGACTTAGAAAAGTATATTAATAATACAAAATTCACAAATGGACAATGGGAAGGACCAAAAATCCCCGTGGATATTTCCATTATTTTATCTGGTGGATTTAATAACAGCTTCCAAGGGAGATTAATTCTTACTTCACAACTAAGATTAAATAATGATGACGACCTTAGAACATCTGTTTTAAAATTAATGGATGCAAAATGGAATTTTGAATATGCTCGTGGAGCTTTTTTCAGTTACAATCCCCTTCGTTATGACCCTTTTATCACTCTAATAGATTTTTATATGAATTTAGTAATAGGAGCTGACATGGACTGCTATAGCGAACTGGGTGGCTCTAAGATGTATCAGAATGCACGCCAGATTTGTTTACTTGGTGCAAACAACAATGGACAAGGGTATGAGACATTCTCACAACCTGGTGAATTTACACGCTACAACTTAGTAACTGAAATGGTTGATCTAAGATATGAAGAATTTAGAAAATTATTATTTGCATTTTTCTACGATGGCTTAGATTTGATGGTAACAGATAAAGAGCAAGGACTAAAAAACTTAGCATCAGTGATTGCAGATATGGCAGCATATAAACAAAATAAATTAACTGGTCCATCAGTATTCTTACAAGCATTCTTTGATGCAAAATCACGTGAAATAGCAAATGCCCTAAAGGGTTATGATAACGAACAAGTATTTAAAGACCTTATGTATTTAGACCCAAGTAATTCAACACAATACCAAAACGCAAGAGATGAATAAGAAATAATATCTTAATAATTATTAAATAAAAAAACGAGCAATTTGTTCGTTTTTTTTTGTTTTAAATTAAAAATATAATTAACTTTGTCAAAGCAAAAATGAGAAATCATAAAATAACATTTTGATTTATCTAATTTATAAATTGTGGAGATGAAAATGATAAAAATACTTTTAATTCTTTTAATAGCCATTAACTTAAAATCTGAGTGGTATTTATATGAGTATTCTGATAATATTCCTTCAAATGGTAAAGATTTAATCTTTGACAAAAACAATAATTTATGGACAAAAACTACAGATAATCAACTACTAAAATTTGATGGATTTATTTGGGAAATAATTAATTCATCTAATTCAAATTTACCCTACGATTCTGTAAGTATAATTAGAATAGGTGATGAAAAAGAGGTTTATTTTGTGAACTATAATAAGCAATCATCAGCAATTGTTAAATATGATGGGATAGACTATAATCATTTTAATAAAGAAAATGAAACCAAATATAGTTCAAATACTATCACAGATTTTTTTATTAATAATGAGAATAATTTTTGGGTAGCGACAGATTCAGAACTTTATCATTACAACAATAATATTACAGAAACTTATCCAGAAATCATTGATAATATAGTAAGTGACAAACTAAATAATTTATATTTGCAGAGTAAAAATGATATTTTTAAAGTTGAATTTGAGAATGAAATTTCATTTAGTAAATTCAATTATCCATATTCAAATTTTGGTAATTTCACTAACTTAATGATAGATAGTTTAAACAATATTTGGGTAGAAACAAGTAAAATTTATCCAAGATGTAATCAAGGAAAAACATGGTATATATTTGATAATTCTGTGTTTGATAACTTGAATTGGATTTTTCCGAAAGTATCATTAAACAAAAAAGTTTATACCCAAACAAGTAAAGCAATTTTTGAATTAAACGAAAAAAATGATTTTATAAAATTTACAGTTATTCCTGATTCAATTTATAGCATTTATGGTGGCAACTTAAAACTCGAAGATATTGACTTAGAAGGTAATTTTTGGTTTTCAACGAAAGATAAAGGCATATTAAAATACACATCAAACACAGTATCAGTTTCGCTATTTAAGAATAATTCAACTATCTACCCCAACCCAAGCCAAAGTAAAATAACTGTAAATTCCGACCAACAAATTACAGAACTAGCACTATATACAAGCAATCTAAGAAAAGTAAGCGACTACATAGCAATGCACACAACTAGCCAAGCCATAGACATAAGCAACTTATCAAGTGGTGTTTACTTCATCAAAGTAAATAATGATTTTGTAAAATTTGTTAAGGAGTAGGGTGAAGATTGAGTTTTGTATTTAAAATTAATATCAAATAAAAAGCTCCTTAAAGGAGCATTTCCTTAATAACAAGCAATTTCTTCTATCATTTCGCACCAGATATGACCAACTAATATATGTGATTCTTGTATTCTTGCTGTATTTTCTGATGGTATTATTAATGAATGTTGGCAAGATTCTTTGATATATCCGCCATCTTTTCCAAGTAAACCGATGCTTATCACACCAAGTTCATTAGCTTTATCAATAGCAAGTTTTACATTTTTGGAATTTCCACTTGTGCTAATTCCGATAAGGACATCACCTTTATTTCCAAATGCTTCTACTGAACGAGAGAAAATAGAATCATAGCCATAATCATTCCCTCCAGCTGTTAGAACCGATGAATCAACTGTAAGAGCGAGACCTGGCAAGGCACGTCTATTGAAGTCTGGTCGTAATCTTACTACAAGTTCGGCAGCAAGGTGTTGTGCATCTGCAGCACTTCCACCATTCCCACAAAACATGATTTTATTTCCGTTTTTAACTGCTTCACCAAGGATAATTCCAATTTGCTCAATCTCATTGCTATGCTTTTCAAGCAATACTTTCTTCGTATTAATCGACCCTAAAATCGAGTCTTCAATTTTATTTTTAAAATTCATATTCTACTTTGAAAAAATTTAACTTGCAAAATTAAGAATTAATCTCTTATAATGAAGTCCTCCGGATGTTTTAAATTAAATTCAAGTAATTTTTCGACTGTTTGTTTTGGCTCAATTTCAAATTCCCAAGTCAAAATTCCATCATTATCTTTCTTAGCTTTAGAAATATTAATGACTTCCAAACTAAAGTCATCTGACTTAAGATTTGGTAAGTGGTCTTGAAGTTTAAAATTGATTTTTTGGCTTTTATTATTTGTAATTGTTATCAAATATTTGAATTTTGTTTCCTTTTTGGAAGATAAAAATCTGCTTTCTGAAAACTGCTCAAGGTTAACTCTTTTAATTTGAATATTTTTATCCTCACCAAAAGATATTTCTGGTAAACCCTTTTCTGGTATAGATAAATAAGTTTTTCCTTTGTATATACCTTCAAGATAAGTAGTTATTTCGCCTTCATTTAATCTAAATTTCTGAAAATCTTTTATTTCTGCAATTATAAAAACACTATTATTTACTTTTGGAACAGCCAAATGATAAACATTCAATTCAACGGTGTCTTGCTTATATTTTATTTGCTTATGTTGAGTTAAGTTCTCTATAGTTACTTTTTGAGGTATAATATACTCCATACCAGTATAGTTTTCAATTCTTTCAACTTCCATTTCAGCAAATGTAATTTTATCTGAAAAACCACCTAAATCACTTTCATTTGCACTTTCAGATGATGCTCTACTCATAACTTGTAATTTGGAATAATTATTTTTTACTCTTTTCTGATAATACAATTCCCAAGGATAGATATTTGGTTTAGTAGTGTATGATTGCACCCCATCATTTAAGGTAAGATTTACATTTTTCCAATCTATTCCACTTTTTTGGTAAATATCTGCTTTACTTTGCAATCTAGCATTTGCATCTATTTTATCTAAGAAAATATCATAATTTGGATTCCAACCAACATTATTAGTTATATAGTAGATACCAAGTTTTGATTTTACATTCACATCAGAATTTATACTAACTTTAATTAAATTCTTATTTGCTTTTGAAGCTAATTCAAGTAATCTTTTTTGTTGCTCAGATTTTAAATTATTTAATTCTTTTATCTTATTATTTATTTCTATTTTATCTTTAAACAAACTTTCTAATTCTGTGCTAATTAATTTGCTATAATTTTTAATTTCTAAAGCAGAATATTTATTTCCTGCAACTGCAATATTTTTAGGCACAGATTCATAAACAGAAATTTCAATATCCTTTTTAGTTACATACATTTGATTTAGTTGAATTAAATCAATAGTTTCATCAAGACTATCTTTTAACTTTTGAGTGATTCTTTCATCATTATAAGTGCGAATATACTCAACAGAATAAACCATAGCACCTTTATCAGCACCTGCAATTATAGTATTTTCAAGTACAGATTTTGCAATATTGCTAATATAATAATCATTAAGACCAGTTTTAAGATTTAACTCAACTTCGTGGTATAATTCAGCATTATTTCTATAAAGCTTCACATCTATTAGTTTAGATTCATTTAGGTCGAAAACTTCTTCAGATTGAAGATTTGTAAAAATTAAAAAAGTAAAAATATAAAGTATGTTTTTCATAAAATTTCATTTGTTGTTTATTATAATACTCTAAAATAATAAAAAATGTTGCAAATTAAAAATAATTTATTAATTTTACCTTTGAATATTAAAAAATAATTAAAGTTAAATTGTGAAAGAAGATTATTTAAAGTTCTATTCCCCGAGTTTAGAACAAGAAACAGAGATGTTAGTTTTTGGAGAAAGCGGTAAACCCGTTATCTTGTTCCCTACTTCTATGGGTAGATTTTTCCAAAATAAAGATTTTAAATTAATCGATACTGTTGCAGAGCAATTAGATAGCGGCAAAATTAAAATTTATTGTCCAGATTCTATTGACGAACAAAGTTGGTATAATAAACTTATCCAACCAAAAGATAGAGTTTTAAATCATTTAAAATATGATAACTATATTATGAATGAAGTAGTACCAAAAGCTTTAGAAGAAACTGGCTCTGACAAAATAATTTTTGCAGGTTGTAGTTTTGGTGCTTATCATGCTACAAATTTTGGCTTTAAATATCCAAAAATAACTTCACATATATTGAATATGGGTGGTGCTTTTGATGTTAAAATGCACTTAAGAGGATATTATGATGACAATGTTTATTTTAATAACCCTCCAGATTTTGTGCCGAATTTAGAAGATGATGATATTTACAAATTGAATATTGTACTTGGTGTTGGTGGTGATGACTTTTGCCTTGAAGACAATTTAAAAATGTCTAAAATATTAGACGACAAGAGAATTTTACATTGGTTAGATGTTAGAGAAGGAAAAGACCATGACTGGCCTGTATGGAGATCAATGTTCCCTGAATATATAAAAAAAATAGTGGGATAATTATGAGTAATTTCAAGAACATAAAAAAAGTTGGTGTATTGCACGGAATGGAAAGATCATTTCCAAATGCTTTAGTAGAAGAAATAAATAAACGAAAGACAAGAGCAGTCGCTGAACTCGTTAGTTTAGATGATATTACGCAAGGCATGGCAAGTGATTATGCCGTTATTTTTGATAGAATTTCGCACGATATTCCCTATTATAGAGCAACTATGAAAATGCTTGCTTTATCTGGTACTGCCGTGTTAAATAATCCATTTTGGTGGAGTGCTGATGAGAAGTTTTTTAATAATGGTATAGCGATGAAAGTTGGAGTTCCAGTTCCCAAAACTGCACTTTTACCTTCGAAACAAAGACCAGATAATACTTCAGAAAAATCATTTAGTAATTTAAAATATCCTCTTTCATGGGAGAAAATCTTTGATTATGTTGGATTTCCTGCTTTTATGAAGCCACACGATGGTGGTGGCTGGAAAGATGTATATAAAGTCCATAATCGTGAAGATTTCTTCGAAAAATATGAAAAAACGCATCAATTAGTGATGCTTTTACAAGAAAACATTGATTATGAAGCATATTTTAGATGTTATTCTATAGGTGGCGATATGGTTAGGATAATGCAATACGAACCAGCAAACCCAGCTGACCAGCGTTATGTTTTAGATGGTGGTCCAATTGAAAAGAAAATGCTTGATACAATACATAAATATGTGGTAAAACTAAATAATGCTTTAGGTTACGACTTTAATACAGTTGAATTTGCGATAAGAGATGGAATACCTTATGCTATTGATTTTTGTAACCCAGCACCAGACTGCGATTTAAATTCAGTAGGGCAAGAAAACTTTGATTGGGTAATAAATGCAGCAACAGAACTTGCTCTTAGAAAAGTCAAATCACATCGAAAAGACGGAATGAATTTAACTTGGGGTAGTTTCTTATCTGAGGGTGTAAAAGGTAGAATCTTAAAATAAAACAATTAAAATCTAAAATCAAAGGAGCTTCGGCTCCTTTTTTTTGGCTTGCAAATATAATCATAATACCGATTGATTTTATCCAATTAGTTATTATATTATAGAGTTACAAGACCTTGAGGTAAAAGTTAATGGGCTTAAAATGCCCTCATTCAGAAATTTTCCATAAAAAAAAGGTTTGATAAATTAATATCAAACCTTTTTAGCGGAAGTGGAGGGACTTCAAGACCTTTCCTACTAATACCCATTATTACCTATAAATACCTATAAAAAAACAAAAAAATATAAATTAAATGGGTAATAATAGGTAATAATAGGGAAATAGTTTTGTAATTTTGTACGCAACTAATACACAAAATTTCAACAACATTTTATGAATATCAATTATTACATAGACAAAAATAACAGAAGTTATGAAAAAGAAAAAATAATTTATTGTTACATCAGAAGTCTTCATGGCTTTCAAGGTAAAACAATAAAGATTAATACATCTCAAAGAATTGAACCGAAGCATTGGGATGTAGCAAAACAGCAATCAAAAAGGGGGTATAATTTAGCACCTGAATTAAATGATTTTTTAGCTAAATTTAAAGAGAAAATAAAAATCAAAGTAATGGAAATATTAGCAAGTGAAAAAGAATTTACATTTGAAGAAGTAAAATCTATTTTAACTGAAAAAAATCAGAAAAAATCAAATGATGTTTTTACTAATTTTGATTTGTATTTAAAAGCTAAATCAAATATATATTCACAAGGAACTAAAACGAAATATAAAACTTTCAAAAAGCATTTATCTGAATTTGAAAAATATGAAAATTATAAAATTACTTTTGAAAGTTTGAATTTAGATTTTTATGATAGGTTTACAAATTATGCATTAAACAAGCTTTCATTAAACAATAACACTATAAAAAAACTTTTTGATTTATTAAAAGCATTTATTAATTGGTGTGTTGAACGTGAAATCACTAATATAAATCATACAAGTAAATTTAAAATTAAAGAATATGATAATGATATTATTACTTTGACTGAAACAGAACTCAAATTGATTGAAAATGTTGTATTAAAGAGTGAAGCATTAATAAGGACTAAAGATATATTCTTATTGTCAGTTTATACAGGACAAAGATATTCAGATATTTCCAAAATGTTGTTGAGTGATATAAATAAAAAAGAGAAATTGTGGAATTTAAGAACAACTAAAACTAAAGATATTATTAAAATACCTTTATCAAAAGAAGCATTAAATATAATTAGTAAGTATGAGAATGAACCTAAATTTATTACATTTATATCAAATCAAAAATATAATAATCATCTTAAAGAACTTTGTAAAAAGGCAGGAATAGATGATGAAGTTACATTAACAAGATATTCAGGTGCAAAAAGAACAGACCTAACTAAACCAAAATATGAATTAATAACAAGTCATACTGCAAGAAGAACTTTTGTAACATTATCATTAATTAGAGGAATGCAACCACATATAATTATGAAAATTACAGGGCATAAAGACTTTAAAACTTTAGATAAATATGTTAGGATTGATAATGAAGCTACTAAGACAGCATTTGAAGAGATATGGAATAAAGCAAGTAATATGAAATTAGTTAGTGGAGAATAAAAAACTCGGTAATTAACCGAGTTTTTCATTTATCTCATCCAAAATGATTTAGTATTAGCAATGTCTCTTGTAAGATTTTTAACTTCACCTTCAATGAATAAATCATCGAATTCTTGGATTACGATGTCATCATATCTTTGGTTAGCTGATCTCAAAACAATTCCTTCGTCTGTTAATAGAAAATATTTAACTAACCTTTCAGCATTCAAAATACAAGAAACTATTGTACCATTTTTACGTGGTGTTTTATCTTTTAAATAGTCAAGTATTAAAATATCTTTATCAAAAAGATGAGGATTCATTGAATCGCCAGAAACTTTTAAAATATAAGGATTTTTAATACCTCTTACGAATTCAGCACTTAAATATTCATATTCTATATCGTCATTAACAGGGTTTCCATGTCCTGCAGAACTTGGATTAGGTAGATAAGGTACTTTTACTAACTCTATAGTATGTATGTTTCCTTCCTCATCTTTGAATGTGTATTCACTCAATTTAATTTCTCCTTTGGTAAAAATATTAATTCATTTATTTGTGACTTTGATAACAATCTATTGTTAATTTCTTTAAAATCGGTTCTAATTAGTGGCTTTTTCCCAGACAATAAATAAGCTACATTTACATTAAAAGTATCTTTGAAATAAATCAAATCTTCTTTATTAAATTGCACTTCTTTATGAATCTTACGTATTATATGATGTGGTAGTTCGTGAAGCAAAGTAGATTCATTGATACCTAATACATTATCTGCATAGAATTTTAATCTATTATATATTTCCAATACATTCATATTATTGCTCTTTTTTATTTACAGGTGATAAAACTGGAACTTTTACTTTCTTAGTATTTCTTGAAATGTTTAAAGTATCTCCTAAAGCTTTATTATAACCTTTAGTAAGATCATTTATAGTATTGATTAATTTATTCATTCTTGCAACAATTTCTTCTAATTCTAGTCCTGATAACGCAGCTAATTTAGGAATATCTCTATTATAAAAACGGCTAGCAATAAGACAAATAAGCTCTTCATCAGTAGGATATGGCATTTCATTTACATCAGTATTATCTCCTTCAAATAACCACGTCAAGTCAATACCCACATCCTCTAAAATCTTATGTTGATTATCAGGAATATTAAGTCCATTAATCCAATTACTAATTGTTTGAGGTGCTACACCTAATTCTTTCGCAAAAGCAACTTGTTTTTTATTATTTTTTTTCAGCCAAGTTTTTAATCTATATCCAGGTGTATTTAAATCAGTTTCTTTAGTAATAAATTTAGAAGTAAGAAGCATATCACCTTCACCATGAGTAATAAACATTGGATTTATTCCTAGTTTGTCTTTTAACTCATTTAGAGTTTTCTGACCAAAACTTCTACCTTTGTAAGCATTAAAATGTGATAGTTTTTTACCTAATAAGACAGTAATATTAGATAAACTTTCAAAATATTTATCTGCTACACTTTCGAGTCTATCTAAGTCTTTTCCCAATTTAATCCTTTAAAAAATAAATAAAAACAAAAAAATACAAGAAAATATAAAATAATATTTGGATATTTAAAATAATTATTTTAATATTGCATATAAAGTTTAACAAAAATTAAAAATATGTGTAATATTTTAACTGTAATTTAAAATATACATTAGATTTTTAACTATTTATATAAATTTAAAGCGAAAAGCGACGGACAAAATTAAGAAAAAGAAATGGATAATCAAAATAAAAATACTAAAGAAGGAAAAGGAATCGCTAAAAAAAGGACATTTAGATTATATGATAAAGAGTATGAGATACTAGAAGAGCTAGAAATGACAATAGGATTATCTAAATCAAAAATAATTAGAAAGCTAATTAGACATGCAGATAAAATTTTATTTTAAACAACAACAAAAGGAATAACTAATGATTGACTATCCAATAAAAGATTGGTTTCCGACCGAAGAAGGTCAAAACTTGGCGAATAATATTGTTGAATATATCAGCAACGAAGTACCAGAAAGACATATTGATGAGTGCATAATATCAATTGTAGAAAATATATGCTTAGCTATTAATATCAAGAAATCAAAAAGGAAAGAAAATCCTGCTTCTTGTATTGTGATAGCGAAAATCAAACAAAAGATTTTAGAGGAACAGAAACAACAAAAATTTATTACAGAATTAAATGATGAGGAATGAAATGTCTAAAGAAAAAGACGAAAAAGAAAAAAAAGAAGAGAAAGAATATAAAGGCTATATAAATGCCTTTACAATAGATCCTAAATTGCATGAGGCTCTTGACAAAAGTGCTAAAGCTAATTTTAGAACTTTAAAATTGCATATTGTAAGCATAATAACTGAAAAGTTAGAGTCAGAAGGCTACGATGTTTATGCCACATAATAAAAAAAGCCAACTCTTTCGAGATGGCTTTAAAGGAAAAACTAATGAACGTAATTGAAAATTGTCAACAACTACAATTTTAATTTCAATTACAAATTTTACAACACTCAAAAAGGATTTGAGTATTTTATCAACACACAAAATTAAGGAATTAACTAATGAGTTCCAAACAAAAAATAATATCTAAAAAAGATATTGACAGACTTGAAAGCATAGTTGATGATGCAGTAGAATTAATTTATATTTATAAAGTTGATTCAAATAGTTTAGATGTTAATTCTAAATTCAATTACTTACGCAACAGACTGAACAGAGAATTTAACAATAATAACAGAATGGTGGCAAGATGAAAATCCTAACACCTAAACGACGACTTTACAATCTGAGAAGAAGTTTCAGAAACAACATTGAAAGTATGATTTTGAATATTAGAGATATTTCAGAAAGAAAAGCTTTAATATTTATAAACTTCACTTTAATTGCATTAATAATAATTGTATTAAAAATAAAAGGAATTTAAAAATGTCAGATATTGTTAAAGCAGAAATAGATATAAAAACTAAAGCTATTAAAGTAGCACAAACTAATGATAGTTTAAGAGGTTTAAAGCCAACACAAATTAACCACGTGATGGCAGATATGTTAATTAAGATTGATGATACTTATAATGAAGTATCTAAATCAAACGAAATGGTTACTATTTTAACTACTGTATTTGAAAAGAACCCAACACTAAAAGAATGTTCCTTAAAATCAATTTTTGGTGCTATTCAACAAACATTAAATTTGAAATTATTGCCTGAACCCACACTGAATTTAGTTTATTATGTACCAAGGAATGTATCAAAATTAGTAGATGGAAAAAAGGTCTGGAATAAAGAAGTACAATTTCAATTAGGATATCAGGGATATAAAGAATTAGCAAGACGTTCTGGTAATATTAAATCAATATCTGCTGATATTATTTACGAAGGTGATGAATACAAAATTGAATATGGTACAAATAGAAATATAGACCACAAACCTTCTTTTAAGAATGATCACTACGACAAAATATTATTTGTTTATGGAGTTGCTTTTTACAAAGATGGTAGTAATGAATTTATAGTATTGACTAAAGAGGATATAGAAAAAAGAAGACTAATGTCTCCTATGCAAAAAGGTAAACCTACAGGAATTTGGGATATTCATTATTCAGAAATGGCAAAAGCAAAAGTTACAAGAGCTTTGTGTAAAAATCTTCAGTTATCGGTTGATGTTCAAAAAAGTATGTCTTTTGACGAATGTGTGATTTCAAAATCTTTAGATGAAAACAATCAAGATGATTTTGTAAAACCTGAATTCGAATTAAAGCAAGAAGAAATTGAATATGATGAAGATTTTAAAAAATTAGTTGAACAAGAAGAAGAAGAAAATTACTTTAATGCTATGATGAAGGAGAAATTGTAATGGAAAATACAACATTTTTAGAGCTACGTAAAAATTCAATTGGTGGAACTGATATTTCTGCAATATGTGGAATTAATCCATATAAAGATGCTTCAGATATATATATTGAGAAAATTTTAGGTAAAGAAGAAGAAGAAAACGAATATACAATCGCAGGTCATTTATTTGAAGAAGTTTTAGGAAAAAGATTTGAAAAAGCAACAGGATTAAAAGTCAAGAAACCTTCAGAAGTAAATATTATTAAAAGAAAAGGGTATTTCCATGCATCAATAGATTATTATTGTGAGGATTTTCAAGGTGAATTGGCAATTGTGGAATGTAAAACAACTTCAAAATATTTTAAAGATAGAGATGATTTTTTTGAGAAATTCCCACATTATTATATGCAGGTTCAATGGTATATGTATATTTATGGATATAGAAGAGCTTATTTTTCAATTTACTCTTTTCAGTTTGCACCGCAATATCATTGGTTTGATGTAGAGTATAATGAAAATTATGTAAAAATGGCAGTTGAAAGAGCAAAGGAATTTTGGGAAACTCATATTGAACAATTAATTCCACCACCATTTACAAATTCATCTCAAATGAATATCTGTAATAATTTTTTAGTTGAAAAAAATATATTTGAAGCTGATGAAGATGATTTTAATTTATTCAACGAATTAACTGATATAAAAGAAGAATTAAAAGTTCTTGAGAAAAAGAAAAAAGAGATTGAAGAAAAGTTTAAATTGAAAATCGGAACTAATGAAGGAATAAAGTATAATGATAAAATTTTAGCAACTTATAAAACTCAAATAAGGAATGATTTGGATAAAAAGCTATTCAAAGAAAAAGACCCTGATTTGTATGAATTGTATTCAAAAGAGAGTATAAGCAGAACTTTAAGAATCAAAGAAAAAGCATTTGATAAATAAAGAGCTTCCAGCCCTATTTAAAAAAAAGAGATTGAATTATGGATGATAGAAAATTATATGATTTTACGGTAGAAGAGTTAGAGAGAATGATTCAGAATATTGTTGAACGTTCAATTGCGAAAATCGAAACTGAAAAGCCTAAGAGTGAGAAGAGTTTAATTTCCACTAAAGAAGCAATGAAATTGTTTGATACTGATAGAAAAACTCTATACAATTGGAGGAGACAAGGGCTTCTCCCCTATCGAAAAATGGGAAAAAAAATCTATATGAAAGCAATAGATATTGACAAAGTAATGAAAGAAACTATGAGTAATTTTAATTAATAATATAAAGGTGTAATAATGGAATCAAAATACGTGTCATTCGAAAAAGAAATGACAAATGAAGAAAAGCTTGAATTAGCTAAAGAAATATTCGAACTCGACAAAGAGATTAAATCTTCAAAGCATGAATTAGCGACTGTATCAACAACTTTAAAAAACTCAATTAAATATAAAGAAGATGTTAAAATAGAGCTAACTGAACAATTTGATAATGGAATCAAAGAAATAGAAATATTAGCTTACCCAATAAAAGATTATGAAAAAGGAAGAATTGTGTATTTATCGATTGATGATTTAGAACCAATTCATCAAAGAGACTTGACTGAGGAAGAATTGGAATTATCAATTGATGATACTGAACATTATTCTTATGAAAATATTGTCCAGATAAAAGAAGATTTAATTTATAGTTTTCTAAATGATCTAAAAATGGAATCTGAAGAGTATATCAATTACAATTTACCTTTAAAAGCATTTTTACTTGAGATTTATAAACCAAATCAAGTTCTACAAGATGCTCTTTTAGAATTAGAATTGAAT
The DNA here is from genome assembly GCA_030431515.1 of bacterium. Lineage (GTDB taxonomy): Bacteria > Bacteroidota > Ignavibacteria > Kapaibacteriales > UBA2268 > JAJRPT01. The sequence goes on from JAUIIX010000017.1 coordinate 21,746, forward strand.
CTAAGTGCTATAGTTGAATTTGGAGTTTATTCATCTTGTTGTCAACTTATTGCATATACTGATAAAAATGATATTACAAGGAAATCCTTATTCTCTAACTCTAAATCTATATATGTTATTGAAAGCGTGAATAATATAGAGTTAGGGCATTCAGTTATTTATGAAGAGTTGGTTGAAGATGAAGGAGCTTAGACCGTATCAAAAGGATTTAAGACAAAAAACTATTGATTCCCTGCTTAAAATTAATAAATTAATGCTCCAGTTACCCACTGGAGGTGGAAAGACAATTACATTTGTTGATTTAGCAAAATATTATATTGAGCAGGGAAAATTAGTGTGGATTTTAGTTCATAGAAACGAGCTTACAACACAGACATCAAGCAAATTAACTGATTTTGATATTCTACATTCTGTTATCCAAGCTGGATATCATTATTCAAGATTTGCTTCTTGTCAAATTGTGAGCGTTCAAACTGTGGTAAGAAGGTTAAGCAAAGTTAGACCACCAGATTTGATAATATGTGATGAAGCACATCATAGTACTGCTAATACTTATAGGAAAATATATGAATACTATCCTAAAGCAAAAATAATTGGTGTTACTGCTACTCCTTGTCGAACTAATGGTGAAGGTTTCAAAGATTTATTTGATAAATTAATTTGTGGACCATCAGTAAAAGAACTAATTTCTATGGGCTTTTTATGTGAACCAAAAATATTTGCTAAACCATTGTCATTCAATTTGTCAGAATTAAGACAAACCGCAGGAGATTACAATGATAAAGATTTATCTTTGGCTATGGATAAGCAAGAGATTATCGGTGATTTAGTAAATACCTATTTGGATAAAGCAAAAGGAAAAAAAGCAATAGTATTTGCTGTGAATATTAATCATTCTAAGCACATAGTTGAGATGTTTAATAATTGTGGTATAAAAGCTGAACATTTAGATGGTACAACTGACAAAGTCGAAAGAAACACAATTCTAAGACGTTTTAGGAAAGGTGAGACTTTAATATTATCAAATGTTAATATAGTTACAGAAGGATTTGATGTGCCTGATTGTGAAGTCGTAATACTTGCAAAACCTACTACATCTTTATCAATGTTTTTACAAATGGTAGGAAGAGGATTAAGAACTTTTAATGGTAAAAAATATGCTTTAATTTTAGACCATGCAGATTGTGTATTTCAACATGGATTTCCACAACAAGATAGAGATTGGACTTTAAAAGGAAAAAAAAGAAATAAAAAAGATGGCATTTTTAAGGATAACATTAGAATTAAAGATAAAAAGACTGGTGAACTATTTAAAAGAAGTGATTTACCACCAAATGTAACTGATATTGAATTAGTAGAATTAGATATTGATGATTTAAGAATGCAGCAAATGGATAATTTACTCAACAAATTTGTTAATAATGGATTCCGACCAGGTGTTGCTTGGAGTGAATTTGTAAAGAAAGTAAAGAAACCAACTTTAAGTGATATTACAAATTTTAGAATAAAAGCAGGGTATAATCCAAAATGGGAATACTACAAAAAAGTTGAATTTGGATATTTAGAAGAAAGGAAAAATTAAATGGCAAATAAAATTGAAGAAAATAAAATGAGAGGTTATATTTCATTGTATCGTTCTCTTAAAAATTGGGAATGGTATGATGATGTAAATGTGAAAGTTTTGTTTATAGAATTGCTTTTAACTTGTAATTGGAAAGCTAAAAGTTGGAAAGGAGAAATTGTAAATAGAGGAGAAATTATCACTTCTCCGAAGCAATTAGCACTTATTTTAAATCTAACTGAAAGTAAAATAAAAACAGCTTTAAAAAAACTTCAAAGTACAAAAGAAATCGCTATCAAAACAACTAACAAATACACAAAGATAAGTTTATTAAAATTTAATGATTATCAAAATGAAATTGAAGAAGATGACAAACAAATAGATAACAAATCTACAACAAATAGAGAACAAAAAGCAAACAAATCTATATCAAATGACAAACAAATAGATAACAAATCTCTACAACTAAATAAAGATAATAATAATAATAAAGAAAAGAAAGAGAATAAAGAAAATAATAAAGATATTTTTGAAAATTTCAGGAAAATTTATCCAGGAACAAAAAAAGGATTAGATACTGAATTTAATAATTTCAAGAAAAAACATTCTGATTGGAAAGAAGTGCTTCCAAAATTAAATATTGCAATTCAATATCAGATAAAAGAACGTGAATCAATAAAACTGAAAGATCCAAAAGCATTTGTACCAAATTGGAAAAATCTTCAAACATGGGTAAACCAAAGATGCTGGGAAGAAGAGATTGGTGAGGTTGAAAGCAATGAAGAAGAAATAAATTATATACCTGTAAAACCTGAAGTACCTGATGAAGAGTTTGATAAATTTTATGAAGAAATGGAATTTAACAAACCAATTTTTGATATAAATGAAATTTTAGGGAATTAAAAAGATGCTAAATACTCAAGCTAAAAACTTACAATTTCATCCAAACCCAAATGAAAAAATATCTCAAAAGATAGGCAATTCACAACTACCTCATTCAATAGAAGCAGAAATTAACGTTTTAGGTGCTATGATGATGAGTCCAGATTTTGCTATTCCAAAAGTATTAGAAGTTATAAAAGCAGAAGATTTTTACCGAATAAAACACTACGATATATTCAAAGCAATAGTGAATTTATATGAGAAGAAAGTTAAAATAGACTTATTAACGGTTAAAGAGGAGTTAAAAAGATTAGGGAAACACGAAATTATAGGTGGTGATTTATACTTACTTGAAATTAATAGAAAAACACCGAGTTCTGCAAATGTTCATCAGCATGCTTTAATTGTCTATGAAAAAGCATTAAAAAGAAGAACTGTTAAGTTTTCTTCAAATTTGTATAAATCAGCAGTTGATGAATCCTTGAATATTGTTGATGTAATTCAAGATGGAATTATTAATCTAAAAGAATTATATAGCTTTAAAAGTCGTTCAAACCCTGATCAAGATGCTATCGAATACAAGAATGAATTGATTCGTAGAACAACTGAAAAAGATATATTTACAAGAACTGGACTCAGAAGTTTAGATAAGATTATACATGGTTTTTATCCAGGTGAATTTGTTTTGATTGGTGGTCGACCAGGTGCAGGTAAAACAGCTTTAGGAGTTACTATAAGCTATAATCTAGCTTTTAAAATGAAAAAGAAAGCTCTTATTATTTCAGTTGAGTTAACTAAAATTCAATGGATGGACAGATTGGTTTCTGTCGCCACAGGAATACCTTATGAAGAGCTTAAAGATGGGAAAATAGATAAAAATAAGATGGCTGAAATTACTAAATACTTATTTGAGTTCGCTTCAAATAAGTATTATTTACAAGCAGAAATTAAATATATAGAAGATATAGTGTTAGAAATTAAAAGTTATGTTACATCTACAGATGTTAATCAAATTTTTATTGATAATCTTCAAAACATTAGGTCAAAAAAAACATTTAAAAATGAAGCTGAACTCAAAAGTTATATTTCAAATACTCTAAGAGATTTAGCAAAAGAATTAGGTGTTAATATTTGTTTACTAATTCAACTTAATAGAGAAGTAAGTAAAAGAAAATCTAAACAACCAATTAAAGAAGATATAAGAAATTCTGGAGATTTAGAACAAGATGCACACGTTATTGTATTAATAGATAGACCAGAGGCAGAACGAAGGTATATCTTTGATGACAAAGCTGATGCAACAAATAGGGCGGATTTAGTAGTTGTTAAAAATAGAGATTTTCCTACTGGCGTTACAAGATTATACTATAGGGGAGAATTAATGAGGTTTGAAACAATAGACTACTACCATAAAAATGAAAATCCAGAGGAGAATCCATTTTGAAACAAAATCTTCAACAAAAAATATTCTTTCGATTATTATCAGAAAAAGGAATTGAAAGACCTTATTCAGAATATAAATTTCATTCAGATAGGAAATGGAGATTTGATTATTGTTTTCCTAATCAAAAACTAGCAATTGAAATAGAAGGTGGAATATGGATAAAAGGCAGACATACAAGAGGAAGTGGATTTGTAAAGGATATGGAAAAATATAATAATGCAGCTGTGTTAGGTTATAGATTATTAAGGTTTCAACCAAATGATTTAACTAAAAAAGAAACAATAAACACGATATATGATATAATAAAAAACAGCCGTTGATTAAACTCAAACGACTGCTCCAATAGTTAATTAGAATTAGGAACTCAAAATTAAGAAAATTTTTGGAGCAAACAAAATGAGTTTAAATAATATTTCGTACGAAGATAAAATTTTAGATTTACTTAAACCTGAAGACTTAACAGAAGATATGCAATATATTGTTAGTTTGCTCGGATTTAAAGTTGTTAAAGACTTAATGAGAGCTGTAGGTGGTTCAAGGATATCAATACCTCTACCCTCTTCTTATGCCTCTGTAGCAGTAGAACGATATTTAAAAAAGGGAGATAACAATCACTTATCAACAATAAAAATAGCACGAGAATTTAATATGTCAACAGCACAAGTTCTTAAAATAGCAAAAGAGAAATCTCATGGTGTAAAACCAGAATCGATGTTTTGATAAAATAAAAATATTTGTTATTTTTGTATAAAAAATATTATTAGAGAGAATAAAATGGATAGTAATTTATATCATTATACTAATTTTGATAATGCATTAAATATTTTAAATTCTATGAATTTAAGAGGTTATAAAATAAATGAACAATTGAAAGATAGAAATGAATTGGTTTTTTCGGGTAACAAATATCACAACATTATCTCTAAATTGATAAAATTATATTTAATGAAATATCATAATTTTAATAAAGAAAGATTATTCTATCTAAATATAATGTTATTTCTATTAGCGAAAAATAAATTTGCTGATAATTCTGAATCTAAAGATACTTTACAATTATTCGACAAAATGCAGAGCAATAAAATTATAGAAGTAGTAAATGATATAGTAGATAAAGACATTAATTATTATATCAACTGCTTTTCATATAAGCATGATAATTATGTATTATTTAATGAGTATTACAATGTTAATTCTGGAGTAATATTGGAATTTAATAGTAAATATATTGATAATTCAATTAGTTTAATTAAAAAAGTAAAATATTATACTGAAAATAAAGTTGAAGATTTTATTAAATTTCATCTTTATAATTTTATTGAAAATAAAAATGGGTTAAGTTTAAATGATGCGATGTTATTTATTAGGGAAATCTGGTATAATATAATTACAATTAAACAAGAAAGTTTCTCAATTGAAAATGAAATACGAATAATATCCCAAACAGACAATAATAAATACAAAAATAACAGAGTATTTTGTGACGAAAATAGAAGTTATATTTATTTATTTAAAAATCACGATGAATTTGAACAATCTCTAGTTTCGATTAATTTGGTTAACCAAAATTTACATAATAAAAATATAATTACTAAATTAATTAATAGTGCTTTTAAAGATTTACCTATAAATATTACTGATAATAACAATGAATAATATAATTTTAAAACAAAACGAATCAAAATTTATTATCTATTTAAAAGCTCAAAGAGTTATATATAGTAAAGTTAAATTATATCTTTCTATCAAATGGATTATAATAGTATTAGGCTTACTTTCACCATTTATCAAATTTATTACCAATAATTATGAAGTAGTTTTAGGAGTTATTGCAGCTTTATGTATTTTAATTTATTATTTAATTGAAAATATTTTAAAGAAGAAATCGTTAATAGGGGCAAAAATTCAAGAACAATTTGATACTGAATTGTATGGATTAGATTGGAATAGTAAGTTATGCAACACAAAAGTTGATATCGGAATAATTCTAGAGTTATCAAAAAATTATAAAAAATGTGATTTGAAAAATTGGTATTCTCTTGAGATCAAAGAATCTTTACCTTTTAATATACAAATATTATTATGTCAGCGAATAAATGTGTCATGGAATATTGATTTAAATAAAAAATATATATTATTTTCAATATCCACAATTATAGTTTACTATAGCATATTGTTTATTAGTTTTATTTATAACAATTATTTATTTATTGACTCATTATTATATATTTTATATACAATCCCTTATTTAATTGAGACATTAAAAAGTGTTAATATTTATCAATCGCAAAATGATATACAAACTAAAGACTTACATATAATAAATGATATGATAGATAAATATCAAAAACATTCTAAAGAACCTAGCAAAATATCTTTAAGGAAACTTCAAGATTCAATATTTATTAGAAGAAATACAATTTCAAAAATACCTGACTGGTTTTACAATATGTTTAAAAAAAACAGTGAAGATAGTACAGATAAAATTATAAAAACAATAATAGGATAGAGTATGTCAGTGATTACATATTTAGAAAAAACTTACAAAAGTTTAAAAATTCGACCTTGGGAAAAAAATATAATTAATACATCTACTGATAGTATTATTAAAAAGTTAAAAAATAATTTAAATTTTATAGATGATATTATAGTTTTTGGATCTTATTCTAGAGATTTAATGTTAAAAAGATCAATTGATTCAAATTCAGATATTGATATTATGGTTGTTTTTAATAACGACAATAAAGTACAACCACAAACCTTGATAGAAAGGTTAAAGAATTTTGCAAGAAACAATTATTCTAGAAATGAAGTATTCCAAGATACTCCATCAGTTGTTCTTGAATTAGGTCATATTAGATTCGAATTAACACCAGCTTATAAAATATTTTTTTGGAAAACTCTGCAAATTCCAGCACCAAAAAAAGATTACAAATCATGGATGAATACATCCCCTACAATTATGAAAGATAATTTAATCAAAAGAAATAAAGAATGTAATTATTTAACAAGAAAGTTAATACGATTAATGAAATATTGGAATGTATTAAATGATAAAGTTTATAGTTCTTATGAACTAGAAACTTATATAGTTAGCACTAATTATTATGGGAATAATAATATTAAGGAATATTTATATTATATTGTAAAAAATCTTCCAATTTATGATTTAAATAAATTTAAACTTTTAGAAGTCAACAAACTTAAAAATATTATTAATTCAACTGAACAATATGAAAGAAGTGGACAATATCAACTTGCAGAAATTGAAATAAGTAAAATGTTTATAAAATAATATATTTTATGAATTATTTAGCTATTTAATAATTCACCTCACCCCCCCTCATACTTTTCAATAGCACTTAATCCATCATAAGTAATGGCATATCTGCCATACATTAGACCATCTGGAGTATATTTAGATTCTCTCAAATCTACATAACCATCATTTATGTATTCAATCAATTCATCAATTCCTACAAAGTCTTCTATCCGTTTATCAAGTCTCTGATCTTTGATGAATTTCAATTGTTCATGTTCTGTTTCTGTTAAGTTATTCATAAAAGTTATTAAAACAAATAAAATGGACCTCCTTGATTAAAGAAAGCCCACTTATATCATTAATTCCCAAAATCAACACTGATAGGTGGGTTATTTAATACTCCCCAACCGGTTCCATGCCCTTCAGATTGTCCTTCAACATCATTAGGACCTGTTAAACTACTACTTACTACAATATTGTTAGTATTTGTAGTTCCTAAGAGGATGTTTCCAGATAGTTCAACCAAATATACTCTAGATTGACTTACTCCACTTTCAACATCAAAATACAATTTTTTAATTCCAGATTCTACTTTTACCCTATAGTTTTGTGGTGGGTTAGGTGCACTCATACTTAGTCTCCCTTGTTTGTTTTTAAAAATACTTTTCATTAGTGAAAAGTTTTATTGATAAATATTAGTTATTTTTTAAATAATTAAAATAATTTAAACTAATTTAATAATTTATACTAATATTTAAAAAATATTTTTTATTTTTGAATATTCTTAATTGTGGAACTCATTATGAATCAACAAGAAAAAATTAGAAGAAGAATATTAGGTATTCTTACAATCTGCAAACTATCCAAAAAAGATTTTTGCGAAATAATTGAAATAGCACCTTGTAATTTTGGAAGATATCTTGAGAAAAATTCAGTATCTTATGATGATATATTAAAATATGAATCATTGGGAATAAATATTAGATATATATTTACTGGTAAAGGAAATAAATATATTAATAATGAAAATGGACGGAAAATAAAACATTTAGATGAAAATTCAAGTATTTCTGAAACTCATAACGTTATCTATCGACTAAAATATTGGATTAATACTCATTATGGGTCAATTGAAAAGTTTGATGAAACAGTTGGAATACATACTCTTAAATATTTTGAAAGCAAAAGTAATGATTCTCAAATTCCATTCGAATTAAAAAAAGTATTACTTAAAGAAGGTTTAAATGTAAATTGGTTATATAATAAGGACGAATGCCCATATAAAAATATTGAGAAGGGTATAGAAAAAAAGAATTGGATTTTAAAAAATTGCAGTTCTGATAATTTAATGTATTTAGAAATGAAAGGCATACTTTGATATTTTTATATTTAATATTGTCATCTCTACTAGCGAATCAAGGTGACTTTTATATTGAAAATGGCTTAAACAATAAGCATAATCTCAATGTAGCACAAAAATATTTTAATAGTGCTGTTATATCTTATACTAAAGAAGAAAATGAAATAGGACTAGCAAATGCTCATTATTATCTTGGTTATTCCAATGAATTAAGATCAGAATTTCCTGAAGCTATCAGAAGTTTTAATAAATCCCTTAAATACTGCATAGATAATAAATTATACGAAAGAGAATATAATTGTAATGAAAGACTATCACTTATTTTTAGTTCATTAAATATTTATGATAAATCTTTATATTACTTAACTAAAAATAAATATTTAATAGATAATCATCTTAATTCTGGTGAAAAAAGAAATATTTATTTTTATCAATTATCTAACTATTATTTTAGTATTAAAAATAATTCAAAGAGTTTATTGTATCTAAATAAAATTAATACGAATAATCAAATTGACTTTGAAAATAAATATTTAAACCTATATGCTTTAAATTATGCAAAACTTGGTAATACTAAAAAGGCAGAAGAGTACTATCTTAAATTGATAAATTCTTATCCTAATTATAAAATAGGGCTAGTTAACATTTCTAAATTCTATTTTTCTCAACAAAATTCAGAAAAAGCAAACATCTACTTCAAAAAGTTATTAAGTCTTGAACCATTAGAAAATAGAAACGATGAAAATGTAAATAGACTGTTAGTATCTGATTTATATATTAAGAATTATGATTATAAATCAGCATTAATTATTTTAGATGAACTTATTCCTTATTTTAGTGAAAACAAGATTTATAATAGACTATTAGAAGCATTATCTTTAAAGAGATTAGTATTTTTAAATTTAGAGAAAACATCTAATATAGTACAACTAGATAGTTTAATCACTGAAATACGAGACAATCAATTAAAATCACAAATAGAAGCCAATTCACAGGTCATATATGCTTTAAATGAAATCGAGTTAGAGAATAAAGAAAAAGAAAAAGAACTCTTCCAATCTAGAGTTATTATCGCAGCTTCTATTGGAGTAATTATAATTTTATCTATTATTTCATTTTTGATTTATCGTAATCGTGTAATTAAAATATCATTTGCTAACTCAAATATTGATAAAGATTTAAAAATATACCAAACACATAATTTAGTTTTATACGAATTAAACAAAGGAATTAATAACTTTACTAAATACATGCATTTAAATTATGAGTTCGAAAATAATTTAGAGTTGTATGAAAACTTTGAAGAAATAGTTAAAGCTAATGTACAGCTAGTTAAAGTAGTTAAGGATGAACCATTAGAGACACCACTTGAATTGAATTTAAAAAGCAAAGAAAATTAATAACCTTGTAATCTTATGAACTTAAATATTTTACTATCTTTTAAATAAATACTTTTCATTATCGAAAAGCTAAAATGAAATAAGTGAAAAATCATTTTTAAGTAATTAATTAATTCACTAAATTCGAAAAAAAGTAAGTGATAGATTCTAAAAATTAATTTTAAAAATTGTTAACTTCTCCTACAGTTTTTTTATTAATTTTATAGAATTTAAGGAGAAGCACCTACTATTTTAATTTTGTTTAATTAATTTTAGAGAGGTTTTTATGAAAAAGATTTTAGCCGTATTGTTTATTATGCTACTAACTTTATCTACTGCAGATGCAGTTATTCATGATTGGAATGCTGGTGGTTGGTATTCTCCAACAGGTAATTCATTGCCAGGCTTAGCAATTAATGTTTCACAAAATGCAGGTGGGTATAATATTTCTTGTTATAGTACCGTTGGAACTTGTTACTTAATCAGTGGCTCAGATTTAACTATTTGGGATGATCCTTTCGGAGGATCAGGTACACCTACTTGGATTAATCGATATTAACATAGAATATGACGAAATTGTATAAACCAGTTTCGTCTTTTTTTAAAGGAATTTAATTATGATAAAAATATTGCATATATTTATATTTATTCTACTATTTACTTTCACTTCTTGTAAAAGTAAAAATAAAAGTAATTTCAAATTAGAAAGTCTTAAAGTTGATACAACTATTTATTATCATAGATTAGCAGAAGAAGAAATTATTAATCTTGAAGAAAATGATTCAATAATTTTATCTTCAATATCAGATTTTAAATTAAACTTCGATAATTCTGAGATTTTAATTTGTGATAATGTTTTGAAGAGTTTAATTACATATAATTATTCCGATGGGAAGCTTCAAAATCATTACAAAAGTGGATTGTTTATTCAGGATAATTTAGCTCTTACCTATGATAAATTAGTAAAAATGCCAAATGGGTTTGCTTATAATTTAATTGACACATCAAGATATGATGATATTGGTTTGACATCTGATTATGTAAAATCTATTATTATTTCGAGTTTTAACAATATCCTTGAAGAAAATATTAATTATTTAGAATTACTGACATATATAATGATTCCAGCAAACTCTATTTATGTTAAAGGAAATCAAATACTTAATTTACCAATAAATGTTGTGCTAGATAAAAATTCAGGTTCAATTACTACTTTTTCATTTTTCAACTTTGATTCGGATAAATATTTTCCATTATCAAATAATGGAGTAAAAGTAAAAAATGATTATTATGTAACAGGAATGAATGCCCAGTTTATTTTTGATTACAGTCAAGAAAAAGTTAAAAATAAAGATGATATTAATAAATATGAACTTACTACTTTAACTAGACATGATTCAATAGGAAATCTAAAATCAATTGTAGGTAAAATACCTAAATCATATCTGAATTCTAATTTATTATATGAATTTTTAATTTTAAAAATGATTAACATTTCAGATGAAATATATTACGGGTACCTTTTTGATGAAAATATTTACAAAGAAAACGATAAAGTGGCTTTTACATTTAAAAATTTACCTTATAGTAATTCAAAAGGGCTTGCGGATTTAAAAATTTTAAGTTCAAACCGAAGAAAGAATAATAATCTTACACCTTTAAATTCTAACGAAATTGGACAGCTTTGCCCTATTAGTATGGTTAAAATATTAAACAGAAAAGATAACCTATTAGTATTTTTTAAAGTATATGAAGAAAAGCACCCATTAAAATATTATTATATCATACAAGAATATACATCAAAAGGGGAATTGCTAACTCAAACATATTTTGATGATGATCCACTCAATAAAATAGAAAATTTTATATATGACACAAAAAATGACTATTTGTGTTTTTTACGAAAAAGTAAAAAGGGTTGGACAGTTGAAAAAAGGAGTTTTAAATGAAAGTACTATTATTATTAATATTTGCTTCTTCAAGTTCTTTTATCTCAAACCTAAAAGAAGAACAAAATATTCCTAAAAACAAAGATATAGCTATTTTATATATGGAAATGGTAGATTGTGTTAAATGCTATATCGAGCCATTTGAAATGGCAGATTTCATTACAGAAAATTATAAAAATGTTGTCGTTATTGCTGGAGTAAATTGTGATAGAAAAATTGAATTAAAAGTATTTAAGAGAGATAAGGGTTGGAAATATAATATGTTTGTTGATGAAGATAGATCAACACGAAATAAATTAGGAGCTAATGAAGAAATTTATATGACAATTATTAAAGCAAATGGAGAAAAAAAACATTTTACAAAAAGCAGAGAACAAAATACTACTCAAGAAAATATCAAAAAAGTAAAAGATTTTATGAAGTAGAATATTTAAATAGTAAATAGTTAAAAATGTTTAAAATTCAAAATTATTCATCTCTTTCAAACCTTTCTCAGTAACAATATAATCAAACATAGTATGTCCATCTGTTGAAGCAAATACTTTCGATTTAGTAACATACCCATTATTTATTAAACTCTTTATCATCGCAATTGATACCTTAGAATCTATATTTATATTCTTAGAATTCCTTTGTATCTCAAGAAGTATTTCTAATTGTTGTTGCGTTAGCATATCAATCTCTTTTCGTTAATGCAGAAGCAAGTAATCCAGTTGGAACAGCTACAATTCCTAAACCTATCATTAGAATTACAAATGTAAAAACTTTTCCACCTGCTGTTATTGGAAAAATATCACCATATCCTACTGTTGTTAATGTAGCAACCGCCCACCACAAACTCGAAAAAATTGAACTAAAAACTTCAGGTTGAGCAGGATTTTCAAAATAGAATATTCCTACTGCAGCAAGATACATTGTAATCATTGTAAATGAAAAAAAAAGTATTAGTTCTCCCTTAATTTCAATAATCGCATTTTTATATTTAGAAACAACTTCATTGTATCTAATCAGTTTAGCAATCCTTAATAATCTTAGCATTCTCAATGTTCTTAAACTTCTTAAATCTACTTGAGAAGATAAGAAGAAAGGTAAAATTGAACATAGATCAACTATTCCATAAAACGAGAATATGTATTTTAGTTTATTCTTTGAAAAAACAATTCTCAACAGATATTCAAAAGTAAAAATAACTACAGTTATCAATTCAATTACATCTAAAATATACTTTTGAGAAGATGATAAATCAGGAAGAGTACTCAATGAAAAAGTTATTAATGAAATTACAATTAAGATATGTATTGTAATTGAAAAATACCTACCCAAATTAGTTTCTTCATTTAATAAACTATTCATTCAAAAATCTCTTTACTTATCGTTTTCTCAATATCTGGCTCTACTACATCATTCAAATGAAAGAATAAATCAAGCCCTGTTCTTGTTTCCAAACTATCAATCGTAATAGAAGCATTATTTATAATATCAAAATCACTATCATATTTCTCATTATTTAGGATAAAAGCAATTCCTTTGTATGTCTCACCCTCTCTTACTATAAAAGCCCTACCAAACGCTCCTGGAACAGCTACTTGATTTTCACCAATATACTCAATGATATTATCAAATAAAGGTGTAATTACTACCCAAACCTTACCATATTTAACTGCTAAATCTCGTTCCATATCTTCCAATCTTGACCACACTCCCCTATTAAATGAAGCATTCTGGGGGCTTACATTGGAATAATAAAAGCTTTCATACATTGCAATAGAATCCCAAGTACAAACTGCAGCAGGCATCAAGTGTCCTCTATCATAGCCACTTCCTTTATAATCATCATCTTCAGCAGTTCCAGTTAATACCATATAATCTTCTAAGAAATTATCTGTTCTATCAAAGTTTTTCTCAAGCTCTACATCACGCAATTCATAAGCTACCCATTGAGACTGTTCGTACTCTTCCAAATAACTTAATTGATAATGTTTATGATAAACTACAACATCTTCATTCATCATAAATGATGGATTTTCTAAGAATGTTTCATCAGTTTTAGTATTTTCAGTCTTTTTATCATCGGCACAAGAGATGATGAATACCAAAGATAAAAGTAATAGTATTTTTTTCATTTGTTTAATTTTCCAATCTATTTAGAACTTCAAATATATCATCTGTTAAAGAATAAATATCATCAAGAGAATTAAGTTCATTTTTTAATTCTTTTTTATTTTCATCAAGTGTAACTAAATACTTCTTATTTCCATTTAAATATAATCTACATATTGTTTTTCTATTGTTATCATCAAGCAAAATAGAAAAATAGCTTTGAGCATCTCGATAATATATTCTACTTACATCAATTTTCTGTCTTAATATTGATTTAAGAATTAAATATCCTTCTACCTCTTCTTCTGTTGTTACAATTTTCTGTTCTTCTTCTGATTTTAATTCTTGTTCTTTTATTTCAATCTCTTTATTATCTACATCTTCTTTAGTTAAAGCAGATTTAAGTCTTGCTGTTATTAATTCACTTATGTGCTGTTGAATTGATCTTTTTGTAAGTGAAGTGAATAAATCTAAAACTTTTGCAGTTACAACACTAGGATATACTTGTTTTGCAAAAAACTTAACAAAATCTGGACTTGGATTTAAAAATTCTTGTTGAATTAAATATTTTAATTCATTTGTAAATTTCAGTTCACTTGCATTATTTGTTATACTTTCTTCATCAAATACTGATTTATGGAATTTTTTTAATTCTTCAATTTGATTGTCTTTTAAATCAGTAAGATTGAATTCTAAAAATGGTTTTTCGTCCATTTTGTTCTTTTCTACTAAATCAGAATAGAATCTATATTGAATACCATTTGTTAAAATTCCAAATTTTGCTTCTGATACATGAAAATAACGTAATAATTGTCCTTCATGTAAATTTAGATTTTGAGACCAATGCTTACATTCAATAAGAATTGTTGGTTTTGAATCTTTAAAAATAGCATAATCAATTTTTTCACCTTTTTTAATCCCAATATCTGCAGTATATTCAGGTACTACTTCCATAGGGTTAAATATATCATAACCTAATGCTTGAATAAAAGGCATAATAAAGGCATTTTTAGTAGCTTCTTCGGTTTGGATATTATTTTTTAAACTTTCAAATCTTTCACCAATTTTTTTAATTTCATCTTTGAAATCCATATTTCACCCTTAAGTTTTATTGTTGTTTTAATTTTCCAATATATATTTATAATAATTCTTTAGCTTTAATTAATAAATTCAGCAATTCCAAAAAGTCATCTTTATTTAACTCGACATAAGACTCTTCACTTTTGTTTTCAATCATTAAGTAAAAATACCACAATTTATCTTTAGCAGTATAACATCCAATTTCAACACCACTTTCACTTATATAAGAAATTTCTTTTCGATCTTCACCTATAGATTCATTTGTTACTAAAGAATCTAAAAATTTAAATGATTTTATCAACTCATCCAATTCAATTTTATCAAATGTTGTAGAATATAAATTGTTTCCTCCATACCTTTCAATTACTACAGCAGTTGATTCTACTTTATTATAAATGTCGTTATAATATATAACATTAACTTTTACTTCTTTTTGAGTTATCCCAATTTTTTTAAAAGTTCTTTCTATTAATTTTCCTTTATTTGAAGCTACTTCCTTTGAATATAAATTTGGAAAGGCAATAATAAAAAAACAAATAACACAAAGCAATCTTATCATAAAATACCCTTAAATTATTATATAAAATAATATTCCAATAACAAACCCAACACATCTGTTGGGAAATATTAAAAAAACTCTTCATAAGTGAATAGTTTTCTAAGAATAAATATAATATACACTTACTAATAAGTCAAAATTAATAGTAAAAACCGAATTATCCAAAGAAAAATAAATAAAAACAAAAAAATACAAGAAAATATAAAGTAATATTTGGATATTTAAAATAATTATTTTAATATTGCATATAATATTTAACAAATATTAAATTATTTTATCTTCAACAACAAAAGGAAAACTAAAATGATAAAATCAACAAAAGCATTAATGGATTTAAAAAAAGGCGATAAAGCTTTAAGATTAATGGAAAGATACAATCCTCAACTAGGAACTTACTTCTCTTGGAATGAAGTGGTAGTTTTAAAAAAATCTAAAGTATCAGTATTTGTTGAAAGCTATGGCGATACAGATAGCTACAAAATATTAGATAGAGAAAAAAGAGGAAAAGATAACTCTGTCTATGGTTCTGCTACTTATTATTTATACACAAGAGAAGAAGCAGAAATTAGAAATGAAAATTTGATTAAAGAAGGATATAAAGTAAGAGGATTAAACTAATGAGAACAATAGTAATAGTAAACGGGTCGAATAGAGTAAATGCAACTCATCTGACATTGTTAATAGAACATTTGCATCAAGACATTACAATTAGAAAAATTCAAAAAAGAATACTTAAAGAGGTGAAGAAATGATTGCAGAAAAAACAGTTGATATAAAAATGTTTATATCAGATAAAAATAGAGTATCATTTGAGTTAGCTCAAAAACAACAATCAGAATATTTAGCATTAATTGAAGATATAACTTATTGCACATCAGAACATAGCATTGAATATGATGAAGACAATGACGAGTATTATTTTCAATTTGAGTTTTTTCCAGATAAAAAGAATTTGGATATAGAGTTTAGTGCAGAGTATGTTGATTATTTTGGAGAATATTTTGAAAATGCAATCGAAGCATTAAAAGAAAGTATTGAATTAATTGAAGAAGAAAGTTCAGAAAAGTATATTGAAAATTACAATAACGAAGTAAGAGCATACAAACAAGAAGTAAATGACACTTATTACGCAAGTAGATAAAAGTAAAATTAATTTTTTTTACAACAACAACAAAAGGAAAATAACAATGAGTAAATACATTACAAAACCAGAATTATCATCTAAAGATATAGTTAAGATATACGTAAAATCTAAATGGCTGGGGCAGGTTGATATTGTAGATAGAAACGCGATAGAAACTATGGATTTTAATTTTCTATTAAATCAAAGCAATTTAAACGATGAATATAGAGAATTTATATTAACTAATTTTATTCAACAAAACAATATAAAGGTAGCTTGAATGGATAACACAACTTTAAAATTAATGAGTATTCAAATATTCTTATTGAAATTGCATAAATCATTTGTAGATGACTATGTCGCTGAAATAATTAGTTTAGAAACATTTAGAGATTCTAATTCAAAGCTGAATAATATAGATGAAAAATTATCAAAAATAATAGATAAATCTAAAACAGAAACACTAGATTTTGATGAAGAAGTAAATAAAATATTTGGAGCAGTAGCTTCTCCCCAAGCAAAGCAGTTAGTCGATGGTGAGGCTGACTGTGATGCTTTTATAAATAAAAGATTTAACGAGGTAATCTAATGAAACTCCATTTTATTAATAAGACTGATAAAACAAAAATCAAGTGGGTTAATTACTGCTTAAAGGAGCTTGGTGTTTATGGAACCAACGATGAACAAGATTGGAATAATGGTTTTATAGAAATTGAAAGTGAATATTTATCAGAGTGGATTGAAGTAGGAATATTTGAAGAAAGAGGTGGAAAATGACAATTGAAGAGATAGAAGAAAGTGATTTAAAAGCTGGAACATTTGGGGTTTTTACTTCTACAGAAAAGGTTAAAAAGATTTCTAATGAATCTGATGTATGGATTGAATATCAAGTGAAAGAGTATGGATTTTATGGTGGAATAGTTAAACAAGGAGATAGGAAATCTATAATTAGGTATAACGGAATAGCTTACCCTGAGTATTTTCCGAACTTGAACAGAAATGAATGGGTTGAATTTACACCATTAACTGAAATCCCTGTTTGTGAAAAAAATAAATAATTATGAGTTTTAATATAAACATATCAGAAAGAATAAAAAACCTTGAAAAAAGTAGAGCTAAAGCTCTTGACGAATTGTCAAGATGTAAAGGTTATTCTGAACATTATAAACAGACGATTTCAAGATTAAATATGATTGATGAAGCATTGACACATTTTAGAACTAAACAAGCAGTTGAAAAGGCAATATTAAAAGCAAATTTACAAATTAGGATCTTTGTATGATATTATTAGATGAAGAAGTTGAAAGCATTGAATTTCTTGAAAAAGAATTAAGGGAAACTAGGAATTATGCAAATAGATTAAATTCATTATTAGCTTCAAAAAAGAATTCAGAACATAGAAAATATGCTAAGAAAGTATTTAAATTTATGGAGCATAATAAATATTCATTTGAAGATGATAAGTATAGTGATTTCTTTTATGCAAATGATTATGGAGAAAGTAAATATTATAAATGGCTTTATGTTAATGATTTCAAACAAAGAGATATGTGTCCAAGTTTAATTGGAGAAATTCTAAAAATGGATAGAACAACTACATATTATTATTTAGAAGGCTATAAATCAGAGCATAATCGTGAAGCACAAAAATTAAAAAAAGAATTTGAAGAATGGAAAAATATAAAGAGAATAAATTAAATGAACAATCAACACACATCAAATATCTTAAAAATAATTGATAAACTTGTAGGAAAATGGTGGGCTGATGAGATATATGAAAACTTTATATTTATGACTTTAAATGCATTTGCTAATTGTGATTTTAATGAAGAATTACATAATCGAATGAACAAATATGATAGGAAGGAGAAAGATTTATTTAATGAAATGTTCTTTGAATTAGTCAAATCATACGACTTTGGAATCGGATTAAAAGGATGGTATGATCCATTAGGATTTATTTATGAAGAATTATCTGGAAAATATAAAAGAGGAAAATTAGGTCAATTCTTCACTCCAGAGCATGTTGTAGATTTAATGGTTGAGATGACTTTAGATAATAATATTAAGGAAACTGTTAATGATCCGACTTGTGGTTCTGGTAGATTTCTAATAGCGACTCAAGCTAAAACACAAGGTGCTTATGTTATCGGTGAAGACTTGGACCCAATATGTGTAAGAATGGCTGCAGTTAATATGTTTATGCATGGTTGTGTTGGAGAAGTAGTTTGTCATAATACATTAATGCCTGAAGAATATATTTTTGGATATAAGATTAACAAGAATTTATATCCAGGTGGAATAATGAAGATTGACAAAATGGAAAGAGAAGAAAGTTTTGTGATGAGAATGTGGCAGGAAAGAAAAGAAATGATAAAGAAATCAGAAAAAGAAGCTACTAAATCTTTACAATTTATAGAAAATGTAGAAATACAAAATGAAAAAGAAACAGAACAATTAATATTATTTTAAGGAAATAATAATGAAAGGAAGACATTTAATAACAACAGATGCATGGTTTTATGCACCAGATGGCAAAAAATATAGAGCAGTTTATGGAGATGTTGAAATTGTAGAAGATACTTTTTTAGGTATCAAAACCAATAGAGGAAGTACTAATTGGTATGCTAAAGTAGGAAGTAATAAGGAGTATGTAATAATAGCAGGGTGTCAAATTCATTATGCAATTAGAACAGATACTCCACCTTCAATTTCAGAAGTAGTAGATGTATCTTATGGAGAAAATGGTATTAGAGAATTTAATAGACCAACTGAAATATATATGCCAGAATTATTTTAGGACTTGATGGAAATTTGAAGCCATCAGACACCACTAAATCGGAGGAGTTATGAAGTAAATCAATAACCTTTAAACATATTAATATTAACCTGCTCGAAAGAGCAGGGTTTTTTAACAACAAATGGAAATAAAAATGAAAAGAATCATAATAGTTTTAACCTTAATAATATTAATCTCTTGTACAGATGCAAAAAAAGCAAAGTTTGGTGGATTCAATCAGAAATTTAAAATTGAATTATTATCCTGTAATGGTGAAGTAGTTAGAACTTGGATTAGCACAGGTAAAGTGTTATCGGAAGAAAATACTGATGGCTATTATTTTATGGATACAAAAACCAATAAATTAATAGAAGTAACTGGGAATTTAATAATTACTGAATATCAAGAATAGTTATACTTTTACTTTCAAAGTAGTATGGTTGGTGGCTTTGGAAAATAAGTTTATTGCTTTATGGACTTATTAAGGGTTCGACTCCCTTACCATCGCAAATATTTTAAAAAGCTGGTATCGGTAATACCGATGTTAGATAAAACTAAAGGGTCGTAAAATGAATAAACAAAAAGCACATTTAAAGAATAATACTGTTATAGGAAATTTCATGTCTGAGACTATCTACATAATTTATCCTTACTGTAATCACGTTAGATTTTTTAATGTGTGTCCGAATATTCCTAATAGTCGGGCAATAATTGAGTTTTTAGATGGTAATCAAAAAAATCCTGGTGGTTTTATAGAATCATTCCAAGCAGATTGTGAAATTGAAGGTAACAACCTAAAATGTATTAGAAGTGATTATGGACAAAAATGGGAAGCTTTAATTGATATTAATTCTATTGAAATTGATGAAAATTTTACAAACTGAAAGATAGCAGAAAATGCAGAAAGAAAAAATTTATTACACTAAATCAAAAACTATCACAGAAGAATTTGAAGTGGAACTTGATTTAGATAATTGCTATTTACATTCTTATTATGACCATAAAAATAGTGCCCATCAAAAGTATTTCGCACATTTTAAAAATGAACATAATAACTACTATACAATTATTGAATTTCAAAGAATGGATTATGGTGGGTTTAAATTAGAGAAAAAGGAAAGACCATTTACCCACGCAGATACACCAAGTATTAAGGAGTTTTTCAATTGGCAGAATAAAGACGTGGAGATAATTACTAAAGAAGAATTTATGAATAAGTATAATGAAATTAAGGAAAAACTATGATACTATCATTCAAAGAGCAATTTGTAGAAAAGATTAAGCAAGGTCAAAAGGCAACTACTATTCGCAAATCTGGACGATGGAAAGTAGGGCAAAAAATCCACTTTTGGAAAGGAAGTCCACGTAATCCAAAATCTAATCCTTATCACTTTGGGATGGGAATAGTAAAAGATATAGAATCTATTTATATGAGGTTGAATGTTGATAGATTAGACGATGAAATAGATATTGATGGACTTATATACTATACTAAAAGCGAGAATTATAGTAAAGGAATAGATAATTTCGCAAGGAAAGAGGGATTTGAAAATTTCCAAGAACTTAAAAATTGGTTTTTAACTACATACCAAAAACAGATAGATGATGAAGGTAATTTGTATTTAGTTGAGATGGATTTAATCCATTTCAAATATGAGGAGATTAAGTAATGGTACAAGAATTAGTTTTAACAATCGATATTTCCACAAATGGAGTTGATAGAGCTCCTGAACTAAAAGAAAGAAAAACTATATTTACAGATGATTCTAAAGCAACTAAAGAGATAGAAAACTTTACAAGTAATATGATTCCTAATTGGTTCAACTATAAGAATTATCATATTAAAATTAAAATCGAAGATAGAGCGAACGTAAAATGATTGAAACGAATGTTAAATAAAAGGTTAAACAGATAATAGGAAAATAAAATGGGAAATTACAAAATAACAATTTATGAGCAAGACACACATAAAATAATTTCTAAAACTAAAGAAATATTCAACGGATTACAAGAAGCAATATTCTATGGAGATAATGAGATTGGGAAACATTCTAACAACTATTATGAAATATTTGATGAAGATTGTAAAATATATACTTCAATGGTATAAGAATATAGACAAAATATTAGCATATAAACCTTGCAAGGTGCTAAAGGCGTAGGTTGTTATTACTTCTTTGGAGAGCCTCTAAAAGTGCAAACGAAGTAAAAAATGAAATTAGAAGATAGAATCTTCTTTTTTCGCTCTATTTCAATTTAGTTTCTTATTTTTGTGAAAAGGAGAATTGAAATGTCCAAATTGTCCAAAGAAAATGTCCAAACAACGCAAGAAATACTCGACATAATAAGTGCAGAGATGACAAAGCGAGGCATCACTCAAGATGACCTCGCCGAACATCTCGGACTTTCACGCTCTCGGATCACTCATATTCTAACAAAAAGATTTGAACCAAGAACAGAGCTAATTTTGAGTATATGCAGTTATTTGAATATTGAAGTTAATTTAAAAAGGAATGGAAATGAAAAACCATAGCGAAGTTGAAAAAAAACTTAATAATTTTGTCCAAGAAGTTAAAAGCAACCCTGACAGAGAAAAATATAAAGACGATAAATTAGCATTAGCTATAATTGATAGTATTGAAAAGGACAAAATAATTTATTCAGAAGTACCAAGAGCGACATATATGGACGAAAAAGAACTTGAATACCTAAAACGACTTGACGAAGAAAATAAAGGTGGTTTTGCTTTATACAGCAAAAGAGCTATTGAGCAAAAGTTAGCAGAAAATACAGCGAAAGTAAGAAAAGAGAAAGGGTTATGAATAAATATATACATAGACCAACGGGCAATATTGGTACATTCGTAAAAGAATACATACCAACAGGGCGTGGTTTAACGATGATGATTAGATTAGATGACGGTCGATATTATTATGCACCGAAAGTAGAATTTGATATATATAAGGGAAGAAATCCTCTAAAATCAGGTGGATTTATTGATTTGAATAATGATAATAATAAATCTGAATTGATAATCCGAGAGGATCAGGATATTAAAAGTTTGAATCTAAAAGGGGGTGTTGAATTTCCAAAATTATCGGAAGATATATTGAAAAGTCTTCGAGAATTGAAAACTGAAATAGTGCATACTCCAATAAGAGATAAATCTACTTCATATTTAAGGACTAAATTATGATTGAATACACTCTGAAAGAGATAAAAAAATGAAAATACTAAGTAAAGAATATTCACAAGTTGAAACGTATGATTTCAGGACAAAGGTAACTACTTACTATGAAGCTGTTGATGTTATATTAGATACGCCTTTAAAAAACAAATTAAGAATTTATAAAGAAACAAAAGAAGAACTTGAAGAATGTTTATCTAAAATTGATAAAATGGAATTTATAGATGAAATTCGTAAAGAATTAGATTTAGTTAAAGTTGAAAATAGAAGTGCAAAACCAAACAAACAGAATCTAAATTAATTACTTCCTATAAAACTTGCTATCAGTTCATATATTTCTTCTAAATCGTCTTCTGAAAGAACTATGAAAGGACGTGCTGGTATTGATACAAATTTTGAATGTTGTTTTACTTTAAACTTTTTGCCTTTTTTTGATGTTCTTTCGTGTTCTGAAATTGTAACGTTACCTGAAAAACCAAATTGATGTATTGCTGAATATGGAGCATTGCTTGAAATATAGATTTGATCTCCGTTTAATCCAACTTCAATATTATTATATAAGTTTCCTGTATCACTCAATAGTTTTCTAAATTCATCTCCTTGAGGGTTTGCTAATTTTTCCCATTTTTTAGAGCCACCAGAGAAAAGGTCAATGTTAGAATCATCTCCATTCCAAGCACCTTCATTATCAAAGTTTCTTTTGATAATTTGTGAAATCAAATCAACAACTAAAGGTAAAACTAATTCAAGTCTTATTTCGTCTTCGATAGAAGATATTGCAAAATTTAATTTTTTAATAATATTTTGAGAATCCATAATGCCATTATCTCCTGAGTTAAAAGAATACTTAAAAGAAGCTTCTAAGCCAATGACTTTAGAAGAAAGGTCTGATTCCGATATGGAATCATTACGTTTGTTAATTGGTAAAGAAAAAGAACTAACAGATTTTAAATTTACTCAAGAACAAATTGATAGAATGAAGAATGAATTTGGTATTGATATTAGTGATTAAGGTACATATACCATAGAAACGTAAATTATCTTTTTATCATTGCTATTCTTTTTCTTTTCTTCATAATAATCTAAAACCCTAAATTGTGAATTTGGCTTTAAAATATATTCACTTTCTTTGAATTGACCTAATCCAACTTTAATTCCTTTTGGTAATTTGATAGTAAAGAAAATAGTATCTTTATCAGTTAAATATGAATGACCATACATATTACCTATCTTTTCTGTAACAGAAGTACTCATATATGTTGAATCCATATATCTTCCACTTTTAATTAAATCTAATTGAGATTTAAATAAATCTTTATCCACATCTTTAAATTTCATTCCTCTATAAACTATAGTACTTTGTTTTAATTCATAGTTCATATCTCCTTCATCTATTAATTTAATTGTATCTTTAACAAGTTTTAATTTGCTTTTAGGTAAACTTCCACCTCTTAAATATTTATTAATATCTGTAAATCCTTTTCCTTTATATCCATTTAATGCTTCTCTTGTCTCTGGGCTTAATGTTTTATTGTATTTGGTATAATCTACTGAGTAATCTTCTAAGGATTGTTCTGTAAATACCATTTTACTATATTGCTCTTTTAGGTATTTACTATGCTTTTCAATATATTTATCTAAATTTGGTTTAAATGATTCATCTATCTTAATTCCATTTTCAATTGTATCATTAATTTGTTTCTTTAATTTAACATCTGAACTTAAATCTTTTAATAATCTACTACCAATTTCAATATCAATTTTATTCTTCTCAACTTCTTTTTTTGACATTGCACGGACAGAACATTTACAACCAAACCTCGAAGGTGGATAAAATGATTTCCAAAATGGATCATCATATCTAAAAACTTTATCATAAAAACTTTTATGCAACTCGTCTTTTTCTGATGATGTAGAACTTAAATATTTTAAGAAAGGACGAACTCCTGCTTCACCTAAGCGTTGTTGTTGTTCATATTGACCTTTTGCATAAGCAATACCTAAATTCGTTTCATAGATAACTTTTAAACGATTATTTGATAATCCTGTAATCTTTTTTATTTCTTCTGAATCATTTAGAAATTGCTTTAGTGTTTTTCCATTTGATTTAGCATCATCAAGTCTATCATAAATGATTTTAAGTATATCAGCTTTATGTATTCCAGCAACAGTAAAAGCTTGAGCGTGTGCTTTACTATTCATAGATTCCCAATTTACAGTAGTTTTAAGATTAGCTCCACGCTTTCTTAAATACTCTAATTGTTTTTCTGGCTTAGTATTAAAAACTTCTTTCATTACATTTTGAGATACACTATCTGAAAAAGCTTTTTTTAATATACTTTTAATCAGCATCTAAAGTTCCTCCAAGTCTTGCTGCAATTTCAGCAGTTTCTAAAAATTGCTCCATTTCAGAACTATCTAAATTAGGGTAAGCATCAACAATTCTTTGCTTTGCTTCATCTATATCTTCCATATTTTCAATTAAGCTTATAGCATAATTTAACATTTTATTAGTTGCTTTTGCATAATCATCCATACCAGTATCTTTATCATCCAAACCATGATTATGTCCTTCATCTGAAAACATTGGTTGAGTGGCTTTTACTATTTCAAAATGTTCTTCTTTAATTCCATAATTTGTAGTAATATAATCTTTGTTGAATTCCACACCTAATGTTTTTAATATAGCATCTCTTTCAGCTAAGGCTTTATCAACATCTTCCTGTTGGAACATTCTGAATTTAGGAATATCTTTTGATTGATTAAAGTTTATATAATAGATTTTTTTGATTAATTCATTAAAAGCACTTTCAATAATTTTTTTATCTGCATCTACTACATCACTTCTAACTTGCAAATGAGTTTGACTCATAGCATAAGAGCCAGTTTTACCTTGTTCTGTTGTTAATGTTTGAGAAAGTATAGCTTTTGATAATTCTGAATTATGGAAATGAATTGCAGCTTCAAACATTGCAGCAGAATTAGCTTTTGTAACATCAAATTGATTTACTGTTTGTCCTTTCTTTATTACAATAATTCCGTCTCTTCTTAATTCATCTAGATCTGCCATAAAATTATTTAATGCATCATTATCATCTGATATATCATCCATTTCACCAACCATAAATGGAATACCATATTTCTCAATATATACTTGCCAGTATTTAACGACATCTTTTTTGAATACTATAGGCCAGAAACATTTACTTAATAGAGCTTCTCCATAAGGGTTGTCGTAGGAAGCATTATTTTGCAAGATTAAAAACTTCATATTAGAAGCAAAAATCTTTACTCCATCATTCCTATTAAAATATCCTACATTATTATTATCAAAGGTAAACCATTCACAAGGTTTACCAATCACATTAATCGGAATATAATATCCATTTCTATACTCCCATACAATTTCTAAAAATTTATAACCATACAAAGGTGTTTCCAGCATTTCAGATATAATTTTATTCATATCTAAATTGTTGAATATATCTTGAATAAATGTATTTTGAACTTGGGAATCATCATTATGTAATAATTCCCATTCTAATGATAGAACACCAGATTTACGACTTTGAATTATACTCGATAAGTGAGTATCTACTCTTAATTCTGTTAGTTTTGATATTCTATTTCCTATAGTTCTCAATATAACATCTGGGTTTGGTAACTCATTTGATATAGCTGACTTCAACCATTTATATTTATTATTGTTTGCTACTGTTTCTAATAAACTCATTGTTTAACCTTTAATAACTTGAATATTTTTCTATTCTACTTCTTGATTTTCTTTCAATTGATACTCTTTCACTTTTAACATATTGTGATAATAATTGTATTGCAATTGTAGTAGTATCTACAATATCATCATGTTTTGCTGAAGGAAATTGATTGTGTTCACTCATAAAATCATCTAAAAACGATTTTCCACTTGGTAAAAATACTCTTCCACTTTCAATGTATGGTGTAGCAAGATGCGATCTAACTATTTTATCCATTGTACCAACAGCTTTTATGTTAATTTTTGTTTGCCTTTGCAATGAATGAATTAGAGATTTACCACTTCCAGCATCTTCAATAAATATAGAGTTTGGTTTATGCTTTTCATACTGATTTATTGTGGCATCAAACAAGTCAGGAAATAATAATTTATCCCTGAAAATATCTATTAAATAAAAGTTATGATTAAACCAACCCCAAGTGGCACATACCGAGTAATCATTTTCTTTTCCTTTTTCGTAAGCTGTGTCCCATACCTGAATTTTGAAATCAAAGTTGATGTTATTATCATAATATTTCCACCATCCTCGTTGAAATATTTGATGTTCATTATCAATCGGTTGCTGTTGATACATTGCTGAAAAGAAATAAGATCCAACTGCATTCTTTTGTTTTAATAATTCTTTTACACCATATCTTTCAGGAAATAAAGCTTCTCCTTTTTCTCTGCCTAAAGGATCTTCATCTAATGCAAATGCAGGTAATTCTAAAACATCCCATTGTTCACCACCTTCATTCATTAATTTAATCAATCTACCAACTAAATCATCGTGATGC
>JAUIIX010000095.1 GCA_030431515.1 bacterium
TTTTTAAGGACTCATAATAATCTCGTTTAATAAAAAGCCAACCTTTGTGTTGGGAAATATGATAAAAACAGTCAATATTATAATTTATTGCTATATTAAAATTGCAATATAATACATTTTTTTTTTTTGCAAATTTTATTTTAATTATTTTTTTATAGTTTTGCACAAATAGAAGGAAAGTAAATTAATAAAAAAGAGTCACATAGAGTGGCTCTTTTGTAAATTATGATATTAAATAAAATTACAATATTTAGATAATTTCGTAATTTTGTAATCTTATTTTTATAGAATTAAGAAATTTTGGTGATGTAGCCAAGTGGTTAGGCACCGGTCTGCAAAACCGTGAACGCCGGTTCGAGTCCGGCCATCACCTCAAAAACAAGCAAATTTAATTGCTATAAATATAAAAGCCATAAAGAATTAACTTTGTGGCTTTTTTTATTTAATTCAGAGTAATAAATCCTTTTAAATGAATTATTATAGGATTACAATTTTTTTAAATAAAGATAGATTTTAAAATAAAAAACCCTCCTAAGAGGGTTTAAAATTTTTATTCTATAATGATTGATTTATTTTTATTTGTATCTCCAAGTTTGAAGTTGATTATACAAAGACTATTTTTTTAATTTATTTAATATTATTAATCACAAAAGTATATTGTATTTTGTCGAAATTTATTTGCACAAAATAAATACTACTTTTAGGTAAATTAATAATAATTCCATCATTTGTAATTGTAACTAAATTATTATTTGTAACTATTCCTATTTCTTTTTCAAATTCATCCAATGCTTAAATTTACTTTTCCACCATTACTTTCTGTGTTCTTGTTTCTGTACCATGTTTTATATTAACAATATAAATACCTGCTTGTTCACCGCTGGTATCCCAAATTATATGTCCGTTGTAGTTTGTTTCTTTGTTTATGCTTAGTTTATTTTCTGTGTTAATTTTTATTCCTGCTAAGTTGTATATCTCTACATCATCAATAGTAAATGGCAAAGCACTATCCCAATAAGTGCTTATTTTTACCTCTTGCTTTGATGGCTGTGGAAATGGAGGAAAAGTATATAGATAGTTTCGTTTTTCTGTTTTTTCTACTGAGGTGTATTCTATGCCGAGTTCTGAAAGAGGTAAGCCCAAGATTTTATTCCCATAAGCTAAGTAAATACTTCCATTAATTACTTCCATATCACGAATAGGTTGAGTATAATAATTAACTGAAAGTTCGAATATATCTAAACCATTATTATATTTAGCCCAAGAATTGCCAAAATTAGTTGAATAATAGAAACCTTTAGAAGTTGCCAAAAATATATTTTCTTTATAATTCATCATATCAAAAATATAAACTTTATTCTCAGAAAACTTTTTTAGTTCCCAAGTTATACCAAAATCTGAAGAATAAAATAAATTGTCAGAAATATAACTATAATTATATTGGTCAATTAAATCATATTCTATCTTAGGTGAAATAATTTTATTTTTATTAATAGAAATAAAATTTGTTGTTTCATTGTATATTAAAGACTCTTCTGATGAATTTATTTTATTCCAATTTTGAAATTTATCTGTTGAAATTAGAATTCCATCATTATAAGTTGATGCTAAAAAAGTAGTTTGGCTGATTTTGTATATTTTTCGAAACTTTGTATTAAAACCTGAATTGTTTTCACTATAGTTAATCCAATTTAATCCATTATCATAAGAGTAAAGAAAGTTTTTATTAGAAATACAAGTAACTACATCATCAAATATTTTAATTTCTTGTAAATTATCTCCAAGAGGAACTACATTAGTATCAACCCAAGATTTACCTAAATCTCTTGATATAGATAAAATATTTTGGGAATAATCAATTGCAATTATTAAACTATCTTTCATTTCAAATCTATTATTTTTAAATATTTTTGGATTAATTGAATCATATAAGATTTTCCATGAACTTAAATTATCTTCTGAATATTGTATGCCGGGATACATAAATATATATGTCTTATTATTATCAAATAATACTTTGGTGTAATAGGCTTTATCTTTTAGTTCTATAGAATTTACTATTCCATTTTCAATCTCAAAAACCCCTAAACTACTCGTGAAGAATATTCGGCCATTTATTTTTTTAATTTTGCTAATATTAATATTCATATTATCAAAATATATTATATTCAAATTAAGACCATTATCATTAGAATGATAAATTTCACCTGTTTTTGTTGAAATGTACATATCATTGTTATCAATTAAAATATTATTTATTTCTTGAGAATTAATAGGCAACATATACTTTTCCCATCTTTCACCAAACCCAAAAGATTTATAAAACCCTTTATTTGTTCCTATATAAGATATATCATCAGTAAAATATACAAAGTAATACAATGCGAAATCTCTACCTAATCCTAAATTCCATTCCTTCCAAGTAAATCCATTATCATTACTGTATATAATTCCATCATTAATAATTGGAGGGTTTGATGAGAATGAACCTCTATCTGAAATTATAATATTATCGTCAAAAAAATCAATTTTATTATAACTATAGGGTGATTTTCCTAAATAAATTGAATCTTTTAATTTTGTTTCAATATTTAATTTAATAATATGCTGATTTTTTAAAATATATACAATTCCATTCTTGATTTCAAAGTCTTGAATTTTTTCATCATATATTCTTATAAAAGTTTTGCCTAAATCACTACTTTTAAATATTCCATGTACCTTATTTGAAAGAGTAGTTAAGCCTATATAAATATTTTCATCATCACATTTAACAAAATCAAAACTTATAATTGAATCAAGTCCTTGTGAATTTACTTTTTCCCATATTTTACCATCATCGGAACTTCTGTACAATTGTTTTGAGTGATATGCAACTAAAGAATTTTTAACTTTGAAAATATCTTTTACAAAAATATTTCCTTTAGGAGAATCTAATTCATTCCATTGAGAATAGTTTAATACTGGAAATAGTAGTATTATCAAGAGCATTAAAATTAATTTTTTCATGGTTATATTTAATAAATTTAAAAAACAGGTACTATTTTTAAAATAGTACCATTTTAATATACTTAGGGGTTACACAATGAACTTACTTTAAAACAACCTCCATTTCTCATTTCAAAAATTGGACACTCATATAAAGAGGGAATTTCACCTACTAATATATAATCATCTAAAACTTTTGCAAATGTTCCATTAGAATTCGCACAATATTTCCAAGTTACTTCACAATAATTATCTAAATCACAAGGTCTAACTTTATCTGGCCCATCATATTCTTCAAAACAGAAATAATATTTATATGTCATATAAACGTAATCAGGTTCTAGAGGAAATTGTACATCACAAGGACCAGGATCACCCCAAAAACATAATTCATTAAATACAAATTGACCAGATGAAATGTACTCTCTTAAAGCAGGTATAGCCTCATCCCAATCATTTGAGGTACAATTTTGTGAAATTCGTTGATATGTTTCATCAAACATTATAACAGGTCCTGGGGCAGTCACATCGCATTTATAACATATTTCAAATGTATAAGTACAACCCAAATAAGGTACAGTAACTACTTTTGATGTAAATCCAGTTGGACATGATGCATAATTTTCTACATTAGATATAATCAATAATGAGAAAGTAATAATTAATAATGAAATGAAGTTTTTCATTTTATTTTCCTTTTATAAGTTTTTAAAATATTTAAGTAATAAAGACAAGAGAAAATCGTCTAAAGGTGCGAATGTAGTTTTTATAACTACGCTTGCTATGGGGTTCGCAAAAATTTTTTCGACGGGATTTTGCGAATCTTTTTTTTTTGTATTGTTTAAGGACTCATAATAATCTCCTTTTAAATAAAACCAACATTTGTGTTGTGAAATATGTTAAAAACAGTCAATATTATAATTTATTGCAATATTAAATTTGCAATATAATACATATTTTTTTTTTGCAAATTTTATTTTTATTATTTTTTTATAGTTTTGCACAAATATAAGGAAAGTAAATAAATAAAAAAGATTCACATAGAGTGGCTCTTTTGTAAATTATAATTTTGTAATCTTATTTTATAGAATTAAGAAATATTGGTGATGTAGCC
Organism: bacterium; assembly: GCA_030431515.1. Taxonomy (GTDB): domain Bacteria; phylum Bacteroidota; class Ignavibacteria; order Kapaibacteriales; family UBA2268; genus JAJRPT01. The sequence goes on from JAUIIX010000095.1 coordinate 4,103, forward strand.
AAGTGGTTAGGCACCGGTCTGCAAAACCGTGAACGCCGGTTCGAGTCCGGCCATCACCTCAAAAATAGCAAGTATGATTGCTATAAATATAAAAAAGCCATAAAGAATTAACTTTGTGGCTTTTTTAATTTAATTTAGAGTCGTTTATTATTTGAAATTAATTATTTTAAATAACATTTTCTTTAGATTTTATTTATCAGTATGTTATATCTTTAACATTAACTTATAAAATATATATCACACAATTTATTAAAAAAGAAAGTCTTACTTTATTTTGACATCATTTTATATTTTCACATTAACTCACATCATTTGATTAAAGAAAAATATCTACATTACAAAAAAAAAATAAAATATTAGAATTACTAGTTGATATTAATATCCACACACTTGATGCGATGTGATATGCGATAAATACACATGGTAGAAATTACTGGTTAAATGCTGGGTCTGCTTTAGCATCATTGAATAATGAAAGGAAAAGTAGATTCAGTATGAGTGAAAGATTTTAAAAAAAAGCCCTCGATTGAGGGCTTAAAATATTAGTCTAAGAGTACTCTATGTTTATATACTTTATCTTCTATTGTCATATAAATCACATAAGATCCTTTAGTAAATTTTTTCTTAATATTTACTTTATTTAGTCCTTCCTTAAACTTTTCCCAAACAATATCAGAAACTCTGAAACCATCTGTTGTATATACCTGAATCATAATTTTTGCATTTTTCTTTAATTGAAAATGTAAATTATAATGATCTAATGTTGGGTCATTTGCTACGTTTATTGTAGAAATTATGTCTTTATTTTTAGGAATAAAAATAGGCTTTTTATTTTTAAAATCGATAATTTCACCATCAAAGTTAGTATATTTAATTTCTAGTTGATTATCTTTTACATAATTCGTATCTACATTATCTGCCTCTTTCCATATTTTTTCGTTAGGATACTTAATAAAAGTTTTGCCATCAAAACCTTGAATCTTTACAGGTTTTTTAGTTTGAGCAAATAAAGAAAACATCAGAATTATACTCATATTCTTTTAACTGAACTAGGATGTGCGGGGATAGTGTAAATTGCATCACCTAATGCATTATGACTTAACATATAATCTAATACTACTTTTTCTGTTAACGACGAATAATTGTAATGATGAATACTAAATTCATCTAAATAATATGAATTCTCTTTTATTTCTATGTCTTCAACAATAAATTCAAAATCACCATCACAATTAATTCTGTACGAAAAAGTTGCAGAAGCTCTGAACCCATTTTCATCCAACAAATCATCTAAGTCATGTTCAACTGTTGTCCATGTTGCTGAGCAAGTAGTCGAAGGAGGACATTGGCCTTTCATAATCAATGTATTTAGAAAGATAAATACAAGTAAAATAATAAATAATTTCATTTTTTTCTCCTTAATTTTTTTTGATATTCAAAAGAATTCTGCTCTTAGTAGTTTCTAACTCCATAAAATATACTCCTGCAGCAAAATTTTCCAAATTTATTTTCAAATTATTTGAATTAATATTTGCATTCGTAAGAAGAATTCTAGCGTTAATATCTCTAAGTTTATAAGACTTAATTAATGGAATAGTTTCTAAATATAAATCACTGATAACATTTGATAAGCTAGGAATTGACTTTACTATTTGATTTTGATTTTCGACCGATGATGTTTTTGGTTGAATAAAACTCTCAATATAAATCAAACCTTTAGCTGTCCCAGCATATAGATTTCCTATATTATCAATATGGAAATTGCTCCTAAAACTATATTCACCTGACTCAAATTTCAAATCTCTTGAAATTATTTCACTTCTAACTTCTGAATTAGTTATAATGTATGGTTGAAAATTTGATTCAAATTTAAGTTTCTTAAATTTACCTTTTTGAAATTCGTAAAAACTTTTCTCAGTATTAGTAGAAACATCTTCAGAGCAAATAATCTTATCATCTAAAATGAAGTATGAATTAATACCATTAAGTATTACATCCTCTTCATTTCTAGGTAATGAAAAATATTCAAAATTTCCTAAGCTCTCATTAAATTTTGCAAAACAATTAAACGAGCTCAAATTAGCATTAATTTTAATATAAAAAAATAATTCATTGTTAAGCTCAAAAATGTTTTCAATTGATGCAAATTTAGCTTCTTCCCAAGATAATTCTGGTATATCCACAACAGTTGGAATACTAAAAGTTGTTTGTTCAAATTTTTGGGTATTTAAATCGAAAGTATACAATTTAGGATACTTATCTCCAAGAATAAGCATAGAAAGATATAACTTATCTTTAAAATAGTAAATATCATTAACAAAAGGTCCAATTTCTTCAATTCTTTGAAGTGATTCTAGTTTTTCACCATCGAACATAATTATTTCTAAGTCACTTTTAAGAACTTTGTAAGTCGTTCCATTTTCTTCTTTAATAATTAAATTCTTTGAATTCCTTTTTAAGAAATACAAATTTCCTAAATCATCTTCTGTAATAGATTTTATCTCAAAAAATGTTGAATCTGGTAAATTTATACCTTTATATAAATTAAAAATCTCTTCATTCTCTGAAATTTTTAATAATTTATTTACATCACCTATCCAAAGATTATGTTTTTTGTCTTTAAATAAATTTGAGTTGCCAAAAGTAATATCATAATCTGTGTTTTTTAAAACATCATGTCTTATTGATTTATTTTCAATATCGTAAATATCAAGTTTTGCAGTCCCTTGTCCTCCATAACTAACAATATATAAATTATTGTTAATTGGTAAAATATCTAATACTTGATGTTTTGACAATTCCAAATTACTAATTTGAACTTTTGTTTGAGCATTTATAAAGCTAAATGCTATAATCATCATTAAAACTATTTTCATGGTTTCATCCTTTTAATTAATTTAACATCCATCTTCGCATTGAAGTTCTTGATTTACACCTGTAGAAGGACCTGGTCTTTTTCCCCAAAATGTTCCTTGTTTTGAACAATCTGATCCTGGATATTTACCTTTTGTAATTGCTTTGATTTTGATAAACGAGCCTGTTTTGTCTACATAATTCTCTCTACAAATTGAAAATATTTTTCGACAGCAAACATCACCACAACTTTGCCATTTCCAATGATCAACCCAAGCATCACCTCCATCACTGTAATGCGGGAAACTACCTTGCCAACCAGTGTCACATACATATTCAATGGGTGATGGTAATTTATATGAACATTTTGTCCAAATTCCACATGCAGCTGTATACACAAATACTCTTTTAATTGTTTGATTTGAGCTACATAATGGAACAGTCGCTGCAATTACATCTGGTTTATATCTCATTAAAAAGTCTAATGCTATCATTTCTGATGCTGAAGAAAATGAATAATGTAAATAATTAAATTGCTCTAAAAAATCTACATTATCATTACCATAATAACCATCAAAATTTTCAATCCTCATTTCAAAATCACCATCGCAATTAACTCTAAAAGTTAATGTTGCAGATGCCCATATTTCTCCAGTGTCATCAAGTTGCATACCATATTCAGCTGTAGTCCAAGTAGCTGTACATGTTGATGATGGAGGACAATCTATTGCATAAGCAGAATAACTTATGCAAATTAATAATATTATTAGAAACACTTGTTTCATCTTTATTCTCCTAAAAAAAATTTAAATTAATTTTTTAAAATAGAAATTTTGACTTTGCGTCTATAGCATCTTTTGTAGTTTTTATAACTACACTTGCTAATGGGTTCGCAAAAAAACTTTCATCGGGATTTTGCGAATCTTTTTTTTTGTGTTTTTTTAAGGACTCATAATAATCTCGTTTAATAAAAAGCCAACCTTTGTGTTGGGAAATATGATAAAAACAGTCAATATTATAATTTATTGCTATATTAAAATTGCAATATAATACATTTTTTTTTTT
>JAUIIX010000018.1 GCA_030431515.1 bacterium
ACAAAAATAATAAAAAATTCTAAATAAAAAACATTTTTTAACATTTGTAATTTGAATATACCCTATAAACGAAATAGAGGCGATTTTGTTACATTTTTGGGGTGGAATATTTTTTCAGAATCACAGATTTAATGGATTACGCAGATTACACGGATTTAAGATGTCGGTAATTTCTGGGAGATTCTTCGGCTACGCCTTAGAATGACGAGAAATTGCAGTATTTGCAGTTTTTTGCAGTGATTTTTTTGTTTATTATACTATTTTTAGCAAAATTACCCTTTGTAAATTATTAGTATTTATTGCTTTATACGAATCTTGCAGTTTTTGCAGTAAAATCGGTGTTTTTTTGGTTTTCAAAGAACTGGGTTCAGAACTACGGTTGTCATTTTTTGGAGATTCTTCGGCTACGCCTCAGAATGAGGTAGCGTTTTTTATGGATTCCACGCTTCGCTCTGAATGACGTAGAGTTAATATTGCAGTATTTCGCTTCGTTCAATATGACAAGTGCGAAATTAAAAGTTAAATAGTTTTTATAAAGATTTTTATTTTAAAATATTTGTAATTTATTTTTAAAGATACGTGACGGTGTATTTAGAATCTTATTAAAAAATTTTGAGTTAGCTTTATTTGAATTTATTCTGTCTTTTTAATTAAAATTTTATTTTGTGAATAGATTTTTTTAATTTGGTATATGAATTTATAATTAATAATTAAAAAATGTTGGGTTTATGAGTCATTATACTGTTGGTATTGAAGAGGAGTTTCAGATTATTGAGCCAGAGACTATGGATCTCTGTTCTTATAAGCATAATTTGATTGATTTGATGGTTGATGAACTGGGAGATAGGGCTAAAGCAGAAATGCACTCAGCTGTAATTGAACTTACTACTAATATTTGCAATGATATGGACGAGGCAAAGACGGAAGTTTTTCAACTTAGGAAAAAACTTATTGATGTTGCTGAGAAGGAAAATTTGCTTATTGCCGCTGCTGGAACTCACCCTTTTGCAAAATGGAAAGACCAAAATATTACTAATCACCCAAGATATTATGAAATTGTAGAAGAAATGCAAGATGCTGCAAGACAAAATTTAATCTTTGGTTTGCACGTTCACGTGGGAGTGGAATCGCGTGATATAGGTGTTCAAATGATGAATGCTGTTAGATATTTTTTACCTCATATATTTGCACTATCTACTAATTCACCTTTTTGGGACGGCAATAATACTGGCTTTAAGTCTTTTAGATCTAAAGTGTTTGATAAATTTCCAAGAACAGGTATTCCAGAGTATTATCCTTCTTTGTCTGATTATGATAATTTTGTAAACTTACTTGTTAGAACTGGATGTATTGACGATGGAAAAAAAATATGGTGGGATGTGAGGGCTCATCCTTATTACAAAACTATAGAATTTAGGATTTGTGATGTAACTCTTAGACCGATGGAAACTCTTGCTATTGCGGCTTTGTGTCAAGCATTAGTTGCAAAATTAGATAAATTGCGTAAGAAAAATATGAGTTTTAGATTGTATTCTCGTAGTTTGATTAATGAAAATAAATGGCGAGCTGCAAGATATGGACTAAGTGGTAAGTTAATTGATTTTGGAAGAGAAAAAGAAATACCTATGCGTAATCTTGTTTATGAGTTTATTAACTTTGTAGATGATGTGGTTGATGATCTTGGCTCACGAGAATATATTGATTATATATACCAGATGTTAGATGATGGAAGTGGTGCTGATAGACAACTTGCTGTATTTAATGAAACTAATGACCTGAAAAAAGTAGTTGAATATTGTGTTGCAGATACTAAGACGGGATTATAATGGAGAAACTAAATGTCGCTGTTTTAGATATGTATAAGAGTTTTCCTAATCAAGGGATGGGGAACATAAAAGATATATTAACACAAAATAATGTAAATTTTAAAGTCTATAATGTAAGAGAAAATTCTGAAATTCCAGATTTAAATGATTTTGATTTAGTAGTATCAACTGGTGGTCCTGGTAGTCCTTATGAAGGTCAAGATACTTGGCAGAAATTATATTCTAAATTACTTGATGATATTATAATTCATAACAAAAATCATTCTAAGAAAAAATATGCTTTTTTAATTTGTCATTCTTTTCAAATGGCTGTTCTGCATTTTAATTTGGGTAAAATCAAGGAAAGAAAATCCACTGCTTTTGGTATTTTTCCTGTTCATATTACCGATTATGGTCATCAATCTGATTTTTTTAAAAAGCTCAGAACTCCAATATTTGCTGTAGATTCTAGGGATTGGCAGATGGTGGAACCAAATATTGTAGCATTTCAAGATATGAATGCTAAAGTATTATTTTTAGAGAAAATACGTCCTAATGTTAAGCGTGAAAGAGCAATAATGGGAATAGAATTTACACCTGAAATTATTGGTGTTCAATTTCACCCAGAGGCAGATGCAAATGGTATGAAGTACTACTTTTCTGATGAAGAAAGAATGGACAAAATAATTGATGCTCACGGCTATCATAAATATCATAGGGTTATGCACAGACTAGAACACGATGACAAATTGCCTTACACACAAGATAATTTTATTCCTAAATTCATTAAAAAGATTGAATTGGAGTATTCAAACTTATGATAAAATCATTGAGAGATGAATTTAATAAGAATTTTAGTATTGATAAATACGAAGGTTTTTTACAATCTTGCAATAAAGATGCTGGATATGATATTCCATTTAGAATAGCAGAATGTCCGATTTTTGCAGACAAAGAATTTAAAGAAAAAGTATTAAATGCTGGGATTGAAATATTAAATCAAGTAGATAAAATTGATTTCACAAAGATTGATAAAATGATTCCTCAAAGTAAGCTAATACCTGGCGATGAAGGTGAGATTGAAATAGTTGCTTTGGATTATGCAATTATACAAAATGGGAATGAAATTGACATAAAATTAATTGAATTACAAGGATTTCCTTCTTTATTTGCATTTGAAAATTATATAGGTTATAAATATATTGATTATTGGAATTTATCTAAAAGTTATAATCATTTGTTTTCAGAATTAGATTTTAAATCTTACAATGAATTAATGAAGGAAAAATTATTAGGTGGCTATGAGCCGAAAAACGTAATTTTACTCGAAATTGACCCATGGAATCAAGGTACTGCTGTTGATTTTACATTTACTGAAAAATATTTTGGTATAAAGACAGTTTGTCTCTCTCATATAAAGAAAAGCGGAAGGACAATATTTTACGAAGATAATGGTGAATTGATTGAAATAAAACGAATTTATAACCGTATAATATTAGATGAATTAGACAGAAGAACTGAGTTTATTAAAGAATTTAATATTTTTGATGAAATTGATGCTGAGTGGGTCGTGCATCCAAATTGGTTTTTGAAATGTTCTAAGATATTATTGCCATACTTAAAGTCAGAATATGTTCCAGAATCTCATTTTTTAAATGAATTAAAAACTGATGAATTATCATTAAATGAATGGGTATTGAAACCAATATTTTCATTTTCTGGGCAGGGTGTTATATTTAATTTAAGCCAAGAAGATTTAGATAGTATTACTGATAAGAGTAATTATATTATGCAGAAAAAGGTTAAATACGAGCCAATAATTCCAGATAATGAAGGCGGCTTTTCCAAAGCTGAATTAAGAATGATGTATATAAGAAAAGACGGAAAATATGTACCAGTAACTAATTTAGGACGTATGACAAAGGGAGATTTAGTAGGTGTAAAATATAATAAAAATAAAACTTGGGTTGGTGGAAATATATTTTTATTTGAGAAGTGAAGTTGAAGATATTGAGCAATAAATAGCAAGCAAAGAATATTGAAGCCGTCTAATAAATGTTAAAAGTTAATTGTCTAAAGATATTATTGAAGAAAGAAGAAAATCTAAATGAATATTTTATATTTTACAAAAAATACTTTATAAATCAATATAAATATAAACAATTACTAAAATAAATCACAAATATTTTAAATTAAATACACAATAAATAACTTTATAAAAACAAAATAAATTCTAATTTTGCCTTGTCATTCTGAGCGTAAGTGTGGAATCCATTGTTAAAATTCCCCTCGGTCATTGAGCGTAGTCGAAATGTAAAAAAGGGGTGTCGCGGTAGCGACGGGGTATTTCTTTTGTTTTTAACTCCATCAATACTTAAAAACCGTTCCTTCTTTCTCCTCATACCATAAGCCCTAGGTCATTCTGAGGCGAAGCCGAAGAATCTCCCAGAAATTACCAACATCTTAAATCCGTGCAATCTGCGTAATCCATAAAATCTGTGATTCTGAAAAAATATTCCACCCAAAAATGTAACAAAATCGCCCCTATTTTGTTTATAGAGTATATCGAATTACAAATTTTGAAAAATGTTTTTTATTTAGAGTTTTTTATTATTTTTGTAGAAAGTAAAAGAGCAAATTTATGATTTATATATTTTCATATATTGACCTGAATAACCCTATATATGTATATATGGCTATTGCTTTGCCTGTCATTTTTGTACTTCAATCGCCTAATTATAACAAAAACAAGAAGAAATATCGAGATATTTTATTCAAAATATTTTCAAAAATTAACTTTGAGATTGAATTTTTATTCAATTTGAAGAAACAAAAATTTCAGCGTTAATTAATATTTCTAAACAGTTTCGATATTTTTAAATTTTTTTAATATTATTAACAAAAAGGTTTTAAAATGAATAAAATATTTTCATTTATCATAATTACTTTTACATTATTGATTATGTCTAATGTAGAAAGTAAAGGGCAAGCTTGTAGTTGTCCTGATTCAGTTACTTATACTAAGACAAGCCAAATGATCCAATATAATTCTAACTGTTTTGTGATTGTAGAATTTTGTTATTTTTGTAGCCCTGCTACACTAGAACGGTCAATTTTTATTTGTAACATCATTATTCCTTGGAATCAAGCAGGTTGTTCATGGGATGGTGTTGACATCGGAAGCCAAGTATTTTGGGAAACAATATATGTAAGTTTAATTAAAAAACTACCTTCATTAAGTGGTTGTGAAGATTATGAACCATGTGGTGTTTATCCTTGTGATGGCCCCTTTCCAAATAGATTTGTTGAAATTAAAAAAGCGGCATGCTTTAGAAGAGTTGTTAACCCAATTCTGTTTCAAACTGAAATCATACCATGTCAAACAGATGCAATTTGTAAAATAGAATATTGTGTTTGTTGGAATGGTACTGATTATACAGTTAATAAATTAAATAGTTCAGAAATTGGAACAAGTGGTTGTGTAAAAAGAGTTATTGGAGTTGGCGGAGGATATCTTGATCCTTTAAATCCTAACCCAAGTCCTGATGCTTGTTTTAGTCCATGTTATTAATACTATTCCCAACAAATGAAATCATTGTTGGGAATTCTTTTTTATTAAATTTGGAATCAAATAATGATAAAACTTTTTATATATTTACAATTTTTCTTTTCTTATTCATATTCTCAAAACTATAATGATTATATTCATAAAAACTATTATTGTATTACAAATGATTTTTTATATACATTAATAATTCAAGAAGATGAATATATATTTTATGGAGATAAAGGTGGAGTTTTAAGAACTTATGATGGTGGAATAAGTTGGAATCAAAACTATATTGGTACTCATCACTTTATTAATAATATGATATATTATAATAGAGTATTATATGGAGTAACTTCTGGAGGAGAATTAATTATATCCTCAGATAAAGGATTTACATGGAAAATTGATAAAATAAATAATAACAACTTAAGCAAAATAATAATTAATGAAAATACTATTTATATTATTTCAAACTCAAATGAGATATTATTTTCAAATAATAATGGCTTAACATTTAATTCCTTTTATAAATCTACAAATCAAACTATAAGTGATTTATTTGCATATAAAGATCGATTATATTTAAAACTAATAGATAATACTACTGAAATTAATAATTATTTGATAGAAAGCCTTGATAATGGTAATTCTTGGTATAATAAAGAATTACCTTCTTCAAATTATAATAAGAAATTTAACTTAAAAGTGAAAGAAAATAGAGTTATTATGTTTACAGATAATTCATTTTCTATATTAGAACAAGACTATTCATTAAAAAATTATAATGTAAATGAAGAATTAATATATGATTTAGATTTTAATGATGATAATGTGTATTTAGTTAATTCTCAAACAGATTCTTTGACTTTTAATATTAGTTTATATTCACTTGAAGACAAAATAATTAAAGAAAAATATCAACATAAAAGATTAGGATTAATGCCAAATCAATATATTATTAATAATTTCAAAGTAGATCGAGATAATCTAATCATTACTTCTAATCAAAAAACTATTGTTAAATTTGATAATAAAGGTAAAACTCCAAATATATTAAGCTCATACATTAGAACGCAATCGGATACACCATACTATTTGGATTCGAATAATTGGTATTTTACAAGTGATTTAGAAAATAATGGGGTGGGTGGAAATTTTATTGTTTCAAAGAATAAAGGCAAAACATTTGAATTTTCAAAATATTTTTTTAATGACTCTACCCGTACATTTTGTGATAATAATAATGGTTATCCAACTAATTTAATTTTTGATAAAAATTATAATCTATTATTTTCTGTAAGATTTGCTTCAATTTGTAAAGCAAAGTATTACCCATATCACTCATATAAATCAACCAATGAATTAAACAAAATAGAACCCTTAATTGAATACTCTGAAATTGGAGCTGGAGACAGAAAAAAAATTATAAAAAGTTATGATAGTAATCATATTTATTATTACTTGCATGAGTTAAATAATAAAGTAATGTTTTATAATTTAAACAATAAATATGAATCTACCCTTTTATCTGAAATTGATTCAATTACTTTTTCTAATTCATATTTGGGTTTGTATTTTTATTTTGAAGAAGACGATATTTATTTGTTGGGTTCAAATTCAGATAATTCAAATCATAATATATATTTATATAAATCTAATGATTTATGTAAAAGTTGGGAATTAGAATTAAAGTATGAAATTGAAGTATATGAATATCCAGTAGCTTTTACTAAAAGTTATAATGGCAAATTTTACATAATATTATCTCATGCTTTGAAATCATTTCGATTCTTGGAAATAGATATTGAAAATAAAAGTGTTAAATCATTGAATTATAGTGGAAATCAAAACATACTAAATGGTTCATTTTTAGTAGGTAACTTTAATAGTCGAAAATTTGTTTTTGATGATAGTATGTTATTTGAAGATTATAGATATATTCATACAACAGTTAAAGAAGTTAGACCAAATGTCTTTAAAAAAAATTATTATGAAGCAAAACTTTTAATTAAAAATAATGAAGTTATTGTAGATAGCATTATTAATTTGCCAGATGAATATATTAAATTCAAAACAGAATTTGACTCCTTAGATTTATACATGAAAAGTAAGTCTAATGATATTTATATTCCTATTGAAGATAAATCATTAATTACATCAGTCGATATAGCTCAACCCCCTTCAATCTGGACATATCCGCCATATCCTAATCCAGTAAAAGATAGATTAAAGATGAAATTTTATTCTGCTATTATGGGTCAAATTGCAACTTTAAAAGTAGAATTAATCGAAATAGGTAGCGGAAGAGTTTATAATATAACTGATTATAAGTTATCAAAAACAGATGACTATTTTGGTGAGATAGATATTAATATAAGTAATTACAATTCTGGTGCTTATTTGATAAACTTCAAACTTGGTGAATCAAATAAGAGTGAATCAATAATAATTGAGTAGAAACGTAAATTAATATTTCAAGGAGCTTCGGTTCCTTTTTTTTGCTCACTCCTCCAACTCAAAATGACTGACAGATTGGATTGCATTTCCTGCGATTCCTCTGATAGAACTATACATATTCGTAGTATTAATTAATACTTTTTCGATTTGCTTTTCACGTTTTGCCCATTGGCTTTGAATTGCTCGTTTTTCTTTATCAAGGTCAACTTTCATTTGCGAAAAGCCCTCTACTATTGCTTCTACTTGCCCTCTAAACTCATTACTGGTAAGGAAATCATACAGCATTGACATTTTATCGCCTTTATTTTCTTGAGAGGCAATAGCACGATTTACATTAATAATTGACTCACGAAGCACCAAAGATAAGCCCTTAAATTCCTCGAAAGTACAAATCCAAATTCCATCTTTCAAGCCCATTCTATCCATATCACTCGGCATAGCAGCAGTAACAATCACACCAATATCAGCATTCATATTACGCAAATCAGCTTTAAATTTCTCCATCCAAGTTGGCTGAAATGCTTTTGTTCGCTTACTTTCGTAATAAATCGTTCCGCAATTTAAGTTAGTTTTATCGTTCACGTGCTGAACGCAATCAGCTCCAGTTGCACCTTTTTTAATTTCCTCTATAGTGTCAAAAGGGAAAGTATTTTTTAGATACTCTTCAATTGCCAATTCTTGGACTTCGCCTTGTGCCTGCATCGAGCCCTGTTCAGCTTTTCTTTGAGCATCTTCGAGCGATTTTTTTAATTGCGAAATAATTAAATCTCTTTCACCTAATTTTAATTCAATTTTATTTGCTTCTTCCTTTTGGATTCTTTCTTTTTCTTCTTTTAATTTTTGATTTAATTTAATTTGATGTTCAGCTTCCATCAATTCTTTCATCTCATCTTTTTCACGTTCAATTTTAGAAAGAAGTGCTTTCGTTTTATTTAATTCTTTTAATTGTTCAGATTTTGCAATTAATTCTTCATTTAATAATTTAATTTGGTCAGAATTTTCTTGTTCAAGCTCAGATTTTAATTTATTACGTAAGTCTTTTTCAATTAATGCTTTCTGACTTGCTACTTTTTCTTCTAATTTCTTATTTAATTCATCTTCGTATTTCTTTTTTTCAGCAATTAATTTATTATTAATTTCTTCTTCATACTTTTTCTTTTCAGTATTTAGATTATTTTTTAATTTATTTAATGCTTCTTTTTCGCTATTTATTTTATTTAAATCTTCATTTACTTTTAATTTATTTTCTTCTAATTCTTTAAATTTATTAGAAAATTCAGAAGTAAATTCTTTTTTTATTTTATCTTGTAATTGGTGGTAAGCAAGTTCATTCACATCAATAGCTTCACCACAATTTGGACAATTAACAGTATTTTGACTCATTTTTATTTCTCTTTTGTTATTCTTTAATAATTCAAAAATAATTAATAAACAGATTGAAATTAACTACTATTTTATGTAGTTTTTATGATAATTTTAAATAATTATTGCTCGTTAAATTCTCTACCAAATATTTCAGGTAATCTAAAATTATGATTTTCAAATGCAGAAAATAATTGTTCAGTTGTAAAAATAATTCCACCAAACCTATTTTCATCGAAATTCCATGCAAAATCAACCCTAAAGATAGAACCATCGCCAATACTAATATCATTGTGAAATCTTAATCCAAGTCCTGCAGAATTATAAAATCTTGTATTTTTATACCCAGTATTCACATCCCAAACAGCACCATTATCCCAAAAAGCAACACCACTTAATTTGAATATCCACATCTTATAATTCGGAAATATTCTGTATTCCAAATTACTCACAACCCTATTATCACCAGCAAATTGATTAATACTATATCCACGTAAACCAGACATTGGGTCAAGAATTAATTGCCTTGATTTGCCCCAAGACCACGCAGTCTGTTGTTTTATTTTAAATATTAAATTAGAATTATTATTAATAAAATAATTAAAAATTCCAGTAAACTCTTGGTAAGTATATTTAGCTTGTGAATAAACAAAACCCGAACCACCTTCAAGCCCTAAATATAAATATAATTTATCAAATAGAAAAGAACGTTCACCTCTGCCACCAAGATACCAAACTTCATCACCAGTTTCATCAGTTTTGAAAGTCCGTCCTAAAATCGCCGAGCCGTAACCCCCAATTATCAAATCCTCATCTTTATAATCATTTAATTTATTAGTTTTGATAAATTCCTGACTTACTGATGAAAAATGTAATAAAACAGACCCAGTATTATCGAAGGCACGTCGTAGAGTTGAATCACCTCTATTTATATCATTATAATTAAAATTAATACCTGCAAAAACCCTATCATTTGTTGCCCAACCTCGATGATAAGAAGTATTTAATTCAATATGTTTTGTATTTAATAAATCATAATTATTTTGAGTTCCAAAAGTACTTTTTCTATCATAAATAAAATCCTGACCAAATTTATTAATTACATTAATATTCCAAGCATTATTATCGTAGAAATTTCTAAATGGTTTTGATATTTGGTATTCCTGGTTTGTTTTAAATTTATTAGCAGATACTTGTGTAAATATATCAAAATTATAATTTAAAAAGCGTTGTTTTCTAATTAAAAATCGTCCTTGATTACCAATATTATTTTCAGTTAAATTCAAATATTCTAAATCTAATTGCCAATTATGACCAAGTAAATTTGTTTCGTTAAGCATTGCACCATAAGACTCAGCTCCACCCTCAGTACCAAATAATACTGCTGGTTGAGTAGAAAATTTATCTTTTGTATTTACAATTACATCAACAAAATTAGAACCAACTGTATCAACTTCGATTTTCACATAAGTAAACAATCCAGTAGCACGTAGATTTCGTTCGCTTTCAAAAACAGAAAAATAATCTAATTTTTCATCTTCTTTAAATCTCAATTCTTGTTTGATAATATAATCTTTGGTAACAATATGCAATCCATTCAAAATAGAAGATGCAAACTCGTTTTCATCCATTACATTATCTTTATTTAATATTATCTTTCTAACATAATCTTCACCTAAAAGATTAATAGATAAAAAAGAAAATAGAACAGAAATAAATAATACTTTATAGATATTATTCCTCCTCATTTTCATCTATATAATATCCTTTTTCAACTTCCAAATTAATCATAAGTAAAACAAAAAAAGCAACTAAAAACATTGTTGGGAATATACCCAAAACACTTGGAATCAAAGCTAATATTGGATTAGAATCTGGGTTAGGATTAATTATTGCTTGAGGATTAAAACCTAATGGAATAGCATATAAAATCAAAAATACTATTGCATTTAATACAATTGCTCCAAAACCAAACCCAAATACTTTTAGTGCATTACCTTTCACTAAATTATAACTATATTTAAACGCATCAAATGGATTTGATAAATTTCTGATTACAACAGAATAAGTTGTAAAAGCAAAAAAAGTTAATGCAAAAAAACCAGGTATTATCAGTAGTATAAAACTAGTTCCAATTGTAAATGCAAATATAATCAAGGTAACAAAATAAGGGAAATATCTTTTTAAAGAAAATGAAAAATACTCTCCAAATGACTTACTTTCCTCAAAGATTGAATCTTCAATAATTTTTACAATACCAATTGAACTTATCAAACCAATTAATCCAAGAATCAACATTTTAAAAATAATGCTTGGGTTCATAGCAGCACTATATTCTGATATTGGATTAAAAGAAGTATAAATAAATGAAGGTAATTGAAATACAATTGAGAATAAAATCAACATACTCAATTTATCTTTTATTAATTTAAAAGACTCGCTTAGTAATTCGCCAAAGCCCAATTCTTGTGTAAATACTTTATG
Organism: bacterium; assembly: GCA_030431515.1. Classification (GTDB taxonomy): domain Bacteria; phylum Bacteroidota; class Ignavibacteria; order Kapaibacteriales; family UBA2268; genus JAJRPT01. The sequence goes on from JAUIIX010000018.1 coordinate 11,659, forward strand.
TGCCATTTTTAAAAATTCCTTATTAATTATTATTTATTGTTATTTTTCTAATTTTCAGTTTCTATAATCTACTAATATTTCTCAATTATCTTTTTAAAACTTGAAATATTAACTCTATCTTTAAAATCTTTTTGTAGAATATTAATGATTTTTTCCAAATTATAATTTGTGTGTGCATCTTTAATATGCCCTGACGCAATAATCGGAATATCTTGATTCTTATATTTTTTACATAATTTTTCTATTATTGTAATAAATGCTGTTGCAGGCAAATAATCATAATCCAACTGAACATATTTACTTGCAATTACTTTTTCTAAATACCAACTAAAATCTTTCTTTTCAAGTTTCTTATATGCTCTGCGTTCTCTTGGATATCGTATTTCTTTTATTCGGTCACGTTCCTTTATCCATTCCAACTCATCATCTGGTATAATAACTCCATAATGAAGAGTATTCGCAAATTTCGGAAAAAACTTATTCAATGCTTCAGAGTAAAGTAATTTTTTAGAATAAATTGGAAATTCTTTTAGCTTGTTTTCACCTTTGTATTTAACAGTTTTATCCGATACATTCCAAGGTAAAAGAGAATCTTCTGAATCAGTATAATCATAATAGCCATCAACTTTTCTACCTTTGGTAATTGAAGTATCTGCCACAAAACCTTGATTCTCTAAAATTTTAATTATATTTTCAGATGGTTCAATATAATAAGCACCTGCCCGATAAACTTCACATTTATAATTATATTCAGAAAGCAAATCCTCTAAATACTTTTTCCCATTAACAATTAACTCTTCAGCTTTTTCATAATCCAACTGCCCAATCGACCATTTATCTTCTGGTAGTGTCCAATAATTTCCATCAAAAGTGGCAAAAAACCATTGCGGATGGATATGCAACTGAATATCATTAAGAGGATTACTAATAATTTGTTTAAGAATATTTTCCCATGACTTAGCTATTTTTTCATATTCATATATATTTGAATTTTTAAAAATTAATTGCTGCCCTACTTCCACAAAAAAAGTAATCCCAGAATTATTTTCTTTCAGAAAACTAAGCAAATCAATAGTCGGGTGCATCTGTACATCATAGAAGTCACCGCTTCCATCACCAAACAATTCCCAATCATTAGTTAACACCAAGTCAATCATATAAATTCAGTACAATTAATAAATTCAAAACAAAATAGGATAAAAAATAAAATTCAATAAGCAATTTAAAAAAAGCAAGTCATATCACAAAATAATTACAAATAATAAGATAAATTTTTCATAAAAATATGATAGATTCTGTTTCATTTAGTGCCAATAATTTGCCATTATCTTAAATTTATATATTATAATTTTGGATCTCTACATTATTTATAGATATATCACCTATGTATAAATGAATTTTATACAGATAAGCGGAGGGTATCTTGTTATACTAATAAATGATATACTTTTTATTATTTTGATTCATTTTTCAAACAAATAAATTACTAATTCGTATATTTGTGATATGAAAAAAATAATTTTAATATTAATTCTTGTTTTCTTTACGGTAGGTTGTGGTTTTTGGACTAATTTTACAACTTACTTTAATACTTATTATAATGCTGAAAAGTTGATTGATAAAACTGAGCAAGAGTTTTCTTATTACGATGAAAAAGAACGATTGCAACCTCGTGCTTTAGCACCTGACTATGAAATAGTTGATTTAGATAATCTTAGCCAAGATGGAATTCCTTATTTTATGCAGGAATTTATTATAAGTCAAGCAAAATTACAACCAGTTAAGGTCAAATTAGACTCTGTTTTGATTAAAGGTTCTAAAATTTTAGCGAGGAAATCTAAGAGTGATTATGTAGAGGGGACTTTATATTTAATGGCTCTTGCATATTTTTATAAAGGTGAATGGTTGCCTTCGCAAGTGAAATGTGGTGAGTTGATTGATGTTTATCCTGATGGTGTAAAATCGCCTGATGCTCATTTATTATTTGCTAAATCTTTGCTTATCCAACGAAAGTGGGATTATGGTCTGAATATGCTTTCTCGAACGGTTGATATTGCTTGGCAGTTAGAGAGATATGATATCCTATCTGAAGCATTTAGATTGCAAGCTGATTTGTCGCTTTATAAAGGAGAGAAAGAAGAAGCAATGAAGCCATATCTCCAGGCAATTTCGCAGACAAGTAATAAAGAATTGCAAGCTAAATGGCAAATTGAAATGGCGAGTTTACTTTATGAATTAAGACAATTTGATAAAGCTGAAATGGCGTTTGCTAAAGCTAATGAAGCTTATAGACCTGATTATTTGGGTATGTACGAGGCATATTTATATGAGGCAGAGTCGGCTGCAAGACAAGGTAAGTTTTATCGTGCTGATGAACTTTTAACTTTATTAGAAGAAGATAGTAAATATGAAGATTGGAAAGATTTTACTTTTATTGCAAGAATGGATTTGCTAAGATTGAAGGTAAAAGATGGTGATGATACGAATGGTGTTAATGAGCAGATTTTGAAAGCTGAAGCAGTTGCAGATACCGCTTATCCTAATAATAAATTATACAAAGTATATCAATATGAAAGAGCAATGGAAAGTTACTTTGCTAGCGATTATGCTAATGCTGAAAATTATTTTGCAAGATCACGTAGTATGAGGTCAACAGTTTTTTCACAATCTAATGCTATGTATTCATATATGACTTCTATTAATAAAAATAGAAAGATATTAAATAATGATAGAGTAGGATTGAGAGAGCATGGAGGAATTACTCAATTAACTGATTTGTCAAATACATATACTACACCTCCTTCAAAAGAAATGTCAAATGCTGCTTATAATATTGCTAGAACTTATGAAAAGTTGAAACAACCAGATTCTATGCTTTATTATTATGAAGTTGCCTTAGAAAGAAGTGATACTTCTCAAATTGATAATGCACGATATTTATATGCAGTTGCAATTAATATACAAGGAAAAAACCCAAGGAGAGCCGACTCTTTATTGCAGTTAGTAGTTGATAGATTTCCTTTAACAGAATATGGAGTTGCAACTTCAAAAATGTTAGGATTTACAGAAGCTTATGCTTTAGATAGTGCAAAAGAGTATTTTAAATCTGGAACTGATTTAAGACAGCAAAAGATGTTTCGTGAGTCGATTAATGAATATAAAAATTGTTTTCAATATTTTCCAGAGAACTCCCTTGCTCCAAAAGCAGTTTATTCAGTAGCATTTATATTTGAAAATGGTTTAAATAAGTTAGATAGTGCTTTGTATTATTATAAACTATTACAAGAGAAATATCCAACAAGTGAATTTGCTAAGGAACTTGATTTGTCAATCCTTTATTTAGATAACAAGGTTAATGGAACTGAAATTCCTGATAGTTTGACTTATGATAAAATGAAGAAGAAATTAGTTGCTTTAGAGGAATTAAATAATCTTCCTATTCAAATTCAAAATTATAAAAGAAATGAAGAAAAGAAAAGTTTATTAGAGAAAGCAAAAAGTTCATTTAAAGAATTTTTTAACGAGACATTAGAATCGACTACAAACAAAATCGATAGTGCTAAAGCTAAATATAATGAACTAAAAGAAATGGATTTAGATTCGTTAAATTTCCAAGAAATGTTAGATCCTAAGCAATTATTACCTGACCAAGATAGTACCAAAATAGATGCCCCTAAAGATAGTACGAAAATAGAGATTATGGAATCTGATTCCCTTAAAAGTAAATAATTCAATTTTTGGCTTGCTTCTTGAATGATATATTATATTGATAATAAATTTCTAAGATGAATTATGGATGAATTTGAATTTGATGAAGAAAACCCATTTGGCGAAGAGTTTGAATTAGATGATGTTATAAATAAAGGTGAACTAAATAGCCCAATAGCAAAAAAGGGTTTAGACCAATCAAGAAGGACAGACCCTGAGTTTAATACAAGAGGTTATTCTCAGTCTGATATTGACCAGTTGGTTAATTACGACCAAGAACGTAGAAAAAAACTTAATTTCAAAAGTAGATTAAATGATGAAATTGATTTGGAAGCGGCTCATCAAGAAGAGTTAGAAAATTCATTTAAAGATTATTTGGTTTATCCAAGGATATCAGGACAATCACAAATGAGGGGTGATAAAACTCTTATTCCAAATAGCCATGTAGTAAAATCAGATAAATTTGTAGAAATAGTAGATGCTCCAAAATTAAAAAAAAAACATAGTCCTGCAACTATTATAGTAAATAGAGATGAGGCGGGTGATATCGATAATGTAGAAATAGTATGTGATTGTGGAGATAGAATATTATTAAAATTTGAAAAAACAGATCCCTTTGATTTAGAGAAAACAAAACTTGAAACTGAAAAGATATCAGGACCTGTTCCATTTGAATTTGATGAGGAATCTCCTATTGATGTTGATAATAAACAAGATACAATCTCAGAAATAAACAATGACGATGATTTCTTTAGTTCAGATGCTACTCCAAGTAAGAAAATTGATAAAGTAGAAGAAGTAGAGGAAGAGTTCTTTGATGAAGATTTTGGCTCAGATGAAGACTTAGATTTAGGTAATATTGGTATAGATTTATCGGGTATTGTTTAGAGATAAGCCCTATTAATCAGCTAAAACAACTTCCTTATAAGTTTTATTTTCAAATTCTATGACAATAAGATTAACACCAGTAATATTTAATTTTTTTGAGTTTATTCCTTTAGAAATATTTAAAGTTTCTGAGTAAATATTACTTCCCAAAAGATTATATATCTTAATATCAGCAATTCCATTGTATTCAGAGTTAAAGATTAAATTTCCATCATTATAAGTAAGTGCTAAATTATCATATTGTTTTTTTACTGAACTAATGTTTGCAAAATTAATGAAATGATGTGCAATATAATCATCGTCTATTAATTTACATGAAAGTTTATTTTCAGAAATAACTTGAATTTTTTCTAACTTATAATTAAAACTAATATTCTGTATTTTTTCAACTTCCCAATTAACTCCACCATCTATAGTTTTATATAAATCACTATTTTGACAAGCAATCCAGCCAATATTTTCATTTAAAAATTTAATATCAACTATTTTTGTATCAGTATTTTCTAATTCAAATAAAACATCAATTTCTACCCAACTATTTTTAGTCTTGAAAATTTTATTACCATCGGAATAAAAACCAACTGAAATGTCAAGCATTTGAAAAGTATTTTCATTTTCTACTTTAAAAGGTAATTTTGTCCAAACTATTGCATTACTGTCTGATTTTTGGACATTACCATTGCTAAATATTGCGTAAGTAGTATTATCATCTATCAAGTAAAGGTGTTCTAATGATGTTTGTGCAAATGATTTTCGTCTTTCCCAAGTATATCCAGAATTATTAGATTTATATATTCTCCAACCTCTATCTTGCTCACTTTCATTGTAAGGAATTTTGACATAATATACTTTATCATTTAAAATGTAGATTTCTTGATCTGTAGAACCAGTATAATGTGACTCTATTCTTCCAATTGATTTATATTCTTTACCAAAATTAGTTATTTTATAGACATTAGTATAATCATCAAATAAATCTTGTCCAGTTGAATACAATATATCACCTTGGAAATCAATATAATTATATAAATGCGGTGATTCATCTGGGTAGTAAGGGTCGTCCCAATTTACACCTAAATCATTACTATAAGCTACTGTGCCATTACCTTGAACTAACAATACATTAGTAGAGTCAAAAAAATACAATATTGTATTATTTTTATGTTCATAAGGTCCATTTATTTCACTCCATTCTGAAGAAAATAGACTTAATTTTAATAATATTATCAAAGTTAAAATTTTCATATTATTTTTTGAATGATTATAAAATACAAATATATTAAATATAATATTAAGATTTTAATGTTCAATAAATTCTTTTCACTTTTAAACTAGAAATTCTTATATTTGTATTTATTTTACACATAAATTTAAATAATGTATAAAGCGAAACCATTTATTAAGTGGGCTGGTGGTAAAAGCCAATTACTTAAAACAATATATGCAAACCTACCTGATAATATTCTTGATGGTAATTTTACTTATGTTGAACCATTTTTAGGTAGTGGTGCTGTTATGTTTTTTATGTTAAATAATTTTAAAAATATAGAAAATCTTGTAGTAAATGATTTGAATACTGAATTAATAAATACATATAAAACAATTCAAAATATCCCTGATAAATTAATAGAAGTTTTAACTTTATATCAAACTGAATATCATAGTATTGAAAAAGAAGAATTTAAAAAAGAGTTTTATTATAAAAAAAGAGAATTATTCAATTCAAGGATTGAAAGTGATTTAATTCAATCTGCTTTGTTTATTTTTTTAAATAAAACTTGTTTTAATGGTTTATATCGTGTAAATAGTAAAAATGAATTTAATGTGCCTATTGGTTCGTATTCAAAACCTTTAATATGTGATGCTTACAACATTAAACAAGTCTCTAATTTAATTCAAAAAGTTACATTTTTAAATGATGATTTTGAAAAAACATTAGACTATGTTAAAACAAATGCTTTTTTCTATTTTGATCCTCCATATAAACCTATTAGCTCTACTTCAAGTTTTAACTCTTATGCCAAAGTAGAATTTGATGATAAGGAACAAAAAAGATTGAAAGATTTTTGTAAAAATTTAGATATTTTAGGACATTCTTGGATGCTTAGTAATTCTGATGTAAATACTAAAGAAACTAAAAATGATTTTTTTGACATTTTATATAATGATTATAATATTCAAAGAGTCAATGCTTCGAGAGCCATAAATTCAAAAGGTAGTAAGCGTGGAGCTATTAAAGAACTACTAATCACTAATTATGAAGTTGAATTAAACGTATTATATTAAAAGAATATGGCAAGTAATAAATCGTGGAATAAAATATTTAAAGATTTAAAATTAAAAGAACATAATTTTGATTTATCTCCTTTTCAAATAACTGCTACACAAATAAAAGAATCTTGCCAAAGATTTAAAACAACCACTGAAAAGGAAGTCAGAATCCTTTGTAAGCAAGACACCAGAGAAGATAGACCAGATATTTTTATCAAAAATAATTTATTTATTTTACCAGTAAAAAATGGAATATATAATATTATCAAAGGCCAAGGATATGTTGATATTCCTGAAATTACCGAAGTAGAAGGAATATACAAATCTAAATTAGATTTTGAATTAACTACCTCTAATGTAGGTGATTCTGAGATGCAACATCTTGACTTTGCTTATGCTTCCAGTTTAATCCGAACTTTTATGAATGATGAAAGTTTAGTATTAACAATAAGAGGCAGAAAATATACTCCTGAATTTGATTTTAATGTAAATGGATTTAATATTTCAACACAAAGCGTTCAAACAGAAATTGATGCAGGTTACGAAGGAAAAGATAAAATTGTATTAGTTGAAGCCAAAAACTCCAAAACTAATAACACAATAATAAGACAATTATACTACCCTTATAAACAATGGAAAAGTTATTCTAAAAAAGATGTATTTCTACTTTTTTTCGAAAAACGTGGAGATATTTACCATATTTGGCAATATAGTTTTAGTAATGAAAATGATTACAATAGTATTAAATTAATAAATAAGAAGAAATATAAAATTATATAATCTTAAATATAACTTCTTATCTATTAAATAAATTTATCCAAATTTAACTTACATCACAATTATTTTCTGAGAATATCGCTTCATTCCAATTTTCATTGAAATTGTAAAAAATCCTCGCTGTCTAATAATAAATGGAATATTGTAAATTCCAGCAGGGCATAGTCCTTCTTTAATACTGTATTGTGATTCTCCATTTAAGGCATAAGCTTTTAAAGAAATAACTGATGTATTCTTTAATTCAAATTGAATGTTAATTGGTCCATTACTTGGATTTGGCGAAACCATTAATTCATTACCTGGGTTTGCTAATGGATTATTATCAACCGAAGTAGCATATTGAGTAAGCACACCAAATTCTGAAACAAAATTATCGTTAAATACATTAAGCACATCATCATCATCAGCACCAAGTCGGAATTTTAAGAAGTCTGTATAGATGTTTCTGAAGTCTTCTTCTACTCTTGATTCAATATTTCCATTTCTAACACCATTAGATAGGTCTGCTGGGTTTCCAAGATGCCCGCCTTTAATTCCATCATTGTGACCAAATACGAACATAGTAGAGCCAGCTCCGTGGTCTGAGCCACGAGAACCATTGTCATAGACTCTTCTACCAAATTCGGAAATTGTCATTCCTGTTACTCTTTTGTAAAATCCTTGTTGAACTGCATCTTCTGTAAACTCGGATATAGCAGAAGCTAATTGAGCAAGTAATTTTGGATGTTGTCCACTCATTGGGTCAAGTTTATCAGCTTGTTGAACGTGCATATCAAATCCACCCATTCCAACATAATAGACTTTTGTATTTAATCCACCAGAAATCAATTTTGCTATTGTTTTAAATTTCTGAGCTACACCTTGTGAATAGTCTTGTGTATTTGTTCCTTTGTCAAACGCTTTTTTTACTTCTGCAGAATACTTTGCAGTTTGAACTCCAATTGAATGAATAAAATTATACTCATTTGAGAAATTATCATCTTCGTTTCTAACTGGGTCATTAGGCATTGTTTTAGCACCTAAATCAAAGAATGTACTGAAATCATTAATCGCAATACCCATGTGCCCTTTATTTGATTTTAGGGCAAGTGGCATAGTACCGTTCAAACTAATTGCAATAGGATGTTCTGGAATTTCATAAGGAAAGTTAACTAATTTTTTAGCAAAGTATTTTCCAAGCCATCCTTCGTTTAATCTTATATTTGGGTCTGAAGTGATATGACCACTATGCCAAATATCTCTTGAACGGAAATGCGATAAATTTGGATTTTGATAACCAACTCCTTCGATTACAGATAATCTACCTGCTTCTAATAAGCCCATAAAGCCATCATTTAACTGCTGTTCTACTAATGCAGGGTGCATATACAATGATGAATTACCCCATTGCTTTGCAAATTCTGGTAAAATTTCAATATTTGGACGATATTCAGCATATTTAGGGTCTTCGATTGGAATAATCATATTTAATCCATCGTTTCCACCAAATAATTCTACAATAATAATTATTGAATCATTATCACCAAAACCTAATTGTTGATTTGTCATAAACTTAACAAGGTCTTTTCCTTTAGCTAAATAAGGAGCAGAAATCAAAGCACCTGTTGCCAGTCCTGAACTTAATAAAAAATCTCTTCTTTTCATTTTATTATCCTCTAATTTAACATAAATGGAATAATGGTGATTTTATCATCTCTTCTATTAACAATTTTACATTGTCTATCAGTTTGTTGTCTTTATTATTTAGCAAGGTAATCCAATTCTCATCAGTAACATTATTTTGGTTTAGAAACCACATATATCTATCATAATATTCGCTTTCTAAGTCTTTTGAGAAAAACATTAAAAACATTTCTCTTAAAAACTCAGTTGGGTTTTGTTTATTAAAAACTTGATCTAGAATATTCAAAATATCTTCTCTTTCTAAAGATGCTGCTAAATCAATTCCATAACTTATTCTAAATGGATATGTTGTAGTACTAATCCATGTTCTGTAACCAGTCCAGCCAGATACATCAGGTGGATTGTAAATACTTTGCTCCATATTATCTAATGAAGCTTTTGAATTAGCTAAATCTTTATTTAATAATCTTTGAATTCCAATTGCATATTCTAATGGAGTTTTAATTTGAACACCAATATTTGCTTCACTGAAAAAGTAAGTTGAAGTAAATAATTTTTTATAAACTGGTAATAAATTAAAATCATTATCTCTCATTACTTGTGCTAATTCATCAATGATACTTTGATCTAAATCACCAGGATTGGAATAAACAAAGAATCTAATCATTTTTTCACAAATAAATTTAGAAATGGCAACATCTCTAATTTCAAATAATCCATCAATTAATTTATCAATTTCATTAGTTTTAACTTTAAATTCATTGTTCTCTTGCTCTGTTAATGCTGGGAATTCAATACTCATAACTCTCTTTGAACCAGTATGATGTGCATCACTATCTAACCATGTTTGGAAATAACCATTTCTACGTGGGTCACCTAAAAATGGGGCAGTCCTCCAACCAGTCATTATTTTAGCAATTTCTTGAATATCACCTTCTGAATAATTTCCTATACCCATAGTGAATAATTCCATTAATTCACGAGCATAGTTTTCATTAGGAGCTTCTTTTCTACTAAGATGTGCAGATTGATATAATAGCATAGCACCATCAAGAGTCATTTCTTTTGCAATCTCTCGATATGATCCAAGGCGATACTTTCTTAGAAGTTGATTATTTTGATACAATGAGTTTGCTGGAATTTGATTTTCACCATCATAGTTGAATTGAATACACCATATTCCCATTAAAAAATGAGTAAGTTTTTCTCTCGCTTGCCCTTCTATTAAATCTTCTCTTTTTGATAAAGAAATAATCCAATTAACTACTTTGCCATATCTTGCATTTAATTGCCCTTCTAAGCTATTGCTTAAAGGGTTTGGAACAGATCTTGGGTTTTGCATAGCATTTCCAACAAAACTCATATCTATATCATCTTCATTTTGTTGTGGATCGGGAAGTCGCGAACTATTTTCAGGTAAATAATCAAGACCATCTCCAAGAAGTTTATCAACTACTTCTTCTGGGCTTTTCCCTATGTAGTAGTTTACTTCTTTTATTGTAGGTTGATAGGATAATCGACGTAAGAGGTGATTAGCTCTCACTTCATCTAATGGTTTAGTATCTTTCTCGAGAGAAAGGACTTTTCCATTTCTATTATCTAACAATTTATTAAGCAGTTCTCTTCTTTTCATATCAAACTCACTATTTTAGTTTAATCATCTGACCAAATTTATTTATCGATTTAGATTTTAATTCGTAAAAATAAACACCATTTTGGAAATAATCCCCATTCAATTCAATTTTATAATTTCCTTTTTTTACTTCAATATTATCGTAAATTGAATATACTAATTTGCCTTCTGAACTATAGACTTTAAAATCTACTATATCATCTTCTTCCAATGTAAAGTCGAAAGATGTATTTTCATACCAAGGGTTAGGATAATTAGTTGATAAATAAGGTAATTTTCTTCCAAATTTTAATATTGTAATATTACATGCACCTGTTGAATTTACAATAGCAGAATTGCTTTCGCCTTGTAAATCTAAGAACATTAAATCAGCATTAAAATTATGAATCATTAAATCAAAATCTGTATAAATTGAATCTGAAATAGTTGCTTTAAATTTCAAATTCATTATTTCGCCTAATTGAAGGGAGTCAATATTTGAGAAATTAAATCTTAATCTGCCAAATTGACTATTATCAATAAAGTTATAATTACTTGTTCCACCTAAATACTTTAATGCTCTTGGGCTATAATTTATATCTAAATCAAAGCCAACACCAGTCATCCAATAATCTGAATTATTATAATTAGCAAACAAATCTTTATTAATATAGATTGGAACATTTATAGTGTCGTCGTATTGCAGGTTTATTGTATCTAATATATCAAACATATTTGAAATATCAGTTTTAAGTAAATGTAATGGTGCATAGGATAATCCAGATATTTTAGTATTCTCGCTTAACTTACAAGGGTTTAATACATCTGTAATTAAAAGTGTATCAAAACTAAATATCTGTGATGGACAATATTCATAAACAGCATATAATGTATCGCCAACAAATAAAGTATCACCATATAGTGGCAGCATTTCAATCATTGTTATGTCGCTGATAGGTTGCAATAAATCATCGACTAATATGTTTAGTTCACCTGTATTATGAATATATAAAGTATCTCTTACACAATCTAAGACTCTAACGCTATCGAATTTTATTTCATTTAATATTTTATGGTCAGCAAAGCGAACTTCTCCGACTGCCGAATCTTTTTCTGCTATAATATCAAAAAGGATTATTTCTTCTGTATCAAATCTAATACTATCAATCAAAAACTCATCATAGCCAGATGTGAAGCCAGCAGTTGGAATAAATTTAGCATAAAATATTGGCTTCAATGAATCGACATAACAGAAGTTTTTAAGTAAAAATTCACTACCAAATGTTGATGATGTTTCATTTATAAAGGGAATATATTTGAAACAACTTGTATCTAGGTATGCTGATGTAGCATCAATATAGGTAAACTTGGTTTTATCATATTTGATATTACAATAGATGTCAACTATCTCACCTGGTATTGTTCTATTTGAGTAAACAGGTAAAATAAGAGTATCGCAACTTGCAATCATAAATGTATCTACTAAACTATTTAAGACTTGCTCTTCAAATTCGAAACTAAGTCCAAATATAGGAGCAAATCCTCTACCATATACTTCAATTGAAGAATCAATTAAATTACAAGGTTTACTAAAGTGAATATTCATTTTTGCACGATATTCTCTTGCTGCTCTTGGCTTAAAGTTTAATCCAAGCCAAAGCGAATCTGGTAATTCGAATGAGATATTTTTTTCTTGTTTGCTAAAAGTAGATGAAGCAGTAAACACTTTATCATCTGGGAAAAAAGTAATTGAATCGATAGTTACAGGTTCAGATGCTTGATTTACATCGACAAAAGGTATTTTGATTAATGCGTATTGTTCTACAGACAAAGTATCAACTCTTGTAGGAGGAAATTCAACAAATGGAGGTGATGTTTCAAATATCAACATTTGAATACCATCTAAATATACTTCGTCTTCTACTGTCCAACCAGGACCGCTTGCTTTAATATGAATGGATGCATTGTGTAATAATGAATCTCTATGCCAAGGTCCTCTTGGGCAGTAACTTACTTTTAATGTATCGACTTCTTTAACTTTAATATCATACGGGAATGATCCATTATAATTTTTAGAATCAAAATTAAAGAACTCAGGTTTTGCGTTTGGAATAGGGACTGCTCTACTAATATCATCTATCCATATTGAATCTATTTGTAAATCATTGAATCTTGCTCTATTTCTTAATGGTATCTCAACAGTTGAGCAATCACATGGTTTTACTTGTCCCATAGTAAGTGCAATTTGAGTTATTTCAAGAGGAACTATTCTACCCCATCCAACTAATTCAGTTGTAACTGCATATTCTTGAGGGATTTCACATGGTTTACTTACTAAAGAATAAAGAGTTGCTTTATATTCTTGTGCAGCATCAGGTTTAAATTCTACTCTAACGTGCATAGAATCCCTTGGTTTCAATATTCTATTAACTTCCCCAACTGGATGAACTAATCTATATGAACCATTAGGAATATCAAGATGAAAACTATCTAATAGAATATCTGCATTTGAGATATTTTCTACTACAACAATTTCTTCTACAAATTCACCTACTTCTAAAGTTCCATAATTAACATCTTTAGTCATATATACTTTAGGAACAACAGAAGTACCGATTAATTTTAATTCCCAATCTAATCCAAGTGCTTGATAAGTAAGTCTTGCTTGGTCTGCTCTATCTGCACTAACATCATTAGGTACATAATCAATGATAAATTCTAAAGTATCTTTTGCTGCTAATGTTTTATTATAATTATTTAAGTTTCCTCCATTTGGTTCAAGTATATTAAATTTAGTACTTGGGTCAAGTAGTAAGAAATTACTTAAAAATATGGGGTTATCAGTTTCATTTATTATACTAATTGTATCAACATCATTGCTACAGGCAAGTACATTTAAAGTTCTTATTTCTTTAGGATTAAAACTAAAAGCATTTGTAACACCTCTTCCCTTTATCTGAAACTGCTTAACATTACTACAATTAATTTCTTCAACATAAATTCTATCAAAATAGAGAGAGTCTTCTAATGGCTGAAAAGTAACTTTTACACTACCAGTATTACCAACACCAATATTTTGAACTCCTCCACCCGAAATAAAGAATCTATCACCTTGATATAAATATGAACGAGTACGAGTAATATCATTTCCTGTATTAATAATATCAAATGTAAGTTCTTTAGTTTGACCAATAAAGACATCACCAAAATCTAAAGTGTCAATAGCAATATCAAATCTTGGGTCAATTCCTTTGCCTTTTACATAAACAACTTTACGAATAGTACAGCCACCTGCTTTTGCATTAAACACGATTGAATCATTATAATCACCCGCCAGAGTTGGTTTGAACGAGAAATATCTTTGCTGATAACTTCTATTCGGAACTAAAGTTACTGGGTTGCTAACTGTCATTCCTCCAAATTGACTTGGAATCTGAATACTTGTAATATCAATATCATCTAAACTTAAATTTTCCCAGAAATAAATACGAGGAATTTCGTTTTGTTTTATACATCTGTTTCCAAAATTAACACTATCTATTGGATTACCAGAATTATCCTGAATCCCAAGTACTTCAGTAACTTGTCCAAGCATTGGAATAGTTCTTTCCGCTTCACAATTATCATTTGAGTATATAGTTAATTCATCAATATATGATTGGCTAATATTTTCAGAATAAAACCTTACTTTTACATCAACACTATCTCCAGTAGGAATAGTAAAAGGAGTAGCTGGAGAAATAACTCTGAATACATTTGTTAAATTATTAGAAAATCTTGAAATAGTTATTGGTCTATTTGTTTCAGTTTTAATTGTGTTATTTCTAATTTTGAAAGTAATATCACGATATGGTTCTTCTACACAATGTGCTAATAAGCCACCAAATAAAAGTGAATCTGTAGATAAATCTAATTCGGTTATTCTTGTAATTGTTATCTCACCAGTATCAAATATTGTTCTATAACAAGAATTAGTTCTTTGAACATAAAAGCGATAAGTTTGATCACCAACAAAATCAGCATCAACTGTTGCAGTAGCCGTTACATAATTATTCTTATCTAAGGCAGACCTATTGTTCGATCTCGGACTTAAAGATATTTTGCTAATGTTATTATTCCATTGATTTTTACCATCAATTTTTTTATATCCAAGCATCCAATATTCTTCACCACCACATGTAGAAGTATCTGCAAAAGTCCAAGTGTAAGTCTTAGATTTTACACATTTAATAGTGTCAGGGAAAGTAGGAAAATTAGTTTTATCAAATGGATAGTCAAGTCCTCTTCTTGGGTTAGAGCCATTATCACATTTAGCCCCATTTCTCATTAGTCCTTCTCTATCTTTACCTGTAGCATCACAAATTTTAAAGTCGTTTTGTAAAGAATTACATCTATAATAAACTTCTAATCCAGATTCATCTCCGTTTAAAGCAATTTTTCGATTACAATCAATTTCATATTCACCAAGTGTTCTACTCCATACTCTAATATCATCAAACTCCCCTAAAGTAGTTCGAAAAGTACCACCACTATTATAGAGAGCATTTGTGCTTCCCACTTGTAAACCTAATCCATTTGAACTTGGCTTCCTTAAAGCAGCAGCAGGATATTGTGCGTTTTTCACGCTTGCTTTTAGAACACCATCGATAAAAATATTAGCAAATTGGTCAACAGGCGACCAAGTAACTGCGAGGTGAAACCACTTATTCCAAGTAGTATCTGATAAATCATATTTTGCTATTGTGTTATCGACTGAACCTAACTCTGAGTTTGCATTATTTACTTCAAAAACTAAGTTATTAGTATTATCTACATATACAACCCACGAATCATTTTTATCAGAAAATGGACCCCAAACTCCAGCAATATAAGCTCTATCCATTCCAGTTTGTTCTTGTAATTTTATATGAGTTTCAAAAGTAAATCCATTTCTTAAACGCTGATAAGCATCAAAATTCTGCACATCAAGATAATGAGGAGCATTTCCTGATGAACGTGTTAGTGACATAACTCTTACGATACAACCATTTATACCGGAAGCACCAACATCACATGACCCTACAGCAAATAAACTATCTGCAAATAAAGTAAAAAATATTATAATTAGTAATTTGTTCACAAGCATATTTAATTTACACATCAATAAACATAAAATTACAAAAATTTAATAAATAAATCAAAATAAGTTGATTTTATATTTTTTCTCTATCAATACAATTGTAAATAATAAGTATAAAAATAGACGGGTTAGGGGCATAAGTATATTCTAAAAATAAAAAATAATATTTGTGAATTTTATAATTTGGATTTACTATACATCAAAAGAATTACAAGATTAATTACATATTTAATCTAAAAAGTAAGTTTTCATCAGCCCTTTGCCTTTGATTTCAAATTCGCCACGCAGGGTGAAATTCCAATTTACTAAAACTGCAGCGCAGTTTCATATCAATAGCAAAATACAACCCAAAATCATTTCTGAGGCTGTCTAAAAAGGTTAAATTTATTGAAAAATTAATTTTAAAAGGTGTAGTGGTAATTCATGAATTGCCATTACAACTACTTGTTATTTTTATGGATATAAGATAATTATTAATTAATAGAAATTATCAAAAATTGAAGAAAAATATGAATTTCTAAACAAAAATATTAATAATTTGGACTTTTTAGACAGCCTCAGCACTCTTCAGCTCCGTATGTGCTAAATATTTATAAATAACAAAAACAAACTCCACCCCAACCCCTCAAGAATCACGAATTTTATGGATTAGGCAGATTGCACGGATTTAAAATGTTGGTAATTTTAACGAAAAATTTCGCTTAGCTCAATATGACGGGTTAGTTTTTAAGAAAAACAGAATACAATCACCCCGTTGCTGACGCGACACCCCTTTTTTACATTTCGACTACGCTCAATAACCGAGGGGACTTTTGAGAGAAGATGGATTCTGAGCTTCGCTCTGAATGATAAAAGTGATTTTGTTTTAAAATAAAAATTACTTTTTTAATTAATAATAAAACTCTAAGCTTAATAATTACTCTATAAAAGGAGCATAATTTACCCCTTTTTTATTTTCAAATCTGAATATATTATAATTTATCAACTACTAATTTATAAGTTGGGTCTTCTAAGATATTTACATCAATTATATTTTCAGCATTTTTAAGTAATACTTGACAGTCAGGGCTAAGATGTTTTAGATGTATTTTCTTGCCAACTTTTAAGTATCTTTCGGTGATCTTATTTAATGCTTCGATTGCTGACATATCAACTATTCTACTTTCTGCAAAGTCAATTATTACTTCATCTGGATCATTTAACACATCAAATTTTTCGTTGAACATTGCTACTGAAGCAAAAAATAATGGTCCGTAAATTTCATAATGCTTTACATTATTTTCATCAATATATTTTCTTGCTCTAATTCGTTTTGCATTATCCCAAGCAAATACTACTGCTGAAATTAACACTCCAACTATAACTGCTAATGCAAGATTATGCAAGAATACTGTTACAAGTGTTACCAGCACCATTACAAAAATATCAGACTTTGGCATTTTATTGAATGCATTTAAACTTGCCCATTCAAATGTTCCAACAGAAACCATTATCATTACACCGGTTAGGGCAGCCATTGGAAGCATCTCTACTAAATCTGAAGCAAACATAATAAATACTAAAAGCATTAATGATGCTACTATTCCTGATAATCTTGCTCTTGCACCAGAGGTTACATTTATCAAACTCTGACCTATCATCGCACAACCACCCATACCAGAAAATAAACCTGATAGAATGTTTGCTGTTCCTTGTGCTACTGCTTCTTTATTTCCTCGACCTCTTGTTTCTGTTAATTCATCGATAATATTAAGGGTTAGTAAACTCTCGATTAGACCTACACCTGCCATAATTGCTGCATAAGGAAAAATAATTGAAAGTGTTTCAAATGTAAAAGGAATATTAGGAATGTGAAAAGGTGGGAATGACCCTTGAATAGAGGCAATGTCACCTACTGTTTTAGTGTCAATTCCTAAGAATACTACAATTCCAAAAATAGATAATATTGCAACTAATGATGAAGGAATTGCTTTTGTTATTTTTGGTAAGATATAAATTATTAACATAGTTACAAGTACTAAAGCAAAGATTGTGTATAATTCACTTCCTATTAACCAATTACCATTACTATCTTTAAATTGTTCGAGTTGCGATAGAAATATAATTAAAGCAAGTCCGTTTACAAAACCATATATCACTGAATGTGGCACTAACCTCATGAATTTACCGAGTTTGAGAAAACCAGCTCCCATTTGTAAGATACCACCAAGTATTACTGTTGCAAATATATATTCAACTCCATAGGATTGTGATAGTTGGATAAATACTACAGCGATTGCTCCTGTTGCACCAGATATCATTCCTGGTCTTCCACCAAGAATCGAAGTAACAAAACCCATTACAAATGCCGCATAAAGTCCTACTAATGGAGATAGTCCTGCAATTAAGGCGAATGCAACTGCTTCTGGGATTAAAGCAATAGCAACTGTAAGTCCTGATAATACTTCAGTTTTATAATCGACTTTTTGACTGAAGTCAAAGAGATTAAAATATTTTTTCATTGATAATTAAGAATTTCTGAGGTAAATTTTTGAATTGTTCAAAAAACAAAGTGCAAAATTAGTTATTTTATTTTAAATTTCTAACTATTCTCGATTTTAGTAAATATATCAAATAGATTATTTATCAATTAGAAATTAATTGATGTGATAATAAATTTTATTAAATTTAACTTTTTAAGTTAAGATTGTTTCTTTTGTTTGAGTTTATTTTTAAGAATTTCTTTAGCAAATGCTTTTACTTCACTATGTGGATCATTAAGTGCGATTTCAAGCAATCTTATAGCAGTATTTGAATTAACATATTGTAATCCTCGAACTAAGTGATATCGTAAGATAGCAAAGTTATCATCTTCTACTTCATAAATAATTGGCACTCCATTTTCAATTCCTGAGTTTATAAAATGCTTCACTTCTTCTATTAATTCACCATCTGATAAAATTAATAACGATTCAATTGCATGTCCAACTGTTACAACTTTATTTCTCAACCACATATTTTTAAAATTTCTATAAATTTCTATATCTAATTTAATAATATCTAATAATCCAGGAATTGCTCTTTTCTCTTTTAATTCAGTTAGTTGAGTTATTACAATTTCTTCAATATCTTTTGCTAATGGGTAGATTTTAGCAAGACCATTATCGATATTCTCTAAATAATATAAAAGTTCTAAGCGAACATCTTCAGTATCAGGTGGGTCTAACCATATTTCTCTTGAACCATAGTGACTATGAACGTAAACTGGACCTAAGGGAATTTCAATTCTCTCCTTATTATGTTGCGGGTGATTAGCACAATAAGTATATAGCGGGTCAGGTATTTGTATTTTTCTGATTATACAATAAGCCGACATATCTTTTTCAAGTTCGGGATGACCTTTATCTTTAAAAATATAATTATTAAAACGACAAGTACCACAACAATCTGACCCACCATTTGGCATATTTTAACCTTTATAATAATTTATTTTCTTAATTTATAAAATTAAGTATTTATTTATGATTTTCAAAATTATTGATTAAAAGATTTTATTCTTTCTTCTACTGCAAGTATAATTAACTCTTTTATTTCCTTGCTATTTATTTCTTCGATAGAGTGAATTTTAATATGTCTCATATTTTTTCCAGTTCCTTCTAAAATATTAGATTTGTCATTTAATTTTACTCCATAGTAAAAACCTAAGTTTACCCAGGATTTATGAGTAATAATATATGTATGACCATCACTCATTTTTTTTGGTCCAACTGCAAAGGTAATTGATCTGTATCCAAGTTGAACAATTTCATAAGCATCTGGATGAATTTCAAGAATTATTTCTCTTAATTTTTTCACAATCGGGTGCAGTTTTGGATCTGTTATATCTAATAAATCTTGGAAAGTGTTTGTGTTTTTTGTCATAGTGATGATGTTTTATTTATTAAATATTTTAAGGTTTATCTCGACCTACAAAACTTTCAGTTCCAAGAAGAAAATTAATTGCTCTATTTATATTTTTATCTATACTCTTTTCAGTTTTTAATTTATCTTATCGACGATTTTTAAATAATTTTATTTGTATTCCTCTCTTTCATCATTCCATTATAACCATAATTGTAAGAACTATTAGACCAAGAACCAGCTTTTATCTGCATTACCTGTTTCTTAGGGAACGGTTTCAGCAAATTAATTTTACATTGGCAAAATACGATTATTGCAAATTATTGAAAAACAAGGCGTTTTGCAATTCCAAACCATTCCCTACAAATCCAGAACATTGCCAAGGTGGTCTTTGATTTCGTAGCCTTTCTCACCCAAATGGCGATGAGTCTCTATTCCTGTTATGGAAGCACTCAATGCTACTGCTGTAAACGTATTAGATACCATTTCAGTGATTTATAAACTGTTTAAACTTGTTTATATAAATCTAAAAATTCATTTAATGAAAGTCCGGATTCTCTGATAATACTTCTTAAAGTACCTTTTGCGATTTCTTTATGCTCAGGAACAGTAATTCTTCTGTGTGGATATTCGGTTTTGCGTA
The DNA here is from genome assembly GCA_030431515.1 of bacterium. GTDB lineage: Bacteria > Bacteroidota > Ignavibacteria > Kapaibacteriales > UBA2268 > JAJRPT01. The sequence goes on from JAUIIX010000018.1 coordinate 32,179, forward strand.
AAATTATATGGCTTCCTCTTTGGTGGTCAAATTCGTAACCTATTAATTTTAAAATTTTTATTATTTTTTTTGGCGTAGTAACTGGTAATTTACCCAACTTATACCTCCAAAAGCTCTTCAGTTATTGCTGGTGGAATTGGCTCACCATGTTTTTCTAAACTTTCAATATACCCTGAAATCGCCTCTCTAATATTATCAAGTGCTTCTGTTCTTGAAATTCCTTGTGAAATACAACCAGGTAAAGCAGGACATTCTGCAATAAAAACACCATCTTCATCTTGTTCAATTAAAACTCTATATTTCATTATTTTTCCTGTTTTATATTTATAAACGATTTAGATTTATAATTATTTAGTTATCCTCGCACATCCGCTAAAAACTTCCAAGACGAAGCAGATAAAGAATAATCATCTGCATTTTTAATATTTGGAATGGTTTGTAACCATTCCTTACAAATCCTAAACATTGCCATGGTGGTCTTTGATTTCGTAGCCTTTCTCTCATAGCTAGCAATGGGTTTATTTTAGATCCTCTATTTTCAACTCTATATCTCTTAATATTTTAGATAATAAACCTTTACTTATTGTTTCATTTTTATGAACTGGAATAACTGTTGTTCTTCCATCAGTATGCTTCATAAAATGATGACTACCTTTAACTCTAATAACTTCAAAATTATGCTTGTTAAGAAGTTTTATTAACTCTTTTCCAGAAAATAATTTTAGAGTACTCATACAACAACTTTTTGAATACCAATAAATTCATTTTGGCTATATTCTTCTTGTGTCTCTAAACACAATTCAATTACTTCTTTAATTCTAACCATTAATTCATCATAAGATTTTGCTTGAGTATAGCAAGATTTTAAGCTTGGAACTTCTGCAATTAATGTTCCATCTATATCTTTTTCAATTATAACTTGAAATTCTCTCATATATTTTCCGTTTCTAATTTATCTTATCGACGATTTTTAAATAATTTTATTTGTATTCCTCTCTTTCATCATTCCATTATAACCATAATTGTAAGAACTATTAGACCAAGAGCCAGCTTCTATCACCATTCCATAAGGATAATAATTACTCATACTTCGCACATCCGCTAAAAACTTCCAAGACGACGCAGATATTGAATAATTTTCTGTATTTTTTAATATTTGGAATGGTTTGAAACCATTCCCTACAAATCCAGAACATTGCCAAGGTGGTCTTTGATTTCGCAGCCTTTCTCTCCCAAATGGCGATGAGTTTCTATTCCTGTTTTATATTACACAATTTTAATTGAACTATTCTAAATTTAATTTAACTGTATCTATATCATAAGACATACGTTTTTCTCCTATTGTCAATGAATTATGTATTCTTAAATTTTTCGGTAATAATTCCTTTGCTCTTACAAGAAAATAAGCATTATTTTTATAAAACACATATTGATAAGGGAATACATATCCTTGTTCATAATTATCTTCTTTTAATAGTATTCTTTCATCTTTATCAACAACATATAATCTATAAGCATAATTACTATATAAAAATTTACAAACACTATCATTTTCAATGACTATTTCAAATGTTTTATCATTTAAAATCTGTTTGTTTTTTAATCCTGTAACATCATTTCTATCTTCAATAAAAAATAGTAAAAATATTGATAAGTAAAACAACACAACACAAAAGAAGATTGTTAGAGTTGTATAAAATAAATATTTTAATATAGATTTTATCATTTCTTGTTTTTAAGAATGTCTTTTGATTTAAAGCCGACTTTAGGTGCAAATACTGGTGTTTTGAATATTGAGTCTTTTGCTATATTTTTTACTTTTTTGTGTGATTTATAACTTGTATAAACGTAACCATTTGGATAGTAATTTATCTTTTTACTTAAGTTGTTTACATTAGGGTATTTTATTTTTAGTTTGCTTAAGTATTCTGGCGGAATTTTAGCTGAGTCGGAAGGATTAAAATAATAAACAACTATTATTTTTGTTGAATCATCTTTATTTTGGAGTATTTTATGAGATTTGAATATTAATTTTGAATATTTTGAGATTTCTTTTTCTTCTTTTAATCTTGTTTTTACAAAGAAAAATGAAAGTAAACCATTTTCATTTTTTTCTGAAAAAGAATCAATTATCATAAATTTATGATTATTTTCATAATTATATTTTATTAAATTTAGCCCTGCAAAAACTAAAATTACATTGAGAATCACTATGTATCTATATTTTATCATATTTACATTAGGTTCAAAAATGAACTCCCTTGTTTAATTGCTATTTCTTCGAGAATCAACATTGTGATACAAAAAGATGTAGGAATTGATATATTATCATCTACTTTTATTACTTTTGATACTGCTTCTGTAAATGCTGTAATAATACTTGTAAATATTCCAAAGTAAAGGAAATACATATTTCTTTCGGGTAGTATTGACCATATTAAAACTATAATTAATGATGCACTTACAAAGAATGCTCCTGTGCCTTCCCATGATTTATCAAATAGTGGATGTTTACCAAATCTTCTACCTATCAAAGCAGCTGATAAGTCGGAAACAATTAGAATAACAAATGATGTGATTGCTAAGATTTTGGGAAATATAGCAAATACCAAGACTGCAGATATTAATACCCAAGATGCTCCGTTAAGTACAAAACCATCTTTTTTTTCATGCTCTCGTAGCATTGAGCCAAAATATTTAAACACAAAATTATGTAAAATACGTCCTTTTTTAGAAAATATATCTACGAATAAGATTATGAAAAAAAGAGGAATTATAAATGATAATGTTGTTTGTTTATCTGTGTAATAGTATAAAATAGGTAAGGTAAGAGAACAAAGATGTATTGTTTTCCTTAATAATTCCTGTTTATATGATATTTGATTACTTTTCATTTGGTAATGTTATAATAAATTTTGTGCCCTTATTGATTTCACTTTCAATGGCTATTTTTCCATTATGCCTTTCTATGAATTCATTAACTAATATTAAGCCCAGACCAGTTCCTTTCTCATTATTAGTACCAGGTGTGGTATAATTTGTTCCAAAATTAAACAATTTATTTTGATTTTCCTTGCTAATACCAATACCAGTATCTTCTATTGTGATAACATTATTATTATTTTCTTTATATGCTGATATAGTTATTTTGCCATTTTCTGGTGTAAATTTAATAGCATTACTTATAAGATTTCTTATAATTGTATTAATCATATTAGCATCTGCAGTAATATTATAATCATCACTTATATTATTGATTAAACTTATTTTCTTTAAATCTGCATTTGATTTCAATAGGAAAAATGAGTTCTTTACTAATAATTGTAAATTAAAAGTTTCAGGGTTAAAATCTAATTTTCCTCTTTGTGATCTGGACCATGTAAGTAAACTATCTAATAAAGATTGAACAGAATTAGAAGAATTGTATATATCTTCTATGCTTTCTTTTATTTCATTTTTATCAAACAAATCATAGTCCGTTGTCATTAATTCACTTGTGCTTTTGATTGCACCAATAGGATTTTTTAAATCATGTGCAATTATTGAAAAGAATTTATCTTTAGTGTGATTTGCTTCATCTAATAATTTATTTGCCTTTTCAAGTGCGTCATTTTTTTCATTTTGTAGAATTAATGATTTCTTCTGTAATCTTAAACGGGAATAAATAAGTACAATTAAAAATATAAATAAGATTATAATAAACAGAAATAAATACATTTTCTGTTCGTTTTTTTCTGCAAGCATCTTTCTTTCTTGCTTGTTTTTAACTATTTGTAAGTCTTTTAGAACTGATGCTACTTGTCCGGTTACACTTGATTCTACTAAACTATCTTTTAGTTTATTGTATTTTTCAAAATATAATAAAGCAGAATCACTATTATTTAGTTTTTTGAAATAATTATATTGAAAATAGTATTTGTCCATAAATAAATCAATTGATTCGAATTGTTTTATCAATTCATCATTTATATTAATTACAGAGTCAACTTTATCAATCTTGTTTAATTCTAAATAAACATAAGCTAGTTTGAAATTAATATCAATTATTTTTTTATTCCAACCCAATTTTTTCATTTCTAATAATGTTGTTTTGTAATATTCAATTGTTTTATCATATTCTTTTAGAGCAAAATAACTTTCACCAGTATGAAATAGAGTATATGGATAACCTTCTAACCAAGACCTATCCTCCTTAAAAAAATTGAGAGCTAAGTAATAATATTCTAATGCTTTTTTATTATCTTTAACGTGTCTTCTATTAATATGACCAAGGTATAGATATATATGGTGGACTTTATCTTTAATATCATGTTTTTTGTAATATTCTAAAGCTAAATTCAGATAATGATTGGCACTATCAATTTGATTTAAATGTCCAAAACATAGACCGCTATTTTCGTATAATAATGGAAGTGAAATTGTTTCTAAAGAATCAGCATCTTTTATAAATCTGATTCCCTCTTGATAATGTTCTAATGCAAGATCCCAAAGTCCTTGGACATAAAACACGAATCCAATATCAGAATAGGTATAACCAACTGCTCCAATTTCATTTGTTTTAACAGAGTATTCCAAACATTTATAAAAATTTACCAAAGCAGAAGAAAAATCACTTTTATCAAATGCATCTAAACCCATTATATTATAATAATCACGCGTAACTAAATCAAGTTTATAATGTGAAGATAATTCAACCCCATACTTTAAATAATATTTAGCAGAATCATTATTAAAATATCTGTATTTTCTGTATAATTCAATTACATTAGTGTGATATTCTCTTGTATCTTTTGCCATATCCGAATATACTAAGTTCTTTAAAGAATCTATTTCTCGGTCTAACACTTTATGATTAGAGTATAAATTAGAACTAAATATTAAAATAATAAATAGATATTTTAACACTATTTTTCCTCCATACCGTTGATTGCAACTGCTACAGCTGCATCACCAGTTACGTTCGTTATAGTTCTAAGCATATCAAGTATTCTATCAACACCCAGAATAAGTGCAATACCTTGAGCAGGTATATGTACTGCATTGAGTATTAATACAAGCATAATAATACCAACTCCTGGGACAGGTGCTGTTCCAATTGATGCTAAAACTGCAGTAAATATTATAGTTAGTTGTTCTGTTATATTCAAGTCAAGTCCATATACTTGTGCAATAAATATTGCGGCAACACCTTGGTAAAGTGCAGTTCCATCCATATTTATAGTTGCTCCAAGCGGAAGTACAAATCCACTGATTTGCTTTTTTACTCCTAAGTTGTTTTCTACACAATCGAAAGTAAGCGGTAGAGTAGCTGCACTTGAACTTGTAGAAAATGCGATTGCGTGTGCATTTCTCAATCCAGAAAAGAATCTTTTAAGTGATAGTTTGCTGAATATTTTTACTATCGACCCATAGACAATTGTTGTTTGGATTAGCAAAGCAATCACTACTGTAAGACAATACCAAATAAGAGTTTCAAGAATTTCAAATCCAAAATCTGCTATTGTGGCGGCTATGAGGGCGAAAACTCCTATAGGTGCTATTTTCATAAAAATATCAACCATTTTAATCATTGTCTGGCTGACACCTTCAAAGAAAATAATCACCGGTTCGCTATGTTTTTTATCGAGATAAGTAAGAGTTATTCCAAATATAACTGCAAAAAATACTATTTGAAGCATATTACCAGAGGCAAGTGCATCGATTGGATTTTTAGGAACAATATTTAAAAAGAAATCAACAATATCAATATCAAGGGTTTGGATTGCTTTATCCGCACTTTCATCTTCAAATGTACTAAGCAATCTATTTTTTGTTTCGCTATCTAATCTCTCACCTGGTCTAATCAAATTAGCAGCAACTAAACCAATAGTTATTGCAATTGCAGTTGTAGCTACATATAATCCAAAAGTCTTAGAGCCAATTCTTCCAAGTTTTTTAATATCACCTAAGGATGATGCACCCACTATAAGTGAAGCAACTACAAGTGGAATAGCTAAAAAACTTAATAAACGAATAAATAAACTACCAATTGGTTTGATATGAGTCGCTATTGTTGGTAATTTCTTAATATCTTTTATATTTTCATATAAATCATAATTTTCATTTTTTAATACATTCAGAACTAAGTTTTTCTTGTTATTCTTCTTAAAAAATTTAATAATAGCAATTTGGTCTTTATCGTTAAACTTAGCAAGTTCTTCATTTAATTCAAAAAAGCTGATTTCCTCCCAGTTGGAGATTACTTTATGAATGTTTTTTCCTTTGCTTTGATAAACAATTTCAATCTTATTGGAATCAACAGAAAACAACACTCCGAAGATTGTTCCAATGATTAATCCAAGAATAATTTGTATATGAAGAGGGAATTTGAATTTACTCATTTTTTAAATTTTGCTTTATGCTAAATAATTAACACAATTTAATAAATAAAATTTTTTAATCAAAACAAAACATTTGTCTTGTTTAATAGTCAATAGAATGATAATTTTGTAAAAAATAAATTTACATATTGGAGAAATAAATGCCATTTATCCCAAGTTCTGATTTAGACAGAAACTTAATGCTTGAAAGAATTGGAGTTAACAATTTTGAAGACTTGATACAATGTATTCCAGCATCAGTAAAATTTAACGGAAACTTAAATCTTGCACCTCAATTATCTGAATATGAAGTAGAAAAGTTATTAAAAAAACATGCAAATAAAAATATTTCTACAGAAACTCATACTTGTTTTATGGGTGGCGGTGCTTATGATAGGTTTATTCCTGCTATTGTTCCGAACACAATAGACAGAGCAGAATTTAGAACTGCATATACTCCTTACCAAGCAGAAGTATCTCAAGGGACTCTTCAAGCTATGTATGAATTCCAATCTATGATTTGTGAATTAACTAAAATGGAAGTTGCAAACGCATCTCTTTATGATGGTGCTTCTTCTCTTGCAGAAGCTTGTTTATTGGCTAATGCAGAAAATAAAAGAGATGAAATTATTTTTGTTGGTACTATTCATCCTAATTATATTGAAGTAGTTAAGACTGTTTGTGATGGTAGAAATCTTACATTCAAATATATTAAAAATGAAGATGGTACTGCTGATATTGAGAAATTAAAAAATACAATTAGTGAAAATACAAGTGCTGTTATTATTCAACAACCTAACTTCTATGGTAACTTAGAAGATGTGTATGAAATTGAAAAAATCACTCATAGTATTAACAAAACATTATTCATAGTAGTTGCTGATATTACTTCTTTAGCTATTATCGACCCACCAGGGAATTACAATGCAGACGTTGTAGTTGGCGAAGGACAGGGCTTAGGAATATCATTAAGTTATGGTGGTCCTTATTTAGGAATTTTCGCTTGTAAAGAAAAATTTATTAGAAAACTACCAGGTAGAATTTGTGGTAAAACTGTTGATCAAGAAGGTAAAGATGGTTTTGTACTAACTTTACAAACAAGAGAGCAGCAAATAAAAAGAGAGAAAGCAACTTCTAATATCTGTACTAACCAAGGTTTATTTATGTTGGCTGCTACAGTCTATATGGAAACTATGGGTAGAGAAGGATTGAAAGAAGTAGCATATAACTCTTACCAAAATGCTCATTATTTGGAAAGCGAAATTTCAAAAATTGAAGGATTTTCTTTAGCAAATAATAAACCTTATTTGTATGAATTCTGTGTTAAAACTCCTGTTGACCCTCAAATAATAATAGATGAAGCAATTAATAACGGCTTCTTAGCAGGTATTAACACTAAAATTACTGGTGATAGTGATATGCATGGATTATTGATTGCGGTTACAGAGAAAAGAGATAAAGAAGAAATGGATTCTTTTGTAAATTTTTTAAAACAATTTGCTAAAGAAGAAGAATTATTGTTAGTTTAGTATTTTATTTCTAATAAAAATTAAAGATAAATGGATAAAGAACGGATAATAGGCAAACTAACACAAAGTTCAAAGAAAAAGCATCTAATTGTTGGTAGTGTTTTATTAACTTTAATTTTTCTTTATCTAATGTTTTCAGATTTTGGATTAATAACAAGATTTTCTTTAATGTACAAAAAAAGTACAATTGAAGAAAGAATTGCAAATGAACTCCAAGATGTTGAAGATTTAAAAAGACAAAAAGTCAATCTGATTAAAGATACAATCGAGATTGAACGAACTGCGAGAGAAAAATATGGTTACGTAAAAGAAAATGAAACTATTTACGTTATCAAGTCAGATGATGAATAAATTAATAGAATTGAGATAAAAATTATCTCGGAAGTTAGGTGAAATTCCTACACGGTTCCGCCGCTGTAATGACTGACAAATATTATATGCTTTCAATAGCAACCACTGGAGTATTTCTCTGGGAAGGTATAATAAGAGGATGAAGTCTAAGTCAGAAGACCTCTATTAATTTCTCATTTTTATTCTGCGGAAAACAGAATTAATGAGGGCTATCCTTAAAATAGATCCTCAAATTTTTAATTATTTAATAGGTGTTATTTATGAGTAAATTCAATTTACTACTATTAGGAGCAGTTTTCTTGCTTTCTTTTAGCAATTCACATTCAAAATATGTTAATTATAGCAATTTTGAAAAACAAGCAGCGAGTTTCAATCCAGTATATTCATTTCATTATGGAACTGTAACTCACGTCTTTAGTGCAGGAATAGATGTAAATGGAGATGGTATTATTCAAGGACCAAACTTGGATTATAGACCATTTTGGTGGACGATTGGAAAAGCAGGGAATGAATTTAAATTCAATTTAATGAAGCAAATTGATGCTTTTCAATCTGTAGCAGAAAATTTTAAACCAGCTGTTGATTATCAAAATCAAATAATATATCTACCTCTCAAAACTAAAATTTCCTCTTATAATATCCTTACTACAAACTTAATAGAGGATGTAGTTTTAGAAGCTAATGTTCAAGCAATCGCTTTAGCAGGATCACATTTATTAGTTGTTGAGAAAGGAACTCTTAATGAAGATACAGGCGATTACGAAAATTGTAAATTGTTAGTTTTTGATACTAAAACATCTACTATTTTACAAGAAATGCCTTTAAATAATAATACTCAAGACTTAGTGTATTATTTAACTGCTGAACAAGAAATAGCTGTTGCTTTTTTATCTGCTAATCATGAAACTGGTGAAGACGCATCGGTAATGTATGGTATTTTACCTCACGCTGGAATGCCAACTTTTGAAACTTTAGAATTAGATAATACTGTTTCTTCCTTTATTGATTTTAATAATTCAATCTATATTTCTTATTCAGATTCTCCGGAAATCACTAAATTAGAAATCGATGGAACTGTTAGTAAATTAAGTAATGGTTTAGTTTCTAACGGTAATAATATACATGGTACAAGATATATGACAAAGGACAATAAAGACTTAGTATTATTAACAACTAATAATGACATTAGATATATAGACTCATTAGATAATATTGACTTTATTTCTGATTTTACTACTAATGAATATTTTGAACCTAATAGAATTAGTTTTTGGAATAATGAGAACGTACTTTTATTCGATGCAAGCGATAAAGATAATTCTTTAGTAAGAATTGGCAAGCCAAATACTGATGATATTCCAAAAATTAATTATGCTAAAGTCGGAAAACAACCATCTAAAATAGTTTATTCAAAATCAAATGACACTTATAATATCTTTTGTTTAGGTCAAGATGCTAATTTCAATGGTGAATTTGACGCTGGAGATGAAAAACCATCTTGGTGGACAATCAAAGGTCAAGGATCAATAGCAATTACTAAGAAAGTATTTGAATTTGAAATGGGTGATTTAAAATTCCCAACCAAATTAGCTTATGATAGTGAAATAGATGTTGTATATATTCCTCATAATGGTAGAATATCTTCTTATGATGTATTAAATTATACATTAATAGAAGAATCAGTAGCAGAAGTTGATGCTATTTCTGTTGATTTGGCGGGTCCTCATTTAATGTTTTCTGTTAGAAATGATGGTTCTACTGACCAAGTAGAAGTATTTGATAGAGAAAATAGTAATATTTTACAAAAAATAGATGCTGGTGAAAATGTACTCGAAGCTAAGTATTTCCAAAATTCAGGTGCCTTTGGAATTGCCTTTTTGAATGAAGGTACTTTTGGTCAGAAAGATGCTTCTATAATGTATGGGCAATTACCTCATACTCAAACTCCTACATTAAAAGAAGTAATAATCGGTAGCACTGGTAATGATATTGATTATTTGAATGGAGCAATTGGTGCAGTTGCAAATGGTTCTCATCAAGTTACTTTTATTAATTATAATACAGATCAAGTATTACAATTACCTACTGGTACCAGTGGATTTAATGGTCCAAGAAATGTTAAGTTAGTAGCCGAAAACGGAGATATTACTTCAATGGTTTCTACTTATGATGGTGATTTAAGACTTTTATTAGGCGATGGACTTAATGGTGTAGTTAAATTAAAAGGTAAAGTTGAAGATTTTTATATTGACATTGAACGAGAATTTTTAATGGCTACTGTTATTAATAATAATGATTATAGCCCATCTAACGAAGTTGCTTATTCTGGTCAATTAATAACAAGTGTAGAAGATAATATAAATGAGACAAAAAGTGAAATAGTTGTTTATCCTAATCCTACTACTGACTTCATTTATGTTAGACAAGAACAATCTTTAAATTCTAATATCGAGATTTATGATATTACAGGGTCTAAAGTTTATTCTCAAGATTTTACAGGTGCAGTTGCAAAAGTAGAAATTAGTAATTTGAATTTAACTAATGGTACTTACATTGTTAAATTAACAAATGAACTTGGAATTAAAACTTCTAAATTTAATGTTATTGATTAATCTATTTATTATATTAAGTGTCTTGTTCGCAGAGCAAGACACTTTAATATATAACATTGAAGATATTACTATCCAATCTGACAAGCATAAATTAAGCAAAATAATAATTAATGAAAGCGATATTATGAAAAGAAATTCTACAGATATTGCTGATGCAATTAATGGACAAAATGGAATTTCTATTCGTGATTATGGTGGTGCTGGTGGTATGAAAATGATTTCCTTACGTGCTTCAACAGCCAATCAAATTGCCTATATATATGATGGATTTAAAATAAATGATAAAAGTTCTGGTTCAGTTAATTCTGCATTATTTAATACTAATAATATTTCAAGTATAGAAATAGATAAAACTGGTACATCAAGTATTTATGGTAGCAATTCATTATTTGGTAATATTATATTTAATTCCAAAATTCCTCAAAATAAACAAATAAACTTTAATATTGGTTCCTTTAATAATTATGCGGCATCTGTAGTTTACCCAATTAATAATACTACATCAATTTCATTTGATTATAAAAATAATACTGCTAACTATCCAATAAAAATAATATTAAATAATAAAGAAGAAGAATTAGAACGAAACAACAGTAAATTAATTAATTATAATTTTAATTTCACTAAATTATTTATTAACAACAATATATCACATAAAATCAGATATTTCTTTAATTATAATGAACAAGGTATTCCTGGTGCTGTTTTACAAGATAAATTAGAAAATACAAACGCAAAACTTACTACAAATAATAATTATTTATATTATAATAATTATATTAAATTAGATGATTACACAATCAATAATGGTTTTTTCTATAATTACTCAGAATTAAATTATAAAGATACTTTAAATAAATTATTTAATAAAAATGGAATAGATAATAATTACTTTACAAATAATGTTCAATTATTTAGTGAATTAATTAATAATAATAATTTAATAAATTATAGATTACGAATTGATAATGATTATACTTATCTTAGAGGAGATAATTTATTAAATAATTCAAACATTGAAGGAAATATATTTGGTGCATCTCTTAATTTTGATAAAGTATTTGAAATAAATAAATATAAATTATTAATTAATTTTGGTGCAAGATATGATATAATAAATTATACTAAAAATAATATCTCTCCATTGCTATCGATTACCTTTTTATCTGATGCTATTAAAAGTACAATTTCTTATTCAAGAAATTTTCGTGCACCAAGTTTTAATGAAATGTATTATCTGAATTTTGGAAATAGTAATTTAAAACCTGAACTATCAAATTCAATTAATTTTTATAATAAAATTAATATTAATAAACATTTTACTTTAAATATAAATCCATATTATTCAATAATAGATGATTATATTCAGTCAATACCTATTTCACCAGTTGTGTGGAGTGCTTCTAACTTAGAAAAAGTAAATAACTATGGATTAGAAAGTGAATTAGTTTTTAATTATAAAAAATTAAATATTAATTTTAATTACACATATCAGAAAGCTAAGTTTATAGAAAATACTATTTTAAATAATACAGATTTGCCTTATATTCCAAATGAATTAATTAGTTCTAATATTTATTTCGAACATAAAATAGTAAACACTAATTTATTATTAAATTATAATTCATTTAGATATTACAATCAAGGCAATGATGTTAATTCTGTTATTGATTCTTTTTTATTATTAGATTTAGTTTTTAATAAATTAATAAAAATTAATAAAAATGAATTTAAAATTATTTTCTCAATTAAGAATATATTAGATTCTGAGTATCAAATAATAAATAATTTCCCAATGCCTGGAATTAATTTTCTATTAACTTTAAATTATGGATTAAAATGAAAACAATTTTAATATTATTTATTTTATTTATTTCTTCAAGTAATAGTCAAATATTTATTGACACAGTATTTTCTTTTACACCAGGTACTATTCAATTTGCTGGTCAATCACCGGAATATTATCCTAATAATATTTTTAATTCACCATCTATTTATGGAACAAAATATATAGCAGAAACAAGACCCGAAGAAATATTATCTATAGGGCTTAATGGCGAAATAATTATTGGCTTAAAAAATAATTTAATAATAGACAAAGAAGGTGCTGATTTTACTATTTTTGAAAATGCTTTTGTAAATCAATTTAATGAAGTAATGTATGCAGAACCCGCAATAGTATCTGTTTCTAAAGATGGAATTAATTATATAGAATTTCCCTATGATATTCTTACTTTAGAGGGCTTGGCTGGTACAAAGCCAACAATTGGTGCGAATAATCCATTTAACCCTCTTAAATCTGGCGGAAATGCTTTTGATTTAGCAACTATAGGCATTGACTCAGTGCGATATATTAAAATAAAAGATATAACCGAGCAAATATTAAATAATTCTGAGCATCCTAATTACGACCCTACATTATCTGGTTTTGATTTAGATGCAGTTGCTATTATTAATCATTCAGATTATGTAAGTTCTGTTGAATTAATTAGTGCTACTAAAGATGAAACATATTTTTATGATTTATTAGGAAATAGAATTAATAATTTGAATAATTATTCTGGCTTATATTTTATTTATTCTAATAATAATATTGGAAAATATGTTAAATAAATTAAATATTATATTTATTTTATTTTTATTTACCTCTTGTGTTGAAACACCAGATAATAAAATAATTGATAATAATTCAAGTGGTAATATTTTATTATTATCCGAAGGATTACTAAATCAAGATAATTCTAAATTACAAAAAATAAATTTAGATAGTAATTTTAATAATATTAATTATTATGAACAAATAAATAAAATAAAATTAGGTGATACTGCTAATGATATGATTTTAGTAGATGATTATATATATATTATAATTTCTAATACTAATAAAATTATTAAAATAAATAAAAACAATGGTGAATTAATTAATTCATTTTTATTTTCAAAAACTCGATTTATCAAACATATTCATTTTAATAAATATCTTTGGATTACAGATTTATTAAATAATACAGTTTTAAAACTTGATACTAATAATTTACAAATATTAAATGAAATAGCAGTTGGACCTGGTCCTGATGGAATTGATTCTCACAATAATTATTTGTTTGTAGCAAATTCTGCTGTTGGTCAAATTCGTGACAAAGAGCAAGGAGCAAGAACAATTTCAGTCATTGATATAAATACTGATTTAGAAATACAAAAGATAAATTGCGGTCCAAATACACTTGATATTGAGATTGCAAATAATAAATTGTATGCCTCTTATGCTAATTTCCATTGGTCAGATTCAGTCGGTGCAATTATTGAATATGATTTAGAATCATTTAATAAAATAAGTGAATACAAAACTCAAATTCATTCTAAATTAAAATATTATAATAATAAACTTTATTTTATAAATAATGATGGATTAAATTATTTAGATTTAACAAATAAAGAAATATTTAATCAAATTAAAAATACAAGCACTGATGTTTGGTATTCTTTTAATATTGATAATAATTACTATTATATTTTAAATGCATTCAATCATCAAGTTGCTGGTGAATTATTAATTTTTGAAAATCAAAATAAATTCGCTAATTTTCCGACTGGAATTAATCCAAACACAATTTTATTTTTAAATGAGAACTAAACTATGATGAATAACTTACTTCTGGGAATATGTTTTATTATTGCTGCTTCAATTTTGGGCTCTTCATTCGAAGCTGGTAAAAAATACGATAATATCAATAAAATGACAATTCAAGTTAAGGGTTTTGCTTCCAAAGATATTGTATCTGATTTAGGAACTTGGTCAGGTAATTTCAACGTTACTAATCCTGATTTAAAACAAGCATTTAGCGATATACAAATTATTAAATCTAAAGTACTTACTTTCTTTAATAATATGGGTGTTGAAACTAATAAAATTCAATTTTCTGCAATTAATACAGAAACATTATACGAACAAGTAAAAGCAGATTACGGATATGTTCCATCTAATACAGTAATTGGATATAAATTGAATCAAATGATTTCAATAGAACTGGCAGACGTTAAAAAAATTGAAGAAATTTCGAAATTATCTACAAATCTAATAGAACAAGGAATTAATTTTGATTCTCATTCACCGCAATATTTTTATACAAAGATTGAAGAATTAAAATTAGAAATGTTAGCGAACTCAGCAACAGATGCTAAAAACAGAGCTGAAAAATTAGCAGATAATACAGATGCCGAAGTTGGAAATCTAATCTCAGCAAGTCAAGGAGTTTTCCAAATAACATCTAAAAACTCACAAGAAATATCATCTTATGGAATGTATGACACTTACAGCATAGACAAAACAATTTCTGCCGTAATCACAGCAGAATTTGAAGTGAAATAAATTTCTCAATATTCAGATCAAAACCCAATCTCTAAGTAGAGACACGATTTAGTGGCTGTGTGAAAACAATACTTTAATCGAAATAGTATTGAACGCAAATTTGCGTTTCACCAACCCACGTCATTCTGAGGCGTAGCCGAAGAATCTCGTAAAATTTAGCATGCCTTCGTAGGAAACGATTTCACATTAAACTCATAATATGCAATATATTATAACAACAATTAATTTATTAAAAAGTAATAAAACTACACAAAACCCTTCCTTCTTTTTCCTCTTGTCATTCTGAATTTCTTACAGAATCTCCTCCATCGTCATTCAGAGCGAAGCGATGAATCCATCTTCCCTCAAAATTCCCCTCGGTCATTGAGCGTAGTCGAAATGTAAAAAAGGAGTGTCGGCTTGCCGATGGGGTATTTCTTGCTTTTCCGTCATTCAGAACTTGTTTCAGAATCTTAGGTCTTGTCATTCAGAGCGAAGCGAAGAATCCATATTAAACGATATTAGAAACCTTCCGAAGGTTCAAAACCTTCGGAAGGTTAAAACTAAATCACCCAAAAACCCCTACGTCATTCTGAGGCGTAGCCGAAGAATCTCCTTCTCT